>CAMDLO010000039.1 GCA_945901765.1 Cyanobium sp. NIES-981 | reverse complement strand
CGACAGCAATCAACTGCGCCAAGCCCTGGTGGCAACAGCGCGTCGCCTCAATGCCGCCGGCATCAATCAGGGCACCTCCGGCAACCTTTCGGCGCGCTGTGAGGGAGGGCTGCTGATCACACCCACCTCGCTGCCCTTCGAGCAGATGCAGCCCGCCGATCTGGTGGCGATCAATTTCGACGGCGAACCGCTAGGGGAGCCAACGGCGGAGCAGCGGCGGCCCTCGTCGGAGTGGCGCCTCCATGCCGATGTGCTGCGCAGCCGGCCGGAGGTGGGGGCGGTGGTGCACTGCCACTCGATCCGGGCCACAGCCCTGGCCTGCCATGGCCGTCCCATCCCCAGCTTTCACTACATGGTGGCCGGGGCCGGGGGCGCCGACATCCGCTGCGCTCCGTACGCCCTGTTCGGCACGGCCGAGCTCTCGTCTCTGGCACTGCAGGCCCTGTCCGGGCGACGGGCCTGCCTGCTGGCCCATCACGGCCAGGTGGCGCTGGGCAGCGGTCTGGATCAGGCCCTGCGCCTTGCGATCGAGGTGGAAACACTGGCAGCGATGTATCTCGAGGCCTGCCGGCTGGGCGAACCGCCGCTGCTGGGAGCCGCCGAACTGGAGCGCGTGCAGGCGCAGATCGCCGCCCTCCTCTACGGCGGCTGAGCGCTCATGGCGCGGCCGCGGCCGGGTGGCTTCGCCCCAGCCACAGGCCCAGCCCCACCCAGACCATCACCAGGGCCAGGCAGAGGCCCGTCCAGATCGGCAGGCCCCAGCCGCCGATCGCCAGCGGCGCCACCACCGTGATGATGCCGCCAGCCAGGAAGGGCTGCAGCAGCAACTGCTTGATCGAGAACGGCGTCAGGGCGTCGCCCTGATCCTGCGGATCCACCATCGTGAGCAGCAGCAGGCCGCTGGCCGCCACGCCGGTGGCCTGGCCGAACTCCACCAAACCGCGCTCGAACCAGTTGGGCGGCAGGATCCGAGGCGCCAGCAGCAGCACCACCCCCACGTTCCAGGCCAGCCCCGCCAACGCCAGCACGGCGAGCGGCAGCCACTGGGCGGCCAGCTGGCCCAGATCCAGGCAGGCCGTGGCGGCGGTGATCAGCAGATCGGCGGCCAGGGTGCCGATCCGCACCTGCACCGCCGGCACCACCCAGTGGGCGAACCCAGCCCGCTCCAGAGCCAGGCGCACCAGCAGGGAGCCCACCAACGCCAACGGGAAGGCGGGCAACCCATCGATCACGAGGGCGAAACCACCGCCGAGGCGGGCGGCCAGCAGCCGCAGGCCGCCCAGCATCAGCACCCCCAGCAACACGGCCACGCCGGCGAGCGCCAGATTCGGCAACCAGCGGCGCAGCACCTCAGCGCCCCGCACCAGCCAGGGCTGATCGTCAGCAGGGGATGGCGGCATCCCGCCCTCTGCTGACGCGCCAGCAGCCTGAGCGATCGGCAGGTTGCTGGCCAGCAGCCAACGCCGGTTGCGGCCGAGCAGCACCACCAGCCCCCCCGCCAGGGTGGCGCTCAGCAGCCCCACCGTGGCCATCGCCAGGCCAAGCGACTCCCCACCCTCCAGACCCAGCCGCGCGTAAGCCGGAGCCATCGCCGCCGCCGAGCCGTGGCCGCCCTCAAAGGCCACCTCGATCAGAGCCGCCATCACCGGCGGCGCCCCCAGCAGCGGCTGCAGCACAAGCAACACCGCCAGCCCGCCGACCACGAACTGACCGAAGGCAAGGGTGAGGGCCAGCAGCAGCTGCGCCGCCACCGGCCGCCAGAGGGCACCGATGCGCGGCAGCGGCTTGGCCAGGAGCAGCGCCCCGAACACCAGGGTGAGCAGCACCAGAGGCAGGCCGCTCCAGAAGGCGATCACGCCCGGTGGCAGCAGAGGTAGGGGACCAGAGGGGGCAATCAGCAGGCCGAGAACACCGGCCAGCAGGGCTTCCGGCACACCCCAGCGGGTCATCCCCAGGGCCCGCCCCGCCGCCGTGCCCAGCAGCAGCAGCACGGCCAGCACCGCCAGGGCCAGCAGGATCATCACAGGTGGAAGTGGCGGCGGAAGAAAGCTTCGGTGCACTCCAGCACGGCGATCTGCACGGCGCTGCTGCGAAACCCGTGGCCCTCCCCCGCGAACCGGTGCACCTCCACCGCCACACCGTTGCGCTCCAGGGCCGCCGCCATCTGCTCGGTCTGCTCCGGCGGCACCACCCGGTCGTCGAGACCCTGAAAAAAGATCACCGGGCACTGGATCCTTGCGGCATGGGCCAATGGAGAGCGGGCTGCGTAGATGGCCTGCGCCTGGGGCCAGGGGCCGATCAGGCCATCGAGATAGCGGGCTTCAAAGCGGTGGCTCTCGCCTGCCAGCGCGCTGGGGTCGGTGACGCCGTAGCGACTCGCGCCAGCGCGAAAGACGTCCGTGAAGCAGAGGGCAGCCAGGGCGGTGAAGCCGCCGGCGCTGCCGCCTTCGATGGCGATGCGGTCGGGATCGGCCCGGCCCGCCGCCACCAGGGCCCGGGCGGCGGCGGCGCAGTCGGCCACGTCCACCACCCCCCACTGCCCGTCGAGCCGTTCGCGGTAGGCGCGCCCGAAGCCGGTCGAACCGCCGTAGTTGACGTCCACCACGCCCCAGCCCCGACTGGTCCAGTACTGGATCGCCGGATTCAAGCCTCGCCGGGCCATGCCAGTGGGACCGCTATGGCCCTTCACCAGCAGCGGTGCCGGGTGGGGGCCGCCGGTCGGTGGGTAGTACCAGGCGTGGGTGGGCTGATCGCCGTGTCCTGGAAACCACAGCGGTTCGGGGCAGCTGATCGCCTCGGCCGCGATCGGGCTCGGCGCCACAGGCGTGTGGGTCCAGTCGCCGCTGGCCAGGTCGATCTCCAGCAGGCCCTGGGGCCGGATCGGATCGCTGGCGATCGCCACCAGCCGGCCCGCCTCGGCACTCAGGCCAGCCAGGTCATCGAACGGTTGCTCCAGCGGCTGCCAGGCGGCCGCCGTACCCAGCACCGTCGGATCGAGACTGACCCGCCCCAGCTGCCAGCGCCCCTGCCGGCAGGCGGCCGCCCACAACTGTTGCCCGTCCCAGGCGGTGGTGGCCATGCCGTACACCCATTGGGGCATGGCGAACTCAGCCTCCAGCGGCAGCAGGGCCTGCCACTGCCCGGCTGCTGCGTCGAAGCGCTGCAGATTCCACCAGCCCGAGGCATCGCTGGCCACCACCAGGGTGCTGGAGCTGATCCAGAGTGGCTGAAACACAGAGATCCCCCGGGGATCGCCCGCACCGGAGCCAGCCACGGGCCTGGGATTCAGGAGGTGGCCCGTGGCGCTCAGCTCCGCCAGCCAGAGCTGGCTGCGTTCCCAGGGCATGTGGGGCTGCTGCCACTCCACCCAGGCCAGCCGACGGCCGTCGGGGCTGAGGACGGCATAACCGCAGAAATCGGCTGGTTCGTGGAGCGGCTGCGGCTCCCCACCGGCCAGAGGCACGGCCACCAGCCAATCACGGCCACCGGCCTCCATCACCCCGATCCAGCGCGCGCGCCCCGCATCGATCAGGCCGTCGGCGAAGCCACGCTCCCCCGGCTCCAGCAATCGCCGCGGTGCGCCCATGGCGCCGCCGCCGCCGGCCGCCAACGCCTGCCGCCACAGGCAGCGGTCGCCGTCGTGAACCCACACCAGCGTGTCGGCACCCACCGCCACAGCACCACCGCCGTACTCGTGCACACGGCTGCGCAGATTCCAATCGCCGGCGGTCACCTCCTCGGCCAGCGCCGAGCCGGGTCGGCGCAGCATCAGCGTGGTGCGCCCCCGCTCTGCAGGGCGCTGCTCCAGCCAGAGCAGACGGCCGCCGCTCAGCCGCGGTTCCTTGAACAACGGCGTGCTTCCCAGCGCTGTTGCCGCATCGAGAGGGCTGGACGCAAGCGGTGCAGCCACGCGGGCCCCTGTCGCAGGCCACTTAAAGTAAATCTTTGGAAACGGGAGGTGGTTCCTTGGCAGGCAGCTTTGCCCAGATGGCCCGCTCGGCCGCCCGCACCAGTCACAGCGTGCTGGTGCCGAAAGCTGCGGTAGAGCAGCCGCCCCTGCAGATCCACACCCTCGGCAATGCGGCGCTGCGCACTTCTGCACGCCGGATCAGCAAAGTGGATGAGCCCGTGCGCGATCTGGCCCGCGACATGCTGCGCAGCATGTACTCCGCCAAGGGCATCGGCCTGGCTGCACCCCAGGTGGGTGTGCCCAAGCAGCTGCTGGTGATCGATCTGGAGCCCGACAATGCCGCCAACCCACCGCTGGTGCTGATCAACCCGGAGATCCGCAGCTACGGCCCCACCCTCGACACCTACGAGGAAGGCTGCCTGAGCATTCCCGGCGTCTACCTGCACGTGGTGCGTCCCTCAACCGTGGAGGTGACCTTCCGCGATGAGATGGGGCGCCCGCAACGGCTCAAGGCTGAAGGTCTGCTGGCCCGTTGCATCCTGCATGAACTCGACCACCTCAACGGTGTGCTGTTCGTGGATCGTGTCACCGACGAGCTCAGCCTCAACGCCGAGCTGCAGGACCATGGCTTCCAGCGCGGCGACGTGCAGCCGATCCTCTGAACCGAACCCATGCCGATGAAACCTCTGGCCGGACTGTTCCTGGCCCTGGCCTGCCTGCTGGGCATCGCCGCCACCGGATCAGTGTTTGAGCTGGCTTACGGCGAACCCGACCTCGGAATCAGCACCACCCGCTGGATCCTGGGCCTGACCCTGCCCGGCACTGTCATCACCCTGCTGGTGGCGATCCGGATCAACCGGCCAGTCTGATCCTGGCGCGGCCGGCGGAGCGATCGGCTCGGCGACTGGCCGGGCCGCTCTGGTGGAGCAGCTGCAACCTGCTTACTCTGGCGACCTGCACGCGACTGTTGCCAGGTCCTGCCGCCATGCCTGTTTCCTCCCGCCTCCGGGCAGCTCTCGCGGTGAGCGGCTGGTGCGCCGCCCTCGTGTCCAGCGCCCCCCCGACCACGGCCCAGGCCCTGTTTCAGATCGCTGATCTGAACCAGCAGAACTTCGTGCTGGTGGCTGCGCCGATCGGCGACGGCAGCCGAGCCCAGCTGAACATCTACGAGCAGCTCAATAACCGCCGTCCCTGCTTCGCGACCCAGGGGAGCCAACCGACCCAGGTGAATCCCCTGCTCTCCACCTTTGATTTCACCGGCATCTGCGGCCGCTTCCTCGACGCGAACGGGTATTCCGTGCGCGTCGGCGGCACCGATCTGGCGACCACCTATCGCCTGAGCGTGGTGAAGCGGGCCGACGACACCGTGCTGATGGCGGTGCCCACCCGCGCCGATGCCGGTCCTGAGATGGTGGTGGCCCGCACCCAGGGACCGGGCAGCGGCTTCCTGCAGCTGCTGTTCGAGCCTGGCTGGGAACTGAAGCGAAGGGCCTACAACGGCCGCAATCTGGGCCATGTGTACCTCTACCGCGCCACCTGGGCTGACGGTCCGGCGGCCACGGCTCCCTCACCCCAGCCGCTGCCGACCCTCCCACCGGCGAGTGGGTCCTGAGCAGGAAGGGGTGGTTGCTAGGGTGGATGACTCCGTGAGTTCCGCTCCGCTACATGACCCAGGTCACCGTCGGTGAAAACGAAGGCATCGAATCGGCGCTGCGTCGGTTCAAGCGCCAGGTGTCCAAGGCGGGCATCTTTGCCGACCTGAAGCGGCTGCGCCACCACGAAACCCCCACCGAGAAGTACAAGCGCAAGGCCCAGCAGCGCCGCCGCCGCCGCTGATCCTCAGCCCAAGAGCCACTGGCGAGACTGATCCCCCCATTCGGCCGCCCCACCTGGGTTGATCCGTGTGGGGCCTGCGCTGGCCTTCAGCTGCAATCCCGCTGCTGATCAAAGCTGCGATAAAGCAGGGCTTCGGCCAGGGCTGCCGCTGAGATCGGCCCTTCGCCCTCCAGGTCGCTGATCGTGCGCGCCACCCGCAGCACACGCTCACCGCCCCTGGCGCTGATCCGGCCCTGATCCACCGCCTGCTCCCACAACCGCAGGGCGGCCCCATCCGGTTCGGCCAGTCGCCGCAGGTCTGCTGAAGGCAGACGGGCGTTGTTGAGGCCAGCAGGATTGCGGCTCGCCATGCGCCTGTGGGCCCGCCGCACCCGTCGAGCCACTGCTGCGCTGGCTTCCGGCGGCTCATCGGTCACAGCGGGCGCTCTGTAGGGAGCGGCCAGATCGGCGGCCTGGGGCCGGCGCATCACCACCTGCAGATCGATGCGATCCAGCAGTGGCCCCGACAGCCGCGACCAGTAACGGCGGCGTTCCGCTTCAGAACAGCTGCATTGCCGTTCCGGATCGCCATGCCAGCCGCAACGGCAGGGATTGGCGGCCCCCACCAGGGTGATCGCACAGGGGAAGTGACAGCAATGGCGTGCACGCTGCAGCCGCAGTTCCCCCAGCTCCAGCGGCTGGCGCAGCAGGTCGAGCACACCGGGGCGGAATTCCGTGAGCTCATCAAGGAACAACACCCCCAGATGGGCCAGGCCCACTTCACCGGGCCGAGGCATGCTGCCGCCCCCAATCAGGGCCGTGCCGGTGCAGCTGTGGTGCGGCGCCCGGAACGGACGCTGCCGCACCAGGCTCTCGTCTCCGCTGAGCAGACCTGCCACCGAATGGATGCGGGTGAGTTCCAGGGCCTCAGCGTGGCTGAGGGGTGGCAGCAGCGAGGCCAGGCAGCGGGCCAGCATCGTCTTGCCGCTGCCCGGTGGGCCGATCAGCAGCAGATGGTGGCCGCCGGCGGCAGCGATCTCCAGGGCCCGGCGTCCATGCTGCTGCCCCTGCACTGCCGCCAGGTCCAGCCCCGCCGGCAGGGCGACTGCGGTCTCGTCGTCGGGCGGCCGGGCCGCAGCTGACGCAGGGCCACGCAACTGGCTGATCGCGTCGGAGAGGCTGGCGGCCGGCCAGACCGGCAGGCCATCCACCAGGCTGGCCTCACAGGCATTGGCGCTGGGCACCAGCAACGCCCGGGCACCGCTGGCGCGGGCCTGCAGGGCAATCGACAACATGCCGCGGATCGGCCGCAGGCTGCCGTCGAGCCCCAGCTCGGCTGCGCTCCAGACCTGCGCCAGCGCCGCCGGCTCCAGCTGACCGCTGGCGACCAGCAGCCCCAGGGCCACCGGCAGATCGAAAGCCGGCCCCTCCTTGCGCAGATCCGCCGGCGCCAGATTGACCACCACCCGCCCCTGGGGCACACGGAAGCCGCTATGGCGCAGGGCGGAACGGACCCGCTCCCGCGCCTCCTGCACCGCCGTGTCGGCCAGGCCCACCAGGGTCAGGGCCGGCAGGCCAGGGCCGAGGTCCACCTCCACGGTCACCGGATGGGCCTCCAGGCCCTGCAACGCCGCTGTCATGGATCGTGCCAACATCGCTCACAGGGATCACCACTGGTTCAGTGCCACCGGGTGACTCGCCCGCTCCCGTTCGCTCCGCTCAGGCGCCATGGCCCCGACAGACGACACGATCTTCGGCCGCATCCTGCGGGGCGAGATCCCCTGCGATCAGGTGTACGCCGACGACCTCTGCCTGGCCTTCCGCGATGTGGCCCCCCAGGCGCCGGTGCACGTGCTGGTGATCCCCCGCGAGCCGATCGCCCGGCTGGATGAGGCCGCACCGGAACAGGCTGCCCTGCTGGGTCACCTGCTGCTGGTGGCCGCCCGGGTGGCTCGCCAGGAGGGCCTGCAGGGCTTTCGAACCGTGATCAACAGCGGCGCCGAAGCCGGCCAGACCGTCTTTCACCTGCATGTGCACGTGATCGGCGGCCGTCCCCTCGCCTGGCCGCCGGGCTGAGGGGTCAGCGGCGACAATGCCCCCATCCTGCCCCGCCCCATGTCTCTCCTGAAGGCCTTCCGCGAGCAGCTGGGCAAGCTTCAGCGCCTGGCCCAGCCCTACTTCCTGCCGGTGGAGGACAGCCAGCCCTGGCAGTTCCTGCTGCTGGTGGTGGCGATGGTGGCCGTGGTGGTGGGGGTGACCCTGCTGCTGCTCACCGGCGTGGTGAGCCTCTCGGGCGCCTTGATTCCCGATCTGCGCAGCCGCTTCCTACCGGGCATTCCGGAACGGGTGGCGGGCCTGTGGAGCGGACCGGTCGGTCCACTGGTGACCGCACTGATGGTGGCCGGCCTGGCCTGTTTCGGTGTGTTCAGGGGGCGGCTGCGGCAGGGGCGCTGGCTGCCGTGGCTGCTGCTGGGGGTGATCCTGTTGCTGATCCTGGTGATCAACGGCATCAATGTGGGCATCAGCTTCATCGCCCGCAACGTTGACAACGCCCTGGTCGCCTACGACGAGAACGGCTTCTGGAAGATCGTTGCCATCTATGCCTTCTGCCTGGTGCTGGCCCTGCCGATCCGGGCCTTGCAGGGCTACATCATCCCCCGACTGGGCCTGCTCTGGCGGGAGTGGCTGAGCGGTCGGCTGCTGGGGAGGTACCTCAGCAACAGGGCCTACTACGTGCTCAATCCGAATGATGAAACCGCTGAGGAAATCGACAACCCGGATCAGCGGATCTCCCAGGACACCGCCAGTTTCACCAGCACCAGCCTGAGCGTGACCGTGGAGATCCTCTCCGCCCTGCTCACCTTCTTCAGCTTCATCATCGTGCTGTGGACGATCAGTTCTCAGCTGGCCCTTTGGCTGCTTGTCTACTCGGTTGCGGGCACGGCTGTGATCATCTTCGCCAGCCGTAAACTGGTGGCCCTGAATTATCTGCAGCTCAAGCTTGAAGCCGATTTTCGCTACGGCCTTGTGCACATCCGCGACAATGCTGAAGCGATCGCCTTCTACCGGGGGGAGCAGCAGGAATCCCGGGAGGCAGAGCGCCGCCTCGATGGGGCCATCACGAACTACAACCGCCTGATCATCTGGGAAGCGCTGATCAGCGTGATCCAGCGCTCCTACGACTACTTCTCGCGCTTCCTGCCCTGGCTGGTGATCGCACCGATCTACTTCGCCAAGGAGGTGGATTTCGGCGTCTTCGGTCAGGCCAGCATCGCCTTCTCTCAGGTGCTGTTCTCCGTCAGCTACATCGTCAACAACATCGACCGATTGGCGGCGTTCTCGGCGGCGATCAGCCGTCTGGAGGGCTTCCAGGGCAAGGTCGAGGCGATCGGCGCCGGGCAGGGGCCCCTCGATACCGGCAGCAGCAGCATGCCCTTGAGCGGTTCAGCCGCTGATCAGATCGTGGTGCAGCACGTCGATCTGGTGCCGCCCCGCACCGAACGCACCCTGATCCGCGATCTCAGCCTCTCGGTGGAGCGGGGGCAGCGCTTGCTGGTGGTGGGCCCCTCCGGCTGCGGCAAGACCTCCTTCCTGCGCCTGGTGAGCGGCCTGTGGCCACCGGCCAGCGGCCGGGTGCAGCGGCCAGCCGAAGGCGATCTGCTGTTCATTCCCCAGAAGCCCTACATGCTGCTGGGCAGCCTGCGGGAACAGCTGGCCTACCCGCTCGATCCGGAACGCTTCACCGACGAGCAGCTGCGCCACGTGCTCGAACAGGTACGCCTGAATGAGCTGGTCAGCCGTTATCCCGACCTCAGCATCAAGCAGGACTGGCCCCGCCTGCTCTCGCTCGGTGAACAGCAGCGCCTCGCCTTCGCCCGGCTGTTGCTGAACAGTCCCCGATTCGTGGTGCTGGACGAAGCCACCAGTGCCCTGGATGTGGCCACCGAGCGCCATCTCTACACCCTGCTGGCTGAGCGGGAGATGGCCTGCGTCAGTGTCGGCCACCGGCCCACCCTCACCGCCTTCCACGACACGGTGTTGGAACTCGATGGCAGCGGCGCCTGGCGGCTGCTGCCGGCGGCCGGCTATGACTTGAACTCCCAGGCCTGATCCCGTGTCTGATTCCGTCACCGCGCCACCGGCCCCCCGCAGCTCCGCCAGCGCCACCACCCATGACGTGCCGGCCTTCGGCTGGAGCACCTACGCCGAACGGGTGAACGGCCGTTTCGCGATGGTGGGATTCACGGCCGTGCTGCTGGTGGAGGCGATCAGCGGCCAGACCTTTCTGCACTGGGCGGGGCTGGTGCCCTGAGCCCGGCCGCCGATCAGGCTGAACCAGTGATCAGGGCAGCTGGAACAGGTCGATCTGCCAGAGGCCCTGCCGGCTCACCTCCACCGCCAGCTGGCGGCCATCAGCGCGCAACTGCACCCGCCTGGGCACCCCCTCCGGCTGGATCCGGAGCAGCTGCAGGCTGGCCACCGAGCGCCGGTAGAGCACCAGCTCGGTGCGGCCCTCCAGCTGGCGCACCAGGGCCAGCCGATCACCGGCTGCAGCGACGCTGACGCTCACCGGCTGGGCATCGGCCCGGTTAAGACCGGGCAGCGGCACCGGCAGGCCGCGCTCGAGGTCGAGCAGCTCCACCCGCTCCCGGCCCCCCTGCCCCACGATCACCGCCAGCCAGCGATCACCCAGGGCAGGCTCCCGGCTGCTGCCGGCCTGCTCGAGGCGGCCGTTGATCGCCGGCAGGGGCTGCAGCGCCATCGGCTGACAGCCCATGGCGAGGGCAGCCAGCAGCAGCACCGTGGCGCCAACGGGCTGCCCCCAGGCTCGCAGACCAGGCCGGATCACGGAGCCAGCCCCCCGCCCAGCTCCCGGATCCCACCGGGCCGGTCCGGCTCCAGCAGGGCCCGGAGACTGAACAGCTGCACGCGCCGCCTCCCCTGCTGCTGCAGCTGCACGGCAAGCCGGCTGGCATCCGGTGCCAGGCTGAGACGCTCCGGCTGGCTGCCACCGGGCAGGGGCAGCCGCAACAGCGAGCCGCGCTGCCGGTCTTCGATGGCGATCAGCCGGCGCTCACCGGCTGATGCCAGAACGGCCAGGTAACGGCCATTCCAGCTGAGCGAGGGGGAGCCGTGGGGGGTGGTGCGCGGCCCCAGGTGGCGCAGGGGTTGCAGCGCACCACCCGGCTGGCTCTGCAGAATCACCCGGCTTGTGCCCCCCTGCTCGATCACCGAGGCCAGCCAGCGGCCATCGCCGCTGAGGGCGGGGTCGGCGCGATTGCTGCCGCCGAAGCCCGCATTGGGGGCGGGCATGCTGCTGCAGCCGCTGCTGGCAAGTGCCAGCAGCAGGGCTGTCGGCCAGGACAGCGCGGAGGCGGTGGGAGCCGGGTGGTTCAGTTCTCGACGGTCAGTTGTCGAATCCAGTTAACAAAGTTCAGTTATCGAAGTTCAGTCGTCGAAGTTCAGTCGTCGAAGCGGGAGGAGTTGTCGCGGGGGGCAGGCCGGGTCACAGGGGTGAAGTCGGCATCGCTCACGGCATCGGGGGCGGGTCCTCCCGATCTCCCTTCAGATTCGGGGCGAATCGGGGCTCCCTGGGGTACACCGGGGCGCCCGGAGGTCGAGGTCTGCTCCGGCGGCGTGGCTGCCGGCCGGCGGCTGGAGCGGGGGAAGGCCTCCGTGCTGGCGGTGGGCCGGCTGCCACGCCTCGGCTCCGGCTGGCTGTCGCGATCACGGCGCCTGGCACCGAAATCACTGTTGGCGGGAGCGGCGGTGCTGTAGCGGCGGGAGGTGGCGGGAGCGGCGGGCTCCCGTGATTCGGAACGCGGGCTCCAATCGTCGGCGCTGTCACGGCGGCTGGCCGCCCGCTCAGGGATGGCGGCTCTGCTGGTGCGGCGCGGCCGGTAGAACTCATCGGCCTCGGCTTCCGGATCCCGGCTGGGGATGCGGCGACGCAACGGCTGGGGTTCGTCGAACCGGTCCTGATCACGCTCATCCCAGTCGCGGCCGGCCATGCTCGGGCGGAACGGTCCGGGCGGGGGCGGCAGCGGCTCGTCGTCGTCGAAGTAGGAGGAGCGGCGCGCCTGCTCGGTGGTCACTCCCCGCAGCCGCACGCTTTCGTAGGCAAAGAACACGGTGGTGCCGGCCAGCAGGAACTGGCCGAACTGCAGGATCGGATCCAGACGCCAGCCCTGAAAGAACAGGATGCCGCCGCAGAGCAGCCCCACAGCCGCGAAGAAGACGTCGTAATCCCGAGCCAGAGCCGGCTTGAAGCTGCGCATGAAGTAGAGCAGCGCGCCCCCCACAGCCAGCACGATGCCGACGATGCTGGCCCAGTTCAGACTGGCGTTGACCAAAGCAGGTTCGGGTCCGGAAAGGCTGGACCCACGAAAGATGCAGCCACTTTAGGGAGAGCCGTCAGGGGGCCCCGGTACCGGTCTGGCCATCGCCGGCAACACCTGCCTCGGGGATCAGTCGGGGATCCGAGCCGAAGCCCTGCCGGATCAGAGCTTGCGGTCGAGCCGGTCGTTCTGGCTGATCAGCACCAGGGCGATCGAGATGGGAACCACCACGATCACCGCGCCCCAGACAAGGCTGCTGAGGAAGTTGGCGAGGGAAGGGGTCATGACGCGATGGAGCGGAGCGTGGCCGGATCTTAGGGAGCGGCGACCGCTTCCTACCCTGGAGACCACACCGCTTAGAGCTTTGTGACGGCCCTGCCCGCATCCCCCCTGGCCTGGTCCCATCTGCTGCTGGGGCTGCTGCTGGCGCTCTGGACCCTGCTGTTCCTGTTCCGGATCGTGCTCACCTGGTACCCGCAGGTGGATCTGAGCCGAGGCGTGATGCGCCTGGTGGGTGGGCCAACCGAACCGCTGCTGGCCCCCACCCGGCGCCTGATCCAGCCGATCGGCGGCGTCGACGTGACCCCGGTGGTGTGGGTGGGCCTGATCAGCCTGGTGCGGGAGCTGCTGGTGGGGCAGCAGGGGCTGATCAGCCAACTGCTGCTGCGGGGAGGCTCCCCCCCCGTCGGCTGAGCGAATCAGCCCAGCTGCTGGAGCATCTCCTGCTCCACGAATTTGGTGTGCACCTCACCGGCCTGGAACTCGGGTCGATCGAGCAGCTGCAGGTGAAAGTCGATCGTGGTGGGAATGCCGGTGACGGCGCACTCGGAGAGAGCCCGGCGCAGCCGTTTGAGCGCGTGGTCCCTGTCCACGCCCCAGACGATCAGCTTGCCGATCAGGGAGTCGTAGAAGGGGGGAATCTCATAGCCCGTGTAGACGTGGCTGTCGAAGCGCACACCCGGGCCGCCCGGTGGCAGCCAGCCGGTGATCCGGCCTGGGGACGGGCGGAAGTTCTGGCGGGGATCCTCCGCATTGATCCGCACCTCGATGGCGTGGCCAGTGAGTTTCACCTGCTCCTGGGTCAGGGAGATCGGCTCCCCGCCGGCGATGCGCAGCTGCTCGGCGATCAGGTCGACACCCGTCACCATCTCCGTGACCGGATGTTCCACCTGAATGCGGGTGTTCATCTCCATGAAGTAGAAGTTGCCGCCGCGGTCGACCAGGAACTCCACAGTGCCGGCGCCCTCGTAGCCGATCGTGCGGGCAGCAGCCACGGCGGCATCCCCCATCTGGCGCCGCAGATCGGCATTGATCGCCAGGCTCGGCGCTTCCTCCAGCAGTTTCTGGTGGCGGCGCTGAATCGAGCAGTCGCGCTCACCCAGATGGATCACATTGCCGTGCCGATCGGCCAGCACCTGCACTTCCACGTGGCGGGGCCGGTCGATGAATTTCTCCATGTAGAGACCGGGGTTGCCGAAGGCCGCTTCCGCCTCGCCCTGGGCCGCCTTGAACAGATTGTCGAGCTGCTCGGCGGCGTGCACCAGCCGCATGCCGCGGCCACCACCACCAGCCGTGGCCTTGATCATCACCGGATAGCCCATGGCGCCAGCCAGGCGGCGAGCCTCCTCCACTGAAGCCAGCAGCCCTTCGCTGCCCGGGATGGTGGGCACTCCCACCCGCTGCATGGTGGCCTTGGCGGTCGATTTATCGCCCATCGAGCGGATCGCCTCAGGCGATGGGCCCACGAAGGTGAGGCCGTGGTCGGCGCAGATTTCGGCGAAGCGGTCGTTCTCTGCCAGAAACCCGTAGCCGGGATGGATGGCGTCTGCACCGCGGGAGGTGGCGGCCGCGAGGATGTTGGGGATGTGCAGATAGCTCCGGGAGCTGGGCGCCTCGCCCACGCACACGGCCTCATCGGCAAGCTGCACGTGCAGAGCGTTGCGGTCGACGGTGCTGTAGACCGCCACAGTGGGGATTCCCAGCTCGCGGCAGCTGCGCAGGATCCGCAAGGCGATTTCGCCGCGGTTGGCGATCAGCAACTTGCCGATGGGCATCCGCGGAATCCCGGTTGACTGCAGGCCGCAGCGGACTGTATCAGCGCTCATCGGGGCGAACCGGCAGCGGGCCCCAGCACCGCTGGCTGGGCTGGGTGGCCTGGGCTGGGTCAGGTGGCCTGGGTTGGGCGGCCTGGGTTGGGCGGCTTGGGTTGGGCGGCCTGGGTTGGGCGGCCTGGGTTGGGCGGCTTGGTACATTGCCAGGGTCGGGCTGCATGGCCCGCTCCACCTGGTGAATCCAGCATTCACCGTGTCATCACGCGGATGTGGTGGAATTGGTAGACACGCACGTTTGAGGGGCGTGTGGCTTCGGCCTTGCGAGTTCAAGTCTCGCCATCCGCATTTGTGACTCAGCCGCCATCCGCTGTCCTGGTCATCTGATCCAGGTTTCGCCGATGGCCTCCCATCTCAGCAACCGCGGCCGGGAATCCGGCCCGCGCCGACCGCCTCCCCCTCCGGCGTTCAAAGTTCGACATCCGGCGTTCGACGGCACAAGCCAGCGCCGGTTCGCTGCCCCGTCGTGATCGTTGAGCTGATGGCCGCGGCCGATCAGGACTTCGCCGTGGTGCTGGTCAGCAATGGACCTGGCGAGCTGAGCACCTGGGTGCGCCCGCTGGCCCTGCGCCTGCACCGGCTGCTGGCGCTGCGTCCCTGCAATCCCCAGGCCGCCGGCGAATTGCGGCTGGTGCTGGTGCCCTGTCCCAATGGCACTGGCCGGGAACACCGAGCCGCAGCCGACTGGCAGCTGTTCGCCCGCATCCTGCCGGCACGGCGCTTCGCTGCACTGCTGCTGGCCCCGAGGCGCCATGGCCCATGGCCCCGCCGCGGCGTGGTGGTGTTTCTGGGGGGCGATCAGTTCTGGACGGTGCTGCTTTCGGCCCGTCTGGGCTACCGCCACATCACCTACGCCGAGTGGGTGGCACGCTGGCCGCGCTGGAACGACCGGATCGCCGCCATGGGGCCGCGGGCGGCCGGACTGCTGGCCGCCCGCTGGCGACCGCGCTGCACGGTGGTCGGCGATCTGATGGCGGATCTTTCGGAACTGGCTCGCAGCGAAACACCGCTGCCGGCCGGCGAATGGCTGGCCCTGCTGCCCGGCTCGAAACGCGCCAAGCTGCGGGTGGGCGTGCCCTTTCTGCTGGAGACCGCTGATCGGCTGACGCGGCTGCGGCCGGGGTTGCGCTTTCTGCTGCCCCTGGCTCCCACGGTGACCGTGGCCGACCTGCTGGCCCAGGCCGGCGCCGCCAATCCGATCGCCGCCGGCTACAGCGCCGGGGTGCCGCAACCGCAGGTCAGTGACCTGTTTCAGCCCGACGGACTGGCCCTGGTCACCCGCGCCGGCACCCGCATTGAACTGGTGCAGGCGAACCCGGCCCACGGCCCGCTCAGCCAGTGCCGCATGGCCCTGACGACGGTGGGGGCCAACACAGCCGAACTCGGTGCCCTGGCGGTACCGATGCTGGTGCTGGTGCCGACCCAGCACCTGGGGGTGATGGAGGCCTGGGACGGACTGGCGGGGCTGCTCGCCCGCCTGCCGCTGCTGCGCCGGCTGCTGGGGCTGCCGCTCAGCCTCTGGCGGTTGCGCCACCGCGGTTGGCTCGCCTCCCCCAACATCGCCGCGGGGCGCCTGGTGGTGCCCGAACGGGTGGGGGCGATCACCCCGGACCAGATCGCCAGCGAGGTGCAGCAGTGGCTGGCCGACCCCGCCCGTCTGGCCGCCATGGCAGACGACCTGCGCAGCCTGCGCGGTCGCCCGGGCGCCGTCGCCGCCCTGGCGGAGCTGATCTGCCAGCTGCTGCCCCCCGGACGCTCTGCCTAGGCTTGGGAAACGTTGCGTTGAAGCCATGCCGGAATTCGGCCCTGCAGGCACCCCGAACGACCGCCGTGCGACAGGCGCCGACGCCAGCTCGGCCTGTGGGGTGGAGAGCGGACTGAGCCGGGATGAGCGGGAAGAGCGCTGGCGGGAGCGTCTGACCCCCGAGCAGTTCCGCATCGCCCGCCAGGGGGGCACGGAGCGGGCCTTCACCGGCGCCTACTGGAATCACAAGGCCAACGGCACCTACCACTGCATCTGCTGCGGTGCACCTCTGTTCAGCAGCACGACCAAATTTGATTCCGGCACCGGCTGGCCAAGCTTCTGGGATGGGGTGGAGAGCGGCGCGATCAGCACTCTGGTGGACAACAGCCATGGCATGGTGCGCACCGAGATCCGCTGCGCCAACTGCGACGCGCACCTGGGCCACGTGTTCGGCGACGGTCCGGCGCCCACCGGCCAGCGCTACTGCGTGAATTCAGCCTCCCTGACCTTCCGGGATGCCTGAAGGCAGCGGCCGATAGGGGCGTCTCACCAGGGATCGGCCAGATCCTCGGCGTCCACGTCCAGCGGCTCGGGATCGGCAAAGCGGGAGGAGGCACGGCGCAACGGGGGCCCATCACCGTTGCGGGAGGGCTGGGCCGGGCGAGCCTGCAACGGCCGTCTGCCGGTCGGCGCCGGCTGGCGATCCTCCGGTTCCGGCGGGGCTTCGGGCTCATAGCGGCGCAGCGGGCGCTCGCCGCCTGCCCCGTAGCCGGGGTCGGCTTCCTCATCGAGATAGAGGCGCCGGCGCTGCTGCTCGCGTTCGCGGCGTTGCTCCACCTCCACGTAGTCGTAGGCCTCTTCCGGCTCGAAGGCCCGGGCGGTGGCGGGCTGAATGAGGCGCTGCTCCTGCACCGCCGGCACGCCGGCGGCCAGCTGATTCTCCACCGGCACCATGGCCGAGCGGTAGCGCTCACGCTCCTCCTGCTCCCAGCTGGGGCCGCCGATGCCCAGCTTCTCGAGCAGACCGGTGCCGAGCTGCTTGAGCTTGTCTTCCGCACCCTCGTACACGACGATCCGATCGCTGCCGCTGCTGACGATCTCCTCAACCGGCAGCTCCCAGGTGCTCAGCACCCCCTCGCCCAGCAGCGGCACCCCCAGTGCGCCAAGCACCAGGGTGGTGAGTTCACCGGTTTCGATATCAAAACTGAAGCCGAGCACCTTGCCCAGCTGTTCGCCCGCCTCGGTCACCACCTGGCAGTTGATCACCTTGCTGAAGCGCTCGGGGTTGAAACCCTCGGCGAGCGAGTCGACCGCGTCGACCAGGATCACATCCCCTACCTGGCGAATCCGATCGAGCGGCATCCAGCGCGGCAGCCCGGGCAGGAAACGGGTGAGCGGGTTGTCGCGCAGCCCCAGGGCCACCACCTCGCGCCGATCGATGTCCACCACCACTTCACCCACCACCCCGAGCCGACGGCCGGTGTCGCGGGTGATCACCTGGGTGCCCATCAGCTCGGAGCGCAACCAGAGCCGATCGCTGGGCGGATCCCCGCCGGGATCGGTGCTGCGATCAGGATTGCGGATGGAGCTGTTGCTGCCGGACGGTGTTGAGGTCATCGGGGCATTCTCTCCCAGAGCAAGGGATCACGCCGCTGGCGGTAAACCCACCACCTGGGTGTGCGTGCCACGGGCCTGGGTGACGCCGATGGTGCGCGTGGCGGCGCCGATCATCGGGCGCCGGTGGCTGACCACCAGGAACTGGGCCTCGCCGGCCTGCCGGGCGATCAGACCGGCGAGGCGCTCCACGTTCACACCATCGAGAAAGCTGTCGACCTCATCGAGGGCATAGAAGGGCGACGGCCGGAAGCGCTGCAGGGCGAACAGGAAACTGAGGGCCGTGAGCGACTTCTCACCGCCGCTCATCGCATTGAGACGACGCACCGCCTTGCCCTTGGGATGGGCCACCAGGGTGAGCCCCCCCTCCAGCGGCGCCTCCGGATTCTCCAGCTGCAGGTGGCCCTCCCCTTCAGAGAGGTCGGCGAAGATCGTGCGGAAGTGGCCGTCAACGGCGGTGAAGGCCTCGAGAAAGGCCTCCTGGCGCAGGGTCGCCACCGTTTCGATCCGCAGCAGCAACTCCTCACGCTCCTTGGCCAGCACCTCAAGGCGATCGTCGAGCTCGGCCAGGCGGGTCTCCAGCTGGGCCAGTTCATCGAGGGCCAGCATGTTCACCGGCTCCAGGGCCTCCATGCGTGCCTGGATCTGGCGCAGCTCCGCCTGCAGGGCCTCCAGCCCGGCCTGGCGCACCTCGTCGGGGATCGGCGGCGGCGGCTCAGGCAACTCCCGCTCCAGCTGCTCCAGCCGCTGGCGGTCGCTGCGCTGCTGCTGCTCGAGGGTCTGCCGCTCCTCCACCAGCCGCTGCAGCTCCCATTGCTGCTGTTGCAGGGCCTGGCGCTGGGCGGCGAGCTGGGCTTCCGCCCCATCGCGGGCGCGGCGCCGCTCACCGAAGCGGGTCTGCAGGTCGCTCTGGCGCGCCTCCAGCGCCTGCCGCTGCTGCTGCTCAGCCTGCTGACGCTCCTTCCAGCCGGCCCGCTCGGCCACCAGGGCCTGCACGGCAGCCACCAGCCGCTGCTCATCGCCGCTGAGGGCGGCCTGCTGGCTCTGCAGCCGCTCGCTCGCCAGGGCGCGGTCGCGACGCGCGGCCAGCAGCTGATCGCGCTGCAACCGCCTCTCCGCCAGGTTGCGATCGGCAGCCTCAAGCTCCTGCTGCAGCCCCTGCCAGCGGGCGGCATCGGCCGAAGAGGCCAGCCCGGCCTCCGCCTGTTGCAGGGCCTGAAGCTGCTGATGCAGCGGTAGCAGGGCGACATCGATCTCCTGCAGCCGCTGCCGGTCGGCGGCGAGGCTGGTTTCCAGCTGGCTGAGGCGCTCGGACCGTTCCTGGCGGCGGGCCTGCAGGGGGTCCAGGCCGCGGCGGGCGGCGCTGTGTTCGGCGTCGAGAGCCGCCTGGCGGCGCTGCAGTTGCTCGATCCGGGGCCGCAGGGTGTCGAGATCGCGGCCCAGTTCGGCCTCGCGGCGCCGGCCGGCCACCAGGCTCTCGCCCAGCTCCAGCAGCCGGCGGCGCAGCGGTTCGGCCTCATCACCATCGCTGCTGCGGCCGAAGCTGAGCTGGTTGCCGCGCTGCTGCAGGCTGCCGCCCGTCATGGCGCCGCTCTTCTCGAGCAACTCGCCTTCCAGGGTCACGGCCCGGCAGCGTCCCAGCTCCCGGCGCGCACTGGCCAGGTCGCTGAACACCAGCGTGTCGCCGAACACGTAGCGGAACACCTCGGCATAGACCGGTTCGTGTCGCACCAGCTCCACGGCCCGGCCCACCAGCCCCTGGCTGCCTGGAGCGGCACCGCCGCGCTGCAGGGCCGCCCCGCCGGCACCCGCGGCAGCGCCACCACGGATCTTGTTGAGCGGCAGAAAGGTGAGGCGGCCGGCCCGGCGGCTCTTGAGCAGCTCGATCGCCCGTGCGGCGATGCGGTCGTCATCGACCACCACCTGGGCGAGCCGGCCACCGGCCGCCACCTCCAGGGCAAGCCGGTGCCGGTCCTCCACCTCAGCGAGCTGGGCCACAGGCCCGTGGATTCCCTCCAGGCCGGCCTCCAGCAGCACCCGCAGGGCACCGGTGCCGCGGCTCTCCTGCAGGGTTTCGCGGCGGCTGTCGAGGCGGGCGATCTCCCGCTCCAGCTGGCTCTGCTCCTGTTCGAGCCGGCTGCGGGTGCGCTGCTGCAGCGCCAGGGCTTCGACCAACTGCTGGGCCTGCGCCTGGGCCTGCTCCAGGTCGCCGCCCAGCTGGCGGCGCTGATCATCGAGGCTGTCGAGATCAGCCAGAACCTGGCGGTCGCTGGTGCCGTCGCGCTCCAGCTCAGCGCGCAGTTCGGCCAGCCGTTCCTCCCCCTGACGCTGCCGCTCGCCCCGCTGCTGCCGCTCGGCCTCCAGCGGGGCGATGGCGGCGCCGAGGCGCTCACGCTCCAGACTGCGCTGCTTCTGTTCCTCAATCCAGCTGCTGGAGCGGCCGGCCACCTCGGCGAGGCGCCGCCGCGAGTGTTCCACGGCGGCCTCCGCCTGGCGGCAGGCCTGCTCGGCCCCCTCCAGTTCCGCCGCGTCGCTGTCGCCGTGAAGGGCGCTGAGCTGTTGGCGCAGCTCCCCCTGCTGCCGTTGCAGCGCCAGGCGCTGTCGCTGCAGATCCTCGGCCTGCTGCTGGTGCTTCTCAGACTGACGAGCGAGCTCACGGCCGCTCGCCTCCAGACCGGCCAGCTCCGCCTGCACCGCCAGCAGCTGGTCTTCACCAAGGGCCTTGACCTCCGCCTGCAGCCGATCCAGAGCGGCGGCACCGCTGCTGACCGCCTGCTCCGCCGCCGCCAGCGCGTCCTGATCGCTCAGCTGCTGGCGGGCCAGGGCCTCCTGGCGGCGTTCGAGGGCGGCCAGATCGGTGCGGGCCGCCTCCACCACGAGCACCTGTTCCTGCAGCCGGCCACTGTGCAGCCGCTGGCGCAGCTCCTGGTAGGTGCGGGCCCGGGTGCAGTCCCGCTCCAGCTTGGTGCGGGCGACCAGCAGCTCCTGCTGCACGATCGTGCAGCGCTCCTGCCGGTCCTGCACCTCATCGAGCTTGCCGCGGGTCTGGTCGATGCGGGAATCGAACAGGGCCACACCCGCCAGCTCATCGATGATGGCGCGCCGGTCGCGGGCGCTCATCGAAACGATCCGGGTCACATCGCCCTGCATGACCACATTGCTGCCCTCGGGATCGACCCGCAGGCGGCGCAGCTGGGTCTGCAGCTGCTGCAGGTTGCAGGGCACGCCGTCGGCGCTGAAGCTGCTGGCGTAGGTGCCGCCCGGCGCAACCCGCAGCCGGCGGGTCACCGTCCAATCCCGCTGACCGGGCCGGATCCAGGGCCCGTCGTCGGGCGGCTCCAGGCCGGCCTCGGCCTGATCAGGCCGCCAGTCGGCCAGATCGAAGCGCACGCTCACGACTGTTTCAGCCGCCTTGCCGGCCCGCAGCATGGCGCTGTTGATCAGGTCGGGTAGGCGTTCGGCGCGCATGCCACGGCTGCTGGCCAGACCCAGACAGAACAGCACCGCATCGAGGATGTTGCTCTTGCCGGAGCCGTTGGGGCCCGTCACCACGGTGAAGCCCTGCTCGAGCGGGATCGTCATCGATCCGCCGAACGACTTGAACTGGTGCAGCTCGACCTGATTGATGTGAACCAACAGGCCCGAGCGCCGAGCAGCAGAAATGTAGCGGAGGGTTCCCGAAGCTCAACCCCATTCCTAGTTTGAGCTCAGATCCACAGCGGCGGCGTTGCCTCACGCGTTGCGCCCCACACCTCACGTCCCGACTCCCTGCCTCGTTGTCCCCCACCCGCGATCGCCATGGCTGCCGACAGCACCCTTGAAACCCCAACCGAGACCGGCATGAACGGCAACACGGTGGCGCCACCCGCCCCGCTGCCCGAGGCGGGCGCACCGGCCAACGCCGGCACTGTGACCGCTTTCCGCGAGCGCTTCGAGAGCCTGCTGCCCGAGATCCAGCGCCGCTGGCCGGAGGTGGCGCGCCACACCCTTGAATCCACCCGCGGCAGCTTTGATGAAGTGGCGCACGTGATCGCCGATCAGTCGGGCCGCACCGTGAGCGCCGTGCGCCACCAGCTGCACGACCTGGCCGGCCTCGCCGGTGAGAGCAAGCAGCGGATCGGCGAAACGCTCCAACCGCTGGAGAAGCAGCTGGAGAGCCTGCTCGATGAACTCAACACCAGCCTGCGGCCCCGGATCGAGAAGCCGGTGCGGGAGCGGCCGCTGCTGGCCCTGGGCATTGCCGCCGGCGTGGGCATGGTGCTGGGCGTGCTGCTCTCCTCGGGCCGACGTTCAGCATGAGCAGCTTCGAAGACGCCATCGCCCGGGGCGCCGAGGAGGGGGGCCGCTCCCGCGGTGCCTGGGCCCGGGTTTCCGGGCTGATGACCTCGGTGATGGACCTGCATGTGCGCATCGCGCTGCAGGAGGCCGACCGGGAGAAGCGGCGCCTGATCGGTGGCGGCGTGTTCGTGGCGATGGGGGCGGGGCTGGCCAGCCTGGCCACGGTCGCCCTGCAGCTGGCGCTGTTGCTGTGGTTGCGCGAGCGCTTCAGCCTGGGCTGGCTGCAAGCCAGCCTCTGGCTGGCGCTGATCGATGCCGTGCTGGCGACGATCTGCTTCCGCGTCGGCGGCCTGATGCTCAAGGGCCCCTACCTGCCGCAGACGATGGCCGGGCTGAGCCGCACCACCCGCACCCTGGTGGGCCGCTTCTGAACGGGGCGGCCCGGGGCGCGCTCAGCGGATGTCGTAACGCAGCCAGCGGCAGTCGATGCCGCCGTTGCTCACGGGGATGCGGCGGCTGGCCTTCATGCGCAGGGCCCCGGTGAGCTGGGGGTTACCGCTCAGCAGCCACAGGGTCCAGCCGGAGCAGCGCTCCTTCAGCATTGCGCCCAGATCGGCATAGAGCGCCTCCAGAGCGTCGGCCTCGCCGATGCGTTCGCCATAGGGCGGGTTGCACACCAGCACGCCAGGCCCCGGCGGCGGCTGGAAGTCGCGGCAATCGCCCCGCTGCAGCTCGAGCCAGGGAGCCACGCCGGCGGCGGCGGCGTTGTGACGGGCCTGCTCCAGCACCGCGGCGTCGTGCTCCAGCCCCAGCAGCGGCGGCAGAGGGCGGCCGTCGGCCAGTTGCTCGCGCGCCAGCCCCCGGGCCGCCGCCACTTCCCGCTGCCAGAGGTCGGCATCGAAATCGGGCCAGCGCTGCAGGCTGAAGGGCCGCTCCAGCCCCGGTGCCCGCCCCAGGGCCATCGCCGCCGCCTCGATCAGCAGGCTGCCGGAGCCGCAGAGGGGATCGGCCAGGGGCACCGACCCATCCCAGCCGGTCAGGGCGATCAGGCCGGCGGCCAGGTTTTCTTTGAGGGGCGCCAGGCCCATGGCGGGCCGGTAGCCGCGGCGGTGCAGGCTGCTGCCGCTGCCATCGAGGCTGAGCAGGGCCTGGGGCGTCTGACCGGGGCGGCCGGCGCTGAGGTGCAGGTGCAGGCAGAGGTCCGGATCCTCCAGATCCACCGCCGAGCGGGCGCCCCAGCGCTGGCGCTGCAGGTCCACCAGGGCGTTCTTCACCTGCAGGGCGCTGTAGTGGCTGTGGTTCAG
>CAMDLO010000038.1 GCA_945901765.1 Cyanobium sp. NIES-981 | reverse complement strand
TGGGCACACAACCGTTCGGGAGCGCTCAGACCGCGGCCGGCTCGCCGGCTGGCGCTTCCGTGAGGGCACTCGGGAGGGCTCGTGGCGCCGGCATCGGACCGTCCTGCTTGACGGTGAGATAGCGGATCACGTCTTCGGAGAGGCGCATCGCCCGCTCGAGTGGGGCGACCTGCTGGCCATCGCCGTTGTGATTCAGCTGCACATAGATGCCTTCCCGGTGCTTGGCGATCGGGTAGGCCAGCCGGCGCTTGCCGCGCATCTGGCAGTCGAGCACGTCGCCACCGGCTTCGACGACGATGTCGCGATATTTGGCCACGTGGGTTTCAACCTCTTCTTCCGGGATGTCCGGACGAAGGATGTACATGGTCTCGTAGTAAGGCTGCGTCATGGTCGCCTGTCTGTGAAGGCCGCAGGGCGGCAGGGTTGAGGGCGTTGGCCGGTGGATCGGCGAGTCGGACATCGGAAGGGTCCGCCTCAATCCACCAGCGACGTGATCCGCCAACCTATCGCAACGCCCCCGGCTTCCCCACAGCACCTCAGAGCTGCATCCGCACCGCTTCGGAGAGCGTGGGCACATCCGCTTCCTGGCCCCGCAGGCTCTGAATCATGCCGAACGCCACCACCAGCAGCGCGGCGAGGAACACGGTGTTGGCCAGGGTGCGCACGGCGAAGCCGATGCCCAGAGGCTCAAGCAGGATCCTGAAGGCCAAGGAAACCAGGACCAGCAGGATGTCCACCAGAATCGCCTGGAGCACGTTGAAGCGGATCAGGTAGGGCACCCGGCTGTTGCGTACCACCACCAGGAACAGCACCAGGAACAGCACGAAGCTGCCGAACGGCACGGCGTCCTGCAGCAGGATCAGCGGCAGTGCCGGCAGCTGCAGCCACTGCAGGGCGGGGAACAGGCCGAACAGGCTCTGGCCGAAGGGCAGGGCGTCGCTCCAGGGCAGCAGATAGGCGAGGGCGGCCAGGAGCCGCTGCCAGATCGGGGGGCCTTGCATCGGGCAGGTCTGCCGGTGGAGAACCGCAACGCTAGTCAGACCCCTGGCTGCTGGCTGCGAGGGCGGTGATGGCGGCATCCCGCATCGCCGTCACCGGCACCGTCTCCAGCCCGCTCCACAGCCGCAGGGAGGCTGCGCCTTGCTGCACCAGCATCTCCAGACCGTCGAGACAGGGCAGTTGGCGGGCCGCCGCGGCGCGCAGCAGGGCCGTGGGTCTGGGCGTGTAGATCAGGTCGTAGACCGTGCAGCCGACGGCCAGCGCATCCAGCTCCGCCGGCCGGAGCGGGCAGCGGTCGACGGCTTCGGCATCGCCGCTGGTGGCCATGCCCACCGGTGTGGTGTTCACCAGCAGGGCCGCTTCCGCCAGGGCGGCGCCCAGGTGCTCCCAGGCGAGCGGCTCCAGCTGGGGGGCCCAGGCCCGGCATGCCGCCACGAAGGCCGCCACGGCCTCCGGTCGGCGTGCAGCCACGCTGATCGGGGCGCAGCCCAGGGCCACCAGTCCTGCCACCACGGCCCGGGCGCTGCCGCCACAGCCCAGCACCACCGCCCTCCGTCCCGCCCAGCCGGGGGCGTCACCGTCGCCGTCGTTCCGCAGCGGCGCCAGGAAGCCCTCCACATCGGTGTTGGTGCCCAGCCAGCCCCCCTGCGGCCGGGGGACAAGGGTGTTCACCGCGCCGAGCCGCTCGGCCAGCGGGCAGAGCTCGCTGCAGAGCGCCGCCACCGCCTGCTTGTGGGGGATCGTGACGTTGAGGCCGCGGCAGTTCAGGGTTTCCATCGCCTTGACGACGGTCTCCAGGGCGGCGGCCGGCGTGGGCAGGGCCAGGTAGACCCAGTTGAGCCCGAGGCTGGTCAGGGCGGCGTTGTGCATGGCCGGCGACAGCGAGTGGCGCACCGGATCGCCCAGCACCCCTGCCAGGGCGGTGTGGGCCGAGATCGCACGGGCCATGGCGGCAGCGCAGACGCGGCCGGCACCGTAGGTCGGGGTTCGGCCCGGTTCGGGAACCACCCCTCGCCCGGATCCGGCCCCGCTGATGAGGATGCGTGCACAGAACATCATTCACCGCAAGGAGGTGGGAGCCCATGGGCAAGGTTGTCGGTATCGATCTCGGCACGACGAACAGCTGTGTCGCCGTGATGGAAGGCGGCAAGCCCACGGTGATCGCCAACGCCGAAGGGTTCCGCACCACCCCCTCGGTTGTGGCTTACACCAAGAACCAGGATCAGCTGGTCGGTCAGATCGCCAAGCGCCAGGCGGTGATGAACCCGGAAAACACCTTCTATTCGGTGAAGCGCTTCATTGGCCGCCGCGTCGATGAGGTGAACGAGGAATCGAAGGAAGTGAGCTATGGCGTGGAGAAGGCCGGCGCCAATGTCAAGGTGAAGTGCCCGGTGCTGGCCAAGCAGTTCGCCCCCGAGGAGGTGAGCGCCCAGGTGCTGCGCAAGCTGGCGGAGGACGCCGGCAAGTATCTCGGTGAAACGGTCACCCAGGCGGTGATCACCGTGCCCGCCTACTTCAACGATTCCCAGCGTCAGGCCACCAAGGACGCCGGCAAGATCGCCGGCCTCGAGGTGCTGCGCATCATCAACGAGCCCACTGCAGCGGCTCTGGCCTACGGCCTCGACAAGAAGAGCAACGAACGCATCCTGGTATTCGACCTGGGCGGCGGCACCTTCGACGTGTCGGTGCTGGAGGTGGGCGATGGGGTGTTCGAGGTGCTCTCCACCTCCGGTGACACCCACCTGGGTGGCGATGACTTCGACAAGGTGATCGTGGATCACCTGGCCGACACCTTCAAGGCCAATGAGGGCATCGACCTGCGCCAGGACAAGCAGGCCCTGCAGCGCCTCACCGAGGCGGCTGAGAAGGCCAAGATCGAGCTCTCCAGCGCCACGCAGAGCGAGATCAACCTGCCGTTCATCACGGCCACTCCCGAGGGTCCCAAGCACCTCGATCTCACCCTGACCCGGGCGAAGTTCGAGGAGCTGGCCTCCAGGCTGATCGACCGCTGCCGCGTGCCGGTTGAACAGGCCCTCAAGGACGCCAAGCTCTCCTCTTCCGAGCTCGACGAGGTGGTGATGGTGGGTGGTTCCACCCGCATCCCCGCCGTGCTGGAGCTGGTGAAGCGGATCACGGGCAAAGATCCCAATCAGACCGTGAACCCCGATGAAGTGGTGGCCGTGGGTGCCGCCATCCAGGGCGGGGTGCTGGCCGGCGAAGTGAAGGACATCCTGTTGCTGGATGTCACCCCGCTCTCTCTCGGGGTCGAGACCCTCGGCGGGGTGATGACCAAGATGATCACCCGTAACACCACCATCCCCACCAAGAAAGCCGAGACCTACTCCACAGCGGTCGACGGCCAGACCAACGTGGAGATTCACGTGCTGCAGGGCGAGCGCGAGATGGCTAGCGACAACAAGTCGCTCGGCACCTTCCGTCTCGACGGCATTCCCCCCGCTCCCCGTGGCGTTCCTCAGATTGAGGTCACGTTCGACATCGATGCCAACGGCATCCTCAGCGTCACCGCCAAGGACAAGGGCAGCGGCAAGGAGCAGAGCATCTCGATCACCGGCGCCTCCACCCTCAGCGATACCGAGGTGGAGAAGATGGTCAAGGATGCTGAGGCCAACGCCGCTGCCGATAAGGAGAAGCGCGAGCGCATCGACCTGAAGAACCAGGCTGAAACCCTGATTTATCAGGCTGAGAAGCAGTTGGGCGAACTCGGCGACAAGGTGGGTGCCGAAGACAAGGCCAAGGTGGAGTCCTCCTCCGCCAAGCTCAAGGAAGCCCTCGAGAAGGACGACTTCGACACCATCAAGAGTGAGCTGGAAACCCTGCAGCAGGCCCTTTACGCCGCTGGTGCCGCCGTGTATCAGCAGGCTGCCGGAGCTGATGGTGGTAACGGTGCCGGCTCGCAGGCGGGCAGTGCTCCCGGCAGTGATGACGTGATTGACGCGGAGTTCACCGAGAGCAAGTGAGCGCCCCGTTGCGCTGCTGCAGACCCTCCACCGCAGTGCTCAAGCCCCCGTCAGGGGGCTTTTTGCTGGCGCTCAGGCCGGCTGGTGTCGCTCCGCTGCTTCCACCTGGGCGGCCACCCACTCGGCGGTGGCCGGGGCCAGCAAGACCCCATTGCGGTAATGGCCGCTGGCGATCAGCAGGCCGGCTGCCGGCTGTTCCAGCAACGGCGCAGGTCTGCCGCATGGCTTGCAGCGCAGACCCTGCCAGTGGCGCACCACCCGGGCCTGTTCCAGCCAGATCGGTGTGGCTGCTTCCCAGCGGCGCAGCCTGGCCAGGGCCTGCGGGTCGGCGAGCCTGCCGGGTTCCAGGCTGGCACCCAGCCAGAGGCGCCTGCCACCGGGCAGATCGGGACGGGGCACCAGGTTGATGCCGCACCAGGTCACGGCGCCTGGCCAGCCTCCCGCCTCCCAGTCGGGAGCGCCGGCCAGCTCCAGTTCCAACGCCTGACCCAGCACCGGTTCGAGGGGGACCTCCAGCCCCAGGCTGGCCAGCAGGGCGGCGCTGCCCATCCCGGCCGCCACCACCAGCCAGTCCGTGTCCAGTACGGTGCCGGCGCTGCCATGCAGGCGCCAGCCCCCTCGGCAGCGCTCGAGGGCGTCAGCCGCCTCGCTCAGGCAGCCCACACCCTGGCGGCGACAACCGGCCAGCAGAGCGGCGATCAGGGCCGGAGGATCCAGCTGACCATCATCCGGAGAATGCAGCGCTCCGAGCGCGGTGGCCGGCAGCACCGGTTGCACCTGCCGCAAGCGCTCCTCCGACCAGACCTCCAGGTTGATCCCCTGCCGCTGCCGGGTGGTGGCGAGCTGCTGCTGGCGGGCCAGTTCGGTGGCGTTGCCAGCCAGGAACAGCAAGCCCTGCCGGTGAGGCAGCGGAGCCCCCTCGGCGGCCAGCGCCTCTCGCCAGACCGGCCACAAGGCCTGGCTGCGTTGGCGCAGTCGCCAGCTGCGACCGCTGGACCGGTGGAACACCTGGGCCATCAACAGACCCAGGGCGGCCGCGCTGCCCGCGTCCGGATCGGTAGGACGTTCCAGCCCGGCATCCATCAGCACAACTCGATGGCCCCTCCGGCTCAGCCACCAGGCGCTGGCGAGGCCGATCAGCCCGGCCCCCACCACCACCACCTGGTGGCTGATGGGGGCTTGCTCCGTCAGGGGCTCAGATCTGCTTGAGATCTTCCTGAACCTGGGCGGGCAGGATCTGGGCGTACTTGCCGAAGCCGCTGGCCACGGCGATGTAGGCCTTGCGCAGCTTCTCACCGTCCTGGAGGCGGGCCGCCTCATCCAGCTGGGCGAGCGCGGATTTCAGCTGGTTGGCCAGCTTGGTGGCCTCCGCTTGGTCGGCGGGAAGCAGGCGCTGGTTGATGTAAAGCATTTCACGGCTTACCTCCTGCATCGGTCCGTGAATCAGATTGCGGGTGAAGGTCCAGTCCTTGTCCTTCACCAGGGCGGCCAGCTCGGGCAGGCGATCGCGGGCCGCCAGAAAACCGGTGGCCTGGCGTTCGATCGCAGCGATGTCGTCGGCGCTGAGGGTGGCTGCCTTGGCCTTGCTCTCTCCGCAGGCACTGAGGCTGAAGCACAGCACAACACTGAGGGCCAGCAGAGTCAGACGACGCACGTGCTGCTGCAGGGCGGAAACGAGGGGAGACATCGACTGCGGCGGTGATACCTGCCGGGACTTTATCGACGAGGCCCGGCCAGCGGTTCGGCTCTGTCGCCGCTCGCAACCGATCGCCATTGCGTCGGTGCTGCGCTGAAGCGAAAGGCGAATGGGTCAGTGGCCTGGGGGACGCCGGGCTTCCCCCAACGGTGAACCGCCCATGCTCTGATGATCAGGTGCTCCCTCTGGGACTGATGCCGCTCGACCGTTCATCCTCCGCCTCGGCGATTCTGCAGGTGATCTGTCCGGACCGGCCTGCCCTGGTGAGCGAGCTCTCCGGCTGGGTGGCGGCCAATGGCGGCAACATCCGCCACGCCGATCACCACACCGACCTGGGGGCGGGGCTGTTTCTGAGCCGGATCGAGTGGGACCTCGCTGGCTTCGGCCTGCCGCCCCAGGCGATCGCGCCGGCGGTGACTGCCCTGGCTGAGCGCCTCGGCGGTGAGGGCCAGGTGCACTTCTCGGACACGGTCCCACGGGTGGCGATCTTCGTGAGCAAGCAGGACCACTGCCTGGTGGATCTGCTGTGGCGCACCCGGGCCGGCGAGCTGCCCATGGCGGTGCCGCTGGTGATCTCAAACCATCCCGATCTGCGGGAGGTGGCCGAAGGCTTTGGGGCCAGCTTTGAGCATGTGCCGGTGAATGCCGCCAGCAAAGCGGCGGCGGAACAGGCCCAGCTGCAGCTCCTGGCCGACCACCAGATCGAGCTGGTGGTGCTGGCGAAATACATGCAGGTGCTCAGTTCGGATTTTCTCAGCCATTTCCGCGGCGAGGGCATGCAGGGGCACCAGGTGATCAACATCCACCATTCCTTCCTGCCGGCCTTCAAGGGCGCCCAGCCTTATCACCGCGCCTGGGAACGGGGCGTGAAGCTGATCGGCGCCACCGCCCATTACGTGACCGAGGAGCTCGACGGCGGCCCGATCATCGAACAGTCCACCGTGCATGTGAGCCACCGCGATGAGGTCGACGACCTGATCCGCAAGGGCCGTGATTGTGAGCGCCTGGCCCTGGCCCGCGCCCTGCGGCTGCACCTGCGCCGCCAGGTGATGGTCTACCGGGGGCGCACGGCGGTGTTCGACTGAATGTCAGATGAAAAGAATGTCGCTGGAGTTGATGGTGGAAACACCTTCAATCAGGGCGATCATCTCATCGCGGTTGCGCCCGCCCGTGTCAAGTTTGCTGTTGCCGTTGCGATCCCAGTAAAGCGACAGATTCCCGCTTGAAACTGTGAAAAGATAGCCGGAGTTCCGCAGTTGAAGCTTGTCTTCCCCTGCGGAGAAATCCTTGATCCGGGCATAGTCGGATGTGCCCACGTTGCCGCTGCTGCGGTCGTCATAAAACACACCGCGGCTGTCGCCCAGCACAAATACATCCGCTCCGCTGCTGCCCGTGAGCGCATCGATCTGACCTGCACCCATGGCGCTGGCGGTGGTGCCGCTGGCCAGAACGCCGCTGAGGCGGTCGTTGCCGGTGCCGCCGGTGATCACGTCGCTGCCGGTGGTGCCCCAGAGGATCTGATCGGTGGAGGGTTCCGGTTCGGGCTGAGGATCCGTCGTGGGCGGTTCGGGATCGGGGGTTGCTGAAACCCCCAGGGCAAAGGGATCGGCTGTGCCGGAGTAATAGGGGGTGACGAGCGAGCCCGCCTGCACCCCGCCGGCCAGCAGCAGGCCGGCCACATGGGGGGCTGCCATGGAGGTGCCGCTGATGGAGGCAAGTTGTCCGTTCTGGTAGTAGGAGAGAACGCTCACGCCGGGGGCGGCGAAATCCACATCGTCAACGTTGTCGGTGCTGGTGACCTGGTCGAAGTTCGACCACGACGCCATTTTGTACTGGCTGTCGACGGCGGAGATGGTGAACACGTTGGGGTGGTCACCGGCCGCTGCCGGGGAATAGCCATCGGCGTCCTTGCCGCTGTTGCCGGCAGCCACCGCCAGGCGAATCCCCTGGTTTGCCGCATTCTTCACGGCGGTGTCGAGCGAAGAGCTGAAGCCCCCGCCCAGGCTCATGTTGATCACCACCTTGTTCTTGTTGAGGCCGTTGTTGTTGATCACGGCAACGGCGTGGTTGATGGCATCGATGATGGAGGTGTAGCTGGCGCCACCACCGCTGCTGTCGAACACCTTCAGCGACACCACCTGGGCGCCGGGGGCCACGCCCACCACCCCTTTGCCATTGGCCAGGGCGGCGATGGTGCCGGCCACGTGGCTGCCATGGCCATTGCCATCGGTGAAGGCCGTTTCGCCGCTCACCCAGCTGCGGTGCCAGCTGCCGGTACTGGCCAGGTTAAGATCACCGGTGCTGTTGAGCACGCCGGAATCGATCACAAAGGCATAGGTGTCGCTGGCGAAATTGCCGCGGGTGGAGACATCGCTGCCCTGCCACACGGCGCGCACACCCCAGGGCAGGGTTTCGCCGCTGCCGGCGGTTCCGTTGGTGTAACTGGGGAGCGAGGCGGTGCCGATCGCCCCGGGCTGCAACGCTGAGCTGCCTGTGCTGGCGCTGAGGATGGGGGGCTCAAGGAACACGCTGGCATTGGCCTCCACGCCCTTCACGCCGCCGAGAGCCTGCAGCCGACGGGCCTGTTGATCGGTGATCCGCAGGGCGAAGCCGTTGAGCTGCTCGAACACCAGGGTGGGCTGGCCATTCACCCCCAGGCTGCGCAGCAGGGCCTGGGCGCGCTGGCCAACCCCGCCCTGGCCGGGAGCGTCCTCAAGGAAGACGATGAATTCACGCACCGGGTCCGGCACACCAGCCGGGGCCACCTGAACGGGTGCGGATTGCTCGGTCGCAGCAGGGATCGCGGGCTGACCAGGCTTGGGGTCGGCCTGCCCTGCGGACTGGAACCCGCCGCCCTCTGGCTGGGCAGGTGCTGCCTCCGTTGCAGGCTCGAGAGGACTGGCGCTGCTGCCGGAGGGCGCAGCAGCCATTGAGGCCGGAAGCACCTCGCCCTCCGGCAACCTGGTGGTGCCTCGTCGCTCGGATGATTCGAGGGCGTCAATCTTGCGCCGATTGCCACCGGACTCCGGCTGCCAGAGCCAGGCGAGAGCAGCGGGGGTCATGGGTGGTTTTTCAGTAGTAATACTGAGTTTGGGGAGTGCTGCAGCGCGTCTGCTGCGTGCTGTTGCAGTGTCTTCACGGGCAGGGGCCCGTCCAGATGCTGCCAAGGCAGCACCTGCTCCGGGCTCCAGGTGCTGTGGATCACCGCCTCCCACGGCGGGGGTGTCTCCGGGTCACCCTGGCTGGCTTCCAGCACGGCCCGGTAGGCCTGTTTCCAGCCCCCCAGGCTGTTGTGCTGGCCACGGGCAGCGGCGATCACCGGCGCCAGACGGCGGTCGCTGCGCGAGAGCAGGGCCTGAATCACGCTCCAGCCGTAGCTCTCAGGCCGCAGCTCGATCCCTTTGGGCTTGAGCCGTCTGGCCAGCAGCTTGAGACGCTTTTCTGCTTCGGGACGCACGCCCTGCCACTGGAAGGGCGTGTGGGCCTTGGGCACGAAGGTGCTGACGCCCAGGCTCAGGCGCAGGCCGGGGGTGGCCTTCTTGAGGGCCAGCAGCAGCTCCGCCGTGGCCTCCACATCGGCCTCCTCTTCTGTCGGCAGGCCCACCATCCCGTAGAGCTTCAGACCCGTGAGGCCGCCCTCCCTGGCGTAGCGGGCCGCCGCATAGATCTCTTCGGTGGCCAGCTTCTTGTTCACCACCTGGCGCATGCGCTCGCTGCCGCTCTCGATCGCGATCGTGAGCGACTTGCTGCCCCGTTTGGCCAGGATCCGCCCCAGCTCGGGCGTCACGGTGGCGGCCCGCACGGAGCTCACGCTCACGCGGGTGCCGTCGAAGCGGTCCTGATCGAGCCAGGTGAGCAGGTCGGCAAACTGGGGGTGCTGGGTGACGGAGGCCCCCAGCAGGCCCAGGCGTTCGGTGGCCGCCAGGCCCTTCTCCACCGCCGGGATCAGGCCGTCATCCAGGGATGGCGTGCGGAAGGGCAGGGTGAGGTAGCTGGCCAGGCAGAAGCGGCAGAGCTCCGGACAGCTGCGCACCACCTCCACCATGTGGATCGAGGGCCAGGCCGCCTCCGGGGTGATCACCGTGGAATGGCTGAGGGTGTTGCCGCGCCAGGTCTGCTTGGCCACCGTGGCCGGGATGTCCGGTTCTGTTGGCTCGACGCCCAACAGCTGACCTTCACCGCTGTAGCGGGGCGCGTAGAGGCCGGGCACGTACACGCCAGGCACCTGCGCCAGCCGCCGCAGCCGCTGCGCCCGCGGGGCCTGGCGGCACTCCTGCAGGGCTTCGACAAAGGCCGGCAGCAACAGTTCGCCGTCGCCCAGCAGCACCGCATCCAAGAACGGCGCCAGGGGTTCGGGGTTGGCGGTGAGCACGGGGCCGCCGCCGAACACGATCGGATCGGCGTCGCCGCGCTCGGCTGCCCAGATCGGGATGCGCTGCTGCTCCAGCAGATCGAGCAGCACCGGTCCATCGAGTTCCCAGCTCAGAGACAGGCCGAACAGGTCGAGATTGGCGCCGCGACCGCGCTGGCCGCCATGGGGGGGATCGCTCCGGTCGGTGAACAGGCGGCGCACATCCACATCGCACCGCTGGGCCAGGCTGGCCCACACCACCTGGTAGCCCAGGCTGGTGATGCCCACCGAATAGGTGCTGGGGAAGGCGAGCACGGCCCGTAGCGCCCCGGCTTGGGGCACGGCGGGCTCAAACAGCAGGGTTTCCTGGTTCAGGGGAGATCGGGGATCCGGGCCGAGTCCAGCCTCTCAGGCGCTGGGCGCCAGCGGCTTCAGAGAATCAGAAAGCGCCCCGGCAGGCTGCTCACCCCGCTCAGCGTGATCACCATGTCGGCCTTCTTGCTGGCGTCGAGGTTCAGCTGCAGCAGGCCGGCACTGAAGCGTGCTTCGCCGGGGCGCCCGGCAGTGAACGGTCGGCTGCCGATGAAGCGAAAGGCCTGATTGCCCGGTTGCAGGGCATGGGCATCGATCGCGGTCAGGTCGATGCGATCCCCTTCGCGACCGTTGAAGTCGGTGATGGTGTCCCGGCCGGCGCGGCTTATGCCGGAATCGGTGGGCTGGCTGTAGGCGAACTGATCGCTGCCGGCGCCGCCGCTGAGGCGATCGCCGCCGCCGCCGCCGCTGAGGCGATCGCTGCCCCTGCCAGCACTGATGCTGTTGACCTGACTGTTTCCCGTGATCTGATCATTCCCATCTCCGGCATCGACGGACTCAATGGACAGCAGGCTGTCGAGGCCTTCACCGGTCTGCTGGGCGATGGTGAGGGAGAGGTTCACGGTGTTGTCCGCGCCCCCGAATGCGGCGGTATCCGTTCCGTCACCGCCATCGAGGATGTCGTCACCGTCGCCGCCGCTGAGCTGATCGTTGCCCTGGCCGCCCAGCAGCAGGTCAGCCCCATCCAGGCCAGCGAGGCTGTCCTCGCCGTCCAGTCCGGCCAGCAGGTCGTTGCCAGTTGTGCCCAGCAGCGTGTCGTCTCCGTCGAGTCCCGCCGTCTGGGATGGATAGGTGGTCAGATCAGCGCCGAGGGCGGCTGCAGGCCGGAGGTCGACATTGAGATCGCTCCAGGTGGGAAAGGTGTACCCGTCGGGCACGCTGATGGCGAGTAGCTCGACCGTGAAGCGCAGATCGGCATCGGCCGGAATCCGCGGTGGAGAGCCTGCCGGTCCGTAGGCCAGGGCGCTGGGGATGGTGAGCTCCAGCACCTCGCCGAGCCGTCGGTCGCTCAGGCCCAGCTCCCAGCCCTGAATCACCTGGCCTGCACCCAGCACGAAGGAGAAAGGACTTCGTGCCGCCACGGGGCTGAATGCGGTGAAGTCGAAATTCGCGTCGAAGGGCGTGCCACCGTCCACCAGCTCACCGGCGTACCAGACCCAGACCCGATCGCCCTGCCGGACCAGGGGACCTGAGGAGGTGCGCAGAACTCGCGTCTGCAGGGAGGGTTGGGAGGACATCCTTGTAATGCTAAGGGCTGTCCTCCGGGCCGATCGGGGTGGCTGCCCTGGCGGATTACTGGCCGATCAGGCCGCTGAGCGGACCGATCAGGCCGCTGAGCGCTGAGCCGGCGGCGCCCGCATCGGGAGTGCCGCCGCCTCCGAAGGTGCTCAGCACGCCGTTGGCAGCCGTTTCAATGGCGGGCCACTTGTCGCCGGCCAGGGGACGAATCACCGGCGCGGCTTTGTCCCAGACGGCCTTGAACCCTCCCATGGTGGCCAGGGCGGCGCCGATGTTGCCGGCCTTCACCTCGCCCTCTCCCTTCTTCAGCAGATCGAGCACGGGATTCACGGCCGGCGCGAGGGCGGCCTGCCCGGTGGCCGTGGCGGCATCCTTGGCAGCTTCGCCGACGCCGGTGGCCGCATCCTTGGCCGCATCTCCCACGCCGGTGGCGGCATCTTTCGTGGCTTCGCCGACGCCGGTGGCGGCGTCCTTGGTGGCGGAACAGCCGACCAGAGCCAGGCTGCCGGCGGCCGTGAGGGCGATGCCGAGGCGGACGAGACGGTCGATGCGGGTCATGGGGGTGCGCGTCGCTGCCCGCAAATTAGGGAGCACGGCCGGTGACGCCACCAAAACGGTCAAATTGTTGGATTTGCTACAGAAATGGCTGCTTCCTTGACGGCCGCATTGCCTAATCCCTGCAAAACCTGTCTCTGCCTTGATTGCGCTGTCAGGCCGAGGTCGGAGCTTCGAGGTCGGAGCTTCGAGGTCGGAGCGTGATGGCCTCGATTTGACGGCTTGGAGTTAATGATCAGTGGCAGATGATCAGCGGTTGATGGTGTTAGTGCTGAGATTAATGCTGGTGCAAGTCTTTTGGGACACAAATGTTGGCCTGTGATCGGAAGCTGATGCTCAGCAATATTGTTACTGCGCAGGGTTGCGAATCAGGTGCTTGCGATGTCCCTGAGACGCCGTTGCTTGATTCGCTCTGATCATTCAGCCAGCATTGCCTGGTCAGGTTTGTCTTTCCGCCTGCCCAATCCATTGGCAATGGTCGCTTTGTGCTCTGATTCAACTGCTTCTGTCGTTGGCAGGGATGCTCCGGTTGGCTGGATCGCTGCCGCCTGAGTGTCTTCGATGGGTCCGTGCTCGTTGAAGGGGTTGGTTTCAGGGTGCCCACTGCAAGGGGCGCCCTGAACAGCATCACCGGATTCTTCGACACCCTGCTTTCGACACACCGCTTTCGACACACTGCTAGACCGCAGAGCTGGCTCAGACCTGTGCGATCACCCTGGCTTCCTCTTCGGCGCTCACCACCCGACCCTGGTCTTCGAAGCCCTCGATCTGATCGAAATTGAGGTAGCGGTAGAGCTCGGCGCCGTAGGGATCGATCTTTTCGGCAGCGATCGCCAGGTATTCGTTTTTGGAGGGAATGCGGCCCAGCTGGGCGCACACTGCCGCCAGTTCGGCGCTGCCCAGGTACACCTGGGCGCCATTGCCGAGGCGGTTGTTGAAGTTGCGGGTGCTGGTGGAGAACACGGTGGTGTTGTCTTCCACCCGCGCCTGGTTGCCCATGCACAGCGAGCAACCGGGCAGTTCCATGCGTGAGCCGGCCGCCTCGAAGATGGCGTAGTAGCCCTCCTGCTTGAGCTTCTCCTCGTCCATGCGAGTGGGCGGGCACACCCACAGGCGCGCGGCGTTCTCGCCCTGGCCCTGGAGCACGTTGGCGGCGGCGCGGTAGTGGCCGATGTTGGTCATGCAGCTGCCGATGAACACCTCATCGATCGGCTCGCCGGCCTCCTCGGAGAGCAGCTTGACGTTGTCGGGGTCGTTGGGGCAGGCCAGGATCGGCTCGCTGATCTGATCCAGATCGATCTCGATCACGGCGGCGTACTCGGCATCGGCATCGGCCTCCAGCAGCACCGGGTTGGCCAGCCACTCCTCCATCGCCTTGATGCGGCGGGCCAGGGTGCGGGCATCGCCGTAGCCGCGCGCGATCATGTTCCTGAGCAGTGCCACGTTGCTGCGCAGGTATTCGCTCACCGTCTCCACGCTCAGCTTGATCGTGCTGCCGGCGCAGGAGCGCTCGGCGGTGGCGTCAGTGAGTTCAAAGGCCTGCTCCAGCTTGAGATCGGGCAACCCCTCGATTTCCATGATCCGGCCGTTGAACACGTTCTGCTTGCCCTCCTTGGCCACGGTGAGCAGGCCCTGCTGAATCGCCACGTAGGGGATCGCATTCACCACATCGCGCAGGGTCACGCCCGGCTGCAGGGTGCCGGAGAACTTCACCAGCACCGATTCCGGCATGTCGAGCGGCATGGCGCCGATGGCGGCGGCGAAGGCCACCAGGCCCGAGCCGGCGGGGAAGGAGATGCCCAGGGGGAAGCGGGTGTGGCTGTCGCCGCCGGTGCCCACGGTGTCGGGCAGGAGCATGCGGTTGAGCCAGCTGTGGATGATGCCGTCGCCGGGGCGCAGGGCCACGCCGCCGCGGCAGGCCATGAACTCGGGCAGTTCGGCGTGAGTCTTGAGATCCACCGGCTTGGGATAAGCGGCGGTGTGGCAGAAGCTCTGCAGCACCAGATCGGCGCTGAAGCCCAGGCAGGCCAGCTCCTTCATCTCATCGCGGGTCATCGGCCCGGTGGTGTCCTGGCTGCCGACGGTGGTCATCAGCGGTTCGCAGCTGGTGCCGGGGCGCACGCCGCGCAGACCGCAGGCCTTGCCCACCATCTTCTGGGCCAGGGTGTAACCCTTGCCGGTGTCGGCAGGAGCCACCGGACGGATGAACAGCTCGCTGGCGGGCAGCCCCAGCTGGGCGCGCACCTTGTCGGTGAGCGAGCGACCGATCAGCAGGGGGATGCGGCCGCCGGCGCGCACCTCATCGGTGATGGTGCTGGGCTTGAGCTCGAAGCGGGCCACGATCTCACCGGCATTGGCCTCACCGGCGGCGCGCTCGATCGTGCCGGCGTAGGGGCGGATCGTGATCACATCGCCCGAGTTGAGGGCGGTGACGTCGCACTCGATCGGCAGGGCGCCGGAATCCTCGGCGGTGTTGAAGAAGATCGGCGCGATCTTGCCGCCCAGGATCACGCCGCCGCTGCGCTTGTTGGGCACGTGGGGGATGTCGGTGCCGGTGTGCCAGAGCACGGAGTTGATCGCGGATTTGCGCGAGCTGCCGGTGCCCACCACGTCGCCCACATAGGCCACGGGATGCCCCTTCTGCTTGAGCTCGGCGATCAGCTCCAGGCCGCCGGGCATCCGGGTTTCCAGCATCGCCGTGGCGTGCAGGGGGATGTCGGGGCGGGTGGTGGCGTGGGTGGCCGGCGAGAGGTCGTCGGTGTTGGTTTCACCCTCCACCTTGAACACCGTGACGGTGATTTCGGCGGGCAGTTCGGGCCTGGCGGTGAACCACGCGGCGTTGGCCCAGCTGTCGACGACGCGCTTCGCGTAGGCGTTGCTGGTGGCCAGGTCCAGCACGTCGTTGTAGGCGTCGTAGACGAGCAGGGTTTTGCTCAGCCCTTCGGCGGCGGCCTCGGCGATGGCCGGATCGCTGCCGGCGAGCAGCTCGATCAGGGCGCCCACGTTGTAGCCGCCGATCATCGTGGCCAGCAGGTTCACCGCCTGCACCGGGCTCACCAGGGGTGAAGCCGCTTCGCCCTTGGCCACCGTCAGCAGCCAGGCGGCTTTCACAGAGGCGGCCTCATCCACGCCTGGGGGGATCCGCTCGCTGAGCAGGTGCAGCAGAAAGGACTCCTCGCCCAGCGGAGGGGCGCTGAGCAGCCCGGTGAGGGCAGCCGCCTGGGCGGCAGTGAGTGGCAGTGCCGGCACCCCCAGCGCCTCGCGCTCAGCGGCGGCGACGCGGTAATCGGTCAGGAAACTGCTGGCGGCCATCGCTTGCACCGGACATTCACTCCCCATTGTTCTTGGCGACCTGACCGGGCGTTGGTGTGAACGGCTGCAGAAGCCTGCTGGCAAGCCCGGGGCAGGGCGGCGCTGATTAGGCTGGGCTGTTCCTCCCCGGCACCCCCAGGCAGCCCGATTCCCATGCACGCCACCACCAGCGATCTCCATGTGGTGGAAACCCGGCCGCTGGTGCCCCCGGAGCTGCTGCATCGGGAACTGCCGCTCAGCGACAGGGCCGCCGCCACCGTGCAGCAGGCCCGCAGTGCCGTTCAGGCGATCCTGCATGGCCGTGACCAGCGGCTGCTGGTGATCGTGGGTCCCTGTTCCGTGCACGATGTGGAGGCGGCCAAGGAGTATGCGGGCTTCATCACCGCCGCCCGGGAGCGTCACCGGGCCGAGCTTGAGGTGGTGATGCGGGTCTATTTCGAGAAGCCACGCACCACGGTGGGCTGGAAGGGCCTGATCAACGACCCCCATCTCGACGGCAGCTACGACATCAACACCGGCCTGCGTCGCGCCCGCGGCCTGCTGCTGCATCTGGCCGAACTGGGGCTGCCGGCCGCCAGCGAGCTGCTCGATCCGGTGGTGCCTCAGTACATCGCGGACCTGATCAGCTGGACCGCCATCGGTGCCCGCACCACCGAAAGCCAGACCCACCGCGAGATGGCCTCCGGTCTGTCGATGCCGATCGGCTTCAAGAACGGTACCGATGGCAGCGTTGCCACGGCGATCAATGCGGTGGAGGCGGCTTCACGGTCCCACCATTTTCTCGGCATCAACCGCCAGGGTTATGCCTCGATCGTGACCACCACCGGTAATCCGGACGGTCATCTGGTGCTGCGGGGTGGCAAGCAGGGCACGAACTACCACCTTGAAGCGATCGAGGCCGCCGCTGCCGAACTGACGAAGGTGGGCCTGCCCAGCCGGCTGATGGTGGACTGCAGCCATGGCAATTCCAACAAGGACTACCGCCGGCAGGCGGAGGTGGCGGAGCGGGTGGCGGAGCAGGTGCAGGCCGGCTCCCAGCACGTGATGGGGGTGATGCTGGAAAGTCATCTGGTGGCCGGCAATCAGAAGATCCCCGCCGATCTTGCTCAACTCACCTACGGTCAGAGTGTCACGGACGCCTGCATCGACACCGCCACCACCGCCACCGTGCTCGACACCCTGGCGGCCGCGGTGCGTTCCGGTTGCCGTCAACCGGTTGGTGTGGTCTGAGACGCTCCATCCCGGTTGTCTGATGGGCGACTTCCGGGTTCAGCTCGGCCTGATTCACTTGAATCGAGGCAACATCCAGGCATTGGCCGAGAATTGAGATGGCCAACGGTTGAGATGGCCAATGGCTGAGCAGGCTGAGCTGAATCAGCAGCAATGAAGTCTCGCCTTGACTGGATTCAGCACTCGAGCCTCGGGAGTGCTGATTCATTCTCAATCTGAGCTGTTGTGAGTCTGCCTGGCGGGCGCAACATTCTGTTCCTGCTGAACAGCGCGGGCTTCGGATCTGCATAGGGTTGACTCAGTTTTCCGGGAGGTCGGCAATGACCTATCTTCTGCAGTTCTGCGGGTTTTCCGATCCTTTGCAGCTGTTCTACCTGGAGCAGGTGGATGGCCCTGCTTTCGCGGGTTTCCGCCCGTTCCAGCTCGATGATCTGCTCGGCTGGGGGCAGGCGATCGGCTGCCAGCGCCACTGGGATCTGGAGGCCATACACCAGGTGGTGATGGGCGCCTGGCTGGATCGGGCCGACCTGGTCCGGCAGTGGCAGCTTCGGCTGCGTGATGAGCCCGCCGACCGGCTGCTGGTGGCCGGGCTTGGCACCTCGCGCGACTGGGAGCAGCGCTGCGAACAGCTGTTGCTTGCCTGAGCCGCGCCCAGAGTTCAAGATCCTCAGCCGCCGCCCCCCAGCCGCTGCCATAACCAGGCAACACCGATGGGCACGCTGAGGTTGTCGATTCCGCCGAGGGCCAGCTGCTCCAGGAGGGTGGCGGCGGCAGCGATCAGCAGCACCGCTGGCCAGTCCGGGGCCATGGGCGCCGGGCTGCTCATCAGCTTCAGCGCTGCCAGCACCCCGAGACTGGCAAGACCCATCGCCGCCGTGCCGGCCAAAGAGCGGCGCTGCCCCAGCACCTGCCAGGAGAAACTGGGAACCAGTGGTCCGATCAGGCCGGCCAGGCCATCGCCCACGGCCATCACCAGCACCCCGGCTGCCACACAGGCCGGCCGCTGCGGCCAGTGCAGCCAGAGCAGCAGGGTGATCGAGGCGCCGTAGGCCACCGTGCCGTAGCTGGCGCGGCCCACGTCCTCCACAGCCGGCAAAAGCCGCAGACGATGGTTCAGGGCGGCGAGCAGGGTGATGGCGGCGGCGGCGGGCAGGGCGATGGCCCGGTCGATCCCCACACCCCAGGCAATCGGCACCACCGCACCCGTGCCGATGTGAACCAGCTTGCGGCTCCATTCCCGCTGGCCGGGGTGCTCCAGACCACTCCAGCGTCGACGCACCGCCAGGGCCGCCAGTGCCAGCAGGGTGAGCCAGCCTGCGACCGCCGCCACCCCGAGGAGTTGCCTTGGCCAGTCGACCGGTGCGTTCAGATGCCCTGCTCAGGCCGCTTGCTGGAGGTTACTGAACAGTCGCAGTTTCATGATCGCCTTGGCTTCCAGCTGGCGCACCCGCTCCCGCGACACGTTGATCAGTCGGCCGATCTCGGCCAGGGTGAGGGGCTCGTGACCCTCGAGGCCGAAGCGCAGCTTCAGGATCGTCTGCTCCCGGTCGTTCAGCTGGGCCAGCCAGGTGCCGAGATGCTCCTTCTGGAGATGGCGATCCATGCTGTCGAAGTGCTCGCCGCTGGCGGGGTCAGCGATCAGCTCCCCGAGGGTGCTGCGGTCCTCGTCACCGCAGGCGTGGGCATCGAGGGACGCGCAGGGGGCGCTCTGGGCGATCAGCTCCTCCAGTTCCTCGGGACGCATGTCGAGGGCGTGGGCCAGCTCCAGTCGGTTCGGCTGGCGGCCGAGTCGGTGGGACAGCTCCCGGCTGACCCGACGCATCTTCGCCAGTTTTTCGCTCACGTGGATCGGCAACCGGATCGTGCGCGCGCTGTTGTCGATCGCTCGGGTCATGCCCTGCCGGATCCACCAGTAGGCATAGGTCGAGAACTTGTAGCCCATCGCCGGGTCGAACTTGTCGACGGCGCGCTCCAGCCCGATCGCCCCCTCCTGCACCAGATCCAGCAGCTCCAGCCCCTGGTTCTGATATTTCTTGGCAACGCTCACCACCAGGCGCAGGTTGGCGGCCATCATGCGGTCACGGGCCCGCTGGGCCATGCGCAGCTGGCGCTTCTGCTGGGGGGTGAGATCTCCGTTCGCCAGCTCCTGCAGCCGTTTGCCGGCCTGCACATGGTGGGCCAGCTCAATCTCCTCAGCCGGCGTGAGCAGTGGGACCCGACCGATGGTGCTGAGATACCAGCCGATCGAATCAGCACTCATCCGGCCCGGTGTGCGGCGGCCTGCTGCCGCAGCCTGACCGCCGGAAGCGGCGCGCCCAACGCCCGCTTTGCCTGCGCCTGATTGACGATTGGCTGAAATGGATGAGTGCTGTCGCTGTCGGGACACGCCGGAGCGGATCCCTGCAGCGGAATGCTCAGGCGTCCCCACACCCAGGCCTCCGAATTAGATTTGCGCGGAACTTAGCACCGCTGCCACAGTTGGCAGGGTTAAAACTGGAAGATTTTCCGCATCGATTGGAAGATGCGCACCGAATTGGATCGGGGCATTCGGTCAAACGATGCAGATCTGCTCACATTCGCTGTAAGCAATGAGTGCATTTGCCCGTAACGGTGCGTAGCCGGCGATACAGACTCAGCCCCCTGTCGGGATGAAGCCGCCCCGCCAGTTGCGCATCAGCTCCACCTGGGCCAGCTGGCCTTCGTCGTCAGGCTGTCGCTGGCTGAACTGACCATCGCTGTCCATATGCCAGGCGCCGGCATCATTCAGGTAGAGCTCAAGCAGCTGTTCCAGTTGGGTGCGCATCCGCTCATCCAGCACGGGAGCCACCGCCTCCACCCGCCGGTTGAGGTTGCGGGGCATCCAGTCGGCGCTGCCGATGTAGGCCTCAGGCTCGCCGCCGTTGGCGAACCAGAACAGGCGCGAATGCTCCAGGAACCTGCCGATCACACTCACGACGCTGATCTGGTCGCTGACGCCGCTCAGGCCGGGTCTGATGCTGCACATGCCCCGCACCACCAGTTCAATCCGCACACCGGCCTGGGAAGCCTGGTAGAGCAGGGCGATGATCGGCGGATCGACCAGGGAATTCATCTTGGCGCGGATGTGGCCGCCGCGGCCCGCCAGCGCGTGGCTGATTTCCCGGCAGATCAACTCCTCCATGCCACGCCGCAATGTGACAGGGGCCACGAGCAGGCGGCGGAAGCTCTGTTGCTTGGAGAAACCGGTGAGGTAGTTGAACAGCTCCACCAGGTCAGCGGCGTAATCCGGACGGGCGGTGAGCAGGCCCAGATCGGTGTAGAGATTTGAGGTCTTGGAGTTGTAGTTGCCGGTGCCCACGTGCACGTAGCTGCGCAGCTGCTGCTTCTCCCGGCGCACCACCAGGGTGATCTTCGTGTGGGTTTTGAGGCCGATCACCCCGTACACCACATGGACGCCTGAGCTCTCCAGCTGGCGGGCCCACTGGATGTTGTTGTCTTCATCGAAACGGGCCTTCAGCTCGACCAAGGCCATCACCTGCTTGCCGTTCTCGGCGGCGCGGATCAGGGCTGCCACCACCGCGGAATCCTTGGAGGTGCGGTAGAGGGTCATCTTGATCGCCAGAACGGCCGGGTCATCGGCTGCCTGGTTCAGAAATTCCTCCACGGAGGTGGAGAACAGATCAAAAGGGTGGTGCAGCAGCACATCGCCGCGCCGCAGCACCGAGAAGATGCTTTCGAATTCCTCAGGCTTGAGGGATCCGTCCTCGAGGTTGGTGCGCTGGGCCCGCACCAGCGCCGGGGCCGTGCGTCCCTTGAAGGATTTGTCCTTGAGCTGGGGCAGGGGGATGGCCAGCAGGCCCATCAGGTCGTCGAGGCCGAGCGGACCGTTGATCCGGTACACGTCCTCCGGTTCCACCGCCATGCCCTCCATCAGCAGCTGCACCACCGCGTCGGGCATCTCGTCGGTCACTTCCAGCCGCACCACTTCGCCACCGCGCCGCCGCTTGCGCAGGCCTTCCTCGATCGCCTCCATGAGGTCGTCGGCCTCGAGGTCCCGCAGTTCGAGATCGGCGTCGCGGGTGATGCGGAAGAAGTAATGCCCTTCCACCTCCATGCCCGGGAACAGCAGGGCCAGGTTGAACGCCACCACCTGTTCCAGGGGCACGGCGGTGTACACAGGCTTGGGGCGCTTGCCGCTCAGGCTCGCGGGCAGCTCGACGAAGCGCGGCAGAATCTTCTGGGGAACCTTCACCCGGGCGAACTGCTGCTGGCCCGTTTCGGGATCGCGCACCAACACCGCCACGTTCAGGCTGAGGTTGCTGATGAACGGGAAGGGGTGGGATGGATCGACGGCCAGTGGTGTCAGCACCGGAAAGATCGCCGTGCGGAAGGTGTCATCCACCCAGGCGCGCTGGCGTGTGCTCAGGTTGGCGTAATCGAGCAGCAGCACGCCGTGTTCGGCCAGCTGGTTCTTAAGGGAGTGACGGTAGTGCTGCTGCTGCAGCTCGAGCAGGGGACGAAGCCTGGCCTGAATCGCCTCCAGCTGCTCAAGGGCGGTGAGGCCGTCGTCGCTGAGGGTGGCAACACCGGCTTCCTGCTGGCTCTTCAGGGAGGCGACCCTCACCATGAAGAACTCATCGAGGTTGTTGCTGAAGATGGCGCTGAACTTGGCCTGCTCCAGCAAGGGTGTGTGCTCGTTGAGAGCCTGGGCGAGCACCCGCTCGTTGAAGGCGATCCAGCTCAGTTCCCGGTTGATGTAAAGCTCCGGGGCGACGCGCAGTGGGCCATCTGCGCCAATGGCGGCAAGGGCCTTCTCCGCTGCTGCACTGATGGCCTTCTGGTCGCCGGTGGCTTCCTTCAGCGCCGATGGCTGGCCGGTTGGTTCAGTGGGAGTTGGTTCAGTGGGAGTTGGTTCAGGGGCGGTGCCAGGTGTCCCCGCTGTGGGGGTCGCAGCTGGTTCAGAGGCAGCACGTTTGCTGACCATGGTCTCTGCGGCCGCCGAATCGTTCATGACGTGAACTTAGCCAGGCTGTTGGGCGTGGACTGTGTTCCGTCTGCTTGACGACTGCAGCCCTCAAGTTCAGAGCGCCAGATCAGGATTCCGGTTCAGCGATCAAGCGTGCGACGGCCCCCGGCCACCAGCGCCATCACCCCCGCCAGCAGGGCGGTGCCCAGCCAGAACGGACTGGTGCGTCCCACGGTTTCATAGACCAGTCCCGCCAGGGGCGGGCCGATGAAGCTGCCCAGGCTCTGCAGGCCCTGCAGGCTGCCCAGGGCCGCCCCCTGGCCACTGTCATCGAGCCGTCGCGACACCAGGGCCCGCAGGCAAGGTGTGACCAGTCCCGTGCCGAGGGCGAGGCAGGCCACGGCGGGAAACACCACATTCCCGGCCCGCTCCACCGGGGCCAGGGGCACCAGGGCGCAGCCGACCAGCACGAAGCCCAGGCCCGCCAGGGTGAGTCGCCATTCGCCGAAGCGCTTGACCAACGGGCCGATCAGGCCGCCCTGCACCACCGTGGCCACCACCCCCACCACCAGGAAAGCGGCGCCGGCCAGGCCAGGCCCCCAGCCGAAGCGTTGTTTGAAGTAGAGAACCAACACGCCCGTGAAGCCGCTGAAGGCCAGGAAGAAGAGGAAGAAGGCGCTACAGAGGCGGCGCACCCGCGGGTTGCTGAACACCCGTGACAGCTGGGTGAAGGGTTGCAGTTCCCGCTTGGGCGGCAGGGCGATGCGGGCCGAGACCGGGTGGGTTTCGGGCAACAGCAGCAGCACCAGCACCAGGTTCACCACGGCGATCAGCACGGCAATCAGCAGCGGCAGATTCACGTTCAGCCGCCCCAGCAGGCCCCCGAGCGCCGGCCCGAGGATGAAGCCCAGCCCGAAGGCCACGCCGATCAGGCCGAAGGCCTTGGCCCGCTTCTCCGGTGGTGACACGTCGGCCAGCACGGCGGCGGCGGTGGCGGCGGTGCCGCCGCTGGCCCCATCCAGCAGTCGGCCGGCGAACAGCAGCGCCAGGGGCAGGCTGGTGCCGGCAGCCCAGGACACGGTGCTCCAGTCGGTGGCGATCGTGGCGGCGAACAGGCCCAGCCCCAGCACCGTGCCGGCCACGCACACCGCCATCACCGGCCGGCGGCCGTAGCGGTCGCTCATCGCTCCGATCAATGGTGTGGCCAGGAATTGGGCCACGGCGTAGCTGCCTGTGAGCAGCCCCAGGGTGCGGCCGTCATTGGTGAAGCCCGCCAGCAGGAAAGGCAGCAGGGGAAAGATCAGCGTCTCGCTCAGGCGGTCGTTGAGCAGGGTGAGAAAGGCGCAGAGGTAGACGGGTGGACCGGAAATGGGGCGCGACAGGAGCACGGCGGCAGCCCGGGGGTGCTGCCAGTCCAGCAAACGGCGGTGCTGCGACGCCGGTGGCGGCCGC
>CAMDLO010000037.1 GCA_945901765.1 Cyanobium sp. NIES-981 | reverse complement strand
CAGGCCCCCGGGGCGGTGCTGGTGCGCTCGGCAGACGGCGGCGAGCGCCTGCTCAAGGGCGAGCGCACCCTGATCGCCGTGGGCGGCCGGCCCCACCGGCCGGCCATCCCGGGCGCCGAGCTGGGCTGGGTGAGCGACGACATGTTCCTACTGGAGCGCCTGCCGGAGGCCGTGGTGGTGGTGGGCGCCGGCTTCATCGCCTGCGAATTCGCCTGCATCCTGCATGGCCTGGGGGTGCAGGTGACCCAGCTGGTGCGCGGCGATCACCTGCTGCGCGGCTTCGACCGAGAGGCCAGCGACGCGGTGGCCGAAGCGATGCAGGCCGATGGCATCACGATCCGCTTCGCCCACTCACCTGCCGCCATCAGCGGTGAGCCTGGCAACCTCACGCTCACCACCCAGAGCGGGGAGCAACTGGCCTGCGGCGGGGTGCTGCTGGCCACCGGCCGGCGTCCCTTCCTCGAGGGACTCAACCTGGAGGCCGCCGGCGTGGCGGTGGAGGGCCACCGCATCCCGGTGGACGCCGACCAGCGCACCAACGTGCCCGGCATCTACGCGGTGGGTGACGTCACCGACCGGGTGAACCTCACCCCGGTGGCCGTGGATGAGGGCCGTGCCTTCGCCGACACGGTGTACGGCGACCGGCCCCGCCAGGTGGACCACGACCTGATCGCCAGCGCGGTGTTCAGCCAGCCGGAACTGGCCGGCGTGGGACTCACCGAGGAGCAGGCGCTGGAGCGCCATGGTCAGGAGGCGATCCAGGTGCACCGGGCCCGCTTTCGGGCGATGAGCCAGGCCCTGCCCGGCAGCGGGCCGCGGGTGCTGCTCAAACTGATCGTGGAGCGCGCCTCCGGCAAGGTGCTCGGCTGCCACATGGTGGGCGAGCACGCCGCCGAGATCATCCAGATGGCGGCGATCGCCATCGGCATGGGCGCCACCAAGGCCGACTTCGACCGCACCATGGCCCTGCACCCCTCAGTGGCCGAGGAATTCGTGACCATGCCCAACTGAACACAAGCACTCAATCGGCCGTTTCGCTGGCCGGGGCACGGAATCACCCCCCGGCGGTTGTTCCAACTGTGGGCAATCGTGTTCGTCCCGATGCTCACCGGCACCCTGAAGTTGCCAGAGGGCGACAGTGCGTCGCTGCCGGCCCTGATGGCGGTGCTGCACGCCCCCGTGCCGTGAAGCCGGTGCAGTGAGCGCCGGCCTGGAGTAGACCCGGCAGCAGCTGCGCGGAGGCGGATGGCCCTGGCCATCCTCGATGTCGACCTGCTGGCCTTCGAGCAGGGCACGGCCCGCCAGCGGGCAGCGGTGGTGGATGGGGTGCTGCGCAGCCTGGGCACGGGCTTCGTGCTCACCCGCTGCGACCTGCCCGCCGCCTTGCTTGATGACGCCTACGGACTGCTGGGTGCGTTCTTCGCCCTCGACGCGCCACGCAAGCAGGCGTTCGCCCGGCCCGAGGCCTGCGGACAGACCGGCTACACGGGCACCCTGGTGGAGACGGCAGCGGGCGAGTGCCGGGCCGACTGGAAGGAGATGCTCAACTGGGCAGCGCCGCTGCCGGCCCACCACCCCCTGCATCGCCGGTTTCCGTTGCTCTATCCCGAGCAGCTGCTGCCGGAGGCGGTCGTGCCGGGGATCACGGCGGTGCTGGAGCGCTTCCACGCCAGCCTGGCCGATCTGCAGCGCCGCTTCCTGCGGGTGATCGCCACCGGCCTGGGGGTCCACGTGGACTTCTTTGATGCGGTGGTGCGCGACGCCCCCACCCTCACCCGGGCGATCCACTACCCGCCGATGGCCGCCGCCCCCGCCGGCGGGCACGTGTGGGCGGCGGCCCATGGCGACATCAACCTGATCACCGCCCTGCCGCGGGCCACGGCAGCGGGCCTGCAGGTGCTGGTGGAGGGCCAGTGGCTCGACGCCGTGGCGCCGCAGGGGCAGGTGATCATCAACAGCGGCCTGATGCTGGAGCGGCTCAGCAACGGCCGCATCCCCACCGGCTGGCACCGGGTGGTGGCGCCCGAAGACAGCAGCGGAGCGCGCCTGAGCGTGGTGCAGTTCTGCCACCCCACCCCCAGCACCGTGCTCAACCCCCTGGCCAGCTGCATCGATGGGGAGAATCCCCAGCGCTACGCCGCCCTGCTGGCGGCCGATGCCCTCGAAGATGTGCTGTATCGCATCAACCTGCTGCATGGCTAACGAGATGGCTGACAACACCGTGTCCCTGGCCCGCCGCCTCGACCAGGCCCTGGCGCGCCTGGGGGCCAACCTGGTGATCCCGCTGGCGCTGCTGGCCGTGGCCTGGGGTCAGGAGCTGCTTGACCAGCTGGTGTTCGGCGGGCGCTGGAACCTGCCGATGCTGCCGGGGGGCTCGTTTGTGGGGGTGCTCACGGCGCCGTTCAGCCACAGCGGCTTCAACCACCTGATCGGCAACAGCCTGGTGTTCCTGCCCCTGTCGTGGCTGGTGCTGCTGCGCGGCCGGCGCGACTACCTGGCCGTGTGGATCGGGGTGTACCTGGCGGCCATTCCTTTGTGGCTGTGGTGGCCGGTGGGCAGCCACGGCCTCTCCGGGGTGGTGTACGGACTGCTGAGCTACCTGCTGGTGATCGGCTGGCTGGAGAAGCGGCCCCTTCCGATCCTGCTCTCGCTGATCACCTTGGTGGCCTATGGCGGCGTGCTGCCCAGCCTGATTCCCCTGTTCTCGCCGGCGGGGGTGAGCTGGATCGGCCACCTCAGCGGCTTCGGCGGCGGCGTGCTGGCGGCCCTGGCGGTGTGCCGCGAATGAGCGCCCTGCAGCCCGCGCCCAGCCTGATCCTGGGGGGCTTTCTGATCACGCCCGAGGCCTACGCGCCGATGGCGGCGGCGATGGCAGACACCACGGGCCAGCCGGTGGCGGTGGTGCCCGCCAGCCGCAGCGACTGGCTGCTCACCAGCTGGAGCCTGGGCTGGACCCGCCTGCTCGATCGCGCCCAGGCCCTGCTGCTGGAGCTGGCGGCGGCCTCGCCCACGGGCCGGGTGAACCTGGTGGGTCACAGCTCCGGTGGCGTGATGCTGCGGCTGCTGCTGGGCGATGAACCCTTCGCCGGCCGGGTGTACGGGCTGCGCGGCCAGGTGCAGAGCCTGGTGACCCTGGGCAGCCCCCACCAGGCGATCCGCGCCACGGCGTTGCGTCAGCGGGTGGACCGGCTCTACCCCGGCGCCTTCTTCCAGGAGGAGCTGGCCTACCTGGCGGTGGCCGGTGCCATCGAGCCGCAGCAGCTGCGCCCCCGCGCCCGCCGGCTCACGGCCCGCTCCTACGGCGCCATCAACAACGACCCCAGCAGCCCCGGCGACGGCCTGGTGCCCCTCAGCTCCGCCCTGCTGACCGGCGCCGAGCCGCTGGTGCTGGAGGGGGTGGGCCACGGCGGCTGGTTCGCCGAGCGCTGGTACGGCAGCGCCGAGGTGCTGCCGCAATGGCTGCCGTGGCTGGTGACTGCGGAGGTGTGATGGGGCGACAGCGAAGAGTGGCCCGACCCAACCACCGCCAATCCCTAGCCTGCAGCGATCGATTCCGTTTCCCGCGTGCCCGTTCCCAGCGCGTTTGCTCTCACCTGGCCACCCGAGGCCTACCTCTGGTTCAAGACTCTGCACATCGTGGGGGTGGTGGTGTGGTTCGCCGGGCTCTTCTACCTGGTGCGCCTGTTCATCTACCACCGCGAGGCCACCGAGCTGGAGCCGCCCCTGCGCCAGGCCTTTGAAGACCAGTACGCCCTGATGGAGCGGCGCCTGGCCAACATCATCACCACCCCCGGCATGGTGGTGGCGGTGGGGTGCGCCGTGGGCCTGCTGAGCGTGAATCCCGCCTGGCTGCAGCAGGGCTGGATGCACGCCAAGCTCGGCTTCGTGCTGGCCCTGCTCGCCTACCACGCCTTCTGCTACCGGCTGATGGGCCGCCTGCGCCAGGGCAGCTGCCAGTGGAGTGGCCGCCAGCTGCGGGCGCTCAACGAGCTGCCCACCCTGTTGCTGCTGATCGTGGTGATGCTGGTGGTGTTCAAGAACCAGTTCCCCACCGGCGCCGCCACCTGGCTGATCGTGGCCCTGGTGGTGTTCATGGCTGCTTCCATCCAGTTCTATGCCCGCTGGCGGCGGCTGCGGACGGAAGGCGATGCTGCAGCGGCCGCCGGCTGATCGCCATCCCCGACCCATGGCCAGAAGCCGACGCCACGATCATCCTCTCGCTGCCGTGCTGGCCTCAGTCACGCCGGCCTGCTGCCCAACGCGGCTCAATTTCCACTGCCACACCACCCACAGCGACGGCAGCCTCAAGCCGGAGCAGCTGGCCGAGAAAGCCATCGCGATCGGCCTGGAACATCTGGCGGTGACCGATCACCACAGTCTTGCGGGCAGCAATCAGGTCGCGGCCGCCCTCGAGACAGCATGGCGACAGGGCCGGGCGGTGCCCACTCTCTGGCGCGGGGTGGAGATCAGCTGTCTGTTGGAAGGCTGCCTGGTCCACGTGCTGGCGCTCGGCTTTGCCGCAGACCACTCCAGTCTTGATCCCTACCTGCAGGGCAACAGTGTGGTGGGAGACGACCTGCGGGTCCAAGCGGTGCTCGACGCCATCTGGGCAGCTGACGGGCTGGCCCTGCTTGCCCATCCCGCCCGCTATCGCCTCCCCTTCGCCACTCTGATCGCCGCAGCGGCGGAGCTTGGCTTCGATGGTGCCGAAACCTGGTACGACTATGAGATGGGGCCCCGCTGGCAGCCCACCCCGCTGGTGTGCGACGCGATCGCCCGCGATCTGTGCAGCCGCGGTCTTTTGCAGAGTTGTGGTACAGACACCCATGGTCTGGAGCTCCACGGCCGCTAGGGTTCACTGGCGCTATTCCCTGTGAGCTGATGGGTCTGTTCGATCGCCTGTTCTCTTCAGGATCCGACTCCAGCAAGCCGGCCGCTGGTCCGCAGGCAAGAAAGCCTGCCGAGACGAAATTTCTCGATGCGGATGAAGCCAGCAGCCTGGGAGACGTGACCTTCATGCGGCGGTCCAACACCATCCGCCGGACCTTCCCCGGCACCGTCGACAGCCCGGGCGACAAGGAGATGGTTGCCGAGGTGGCCTCGATGGAGGCCCGGCTCGAGAAAGCGACCGAGGGTCTGCCCGGCACGGAAGTGGCGGAGGTCTCGATGAACCTCACCGACGGCATTCCCAAGCCGGTCAAGAAAACCTTCGCCCAGCCGATGTCCCAGGCAGAGCTGGATCAGCGCAAGAAAGGCTCGGCTCTGGGCGTGAACGTGCCCGGTGGCGCCGCCAGCGTCGCCAGGGAGAAGCAGGAGTCGAGCAGCACTGCAGCGGCCTCCACCAGCGGCACCGCTCTGAATACCGCCAAACCAGGGGCGATCGACCCGTTCAAGCAGATGGTGAAAGACCTGAACGCCTGAGGTTCGTTTCATTCGGTCTGCATCTGGCCCTGGCTCTGGATCCGGCTCTTGCAACTGGATCCGGCTCTTGCAAACAGCATCAACGCCGCTCAACCAGGGCCTCCGTCTCCAACACCAGGTCCCGCAGTGTGATCAGCTCTGCCTCTGAGGCACTGCGCCACAGACCGCGGTGATGGGCTTCAAGCAGCCGCTCCGCCATATCCCGCAGCGCCCAAGGATTGCAGCGCTCCAGGAAAGCCCGCACGCCCGGGTCGATCAGCCACTGCTCCACCAGGGCGTTGTAGCTCCAGTCAGGCACCCGGCCCGTGCTGGCGTCGTAGGCGAACAGGTAGTCGAGGCTGGCGGCCATCTCGAAACCTCCCTTGTAGCCGTGCTGCTGCATCCCCTTGATCCAGCGGGGATTGAGCAACCGCGACCGCAGCACCTTGTCGAACTCCTTTTCGAGCCGATGCAGGCGCGGCCGCTCGGCCCGGGAGTGGTCCGCGAACCAGGCGGCTGGTGCCGTTCCCTGGAGGCTCTCGGCAGCGGCGCTCAGTCCCCCCTGGAACTGGTAGTAATCGTCGGAATCGAGCAGATCGTGCTCGCGGTTGTCCTGGTTATGCAGCACCACCTGCACGCTGCGCAGGCGCCGCTCCAACCCATCGCGATCAGCCGCCCCTTCGATGCCGCCGCCTTCGCCGGCGGCATCCCCCTGGGCTGATCCGTACCGCCAGCTGCTCCAGCTGATGAAGGCTTCACCCAGGTCAGCCCGCGACTCCCACTGACCGCTGTCGATCAGGCCTTGCAAACCGGCCCCGTAGGCCCCAGGCGCCGAGCCATACACCCGGGCGGCGCTGCCCTCCCGCCGGGCTGCCGCCGCCAGGGGGTTGTCGATCTCCGCCTCATCGAGGGCCGCCACCAGGGCCGTGGCCCGGTTCACCCAGTCCACCAGCTGGGGAAAGGCGTCACGGAACAGGCCGGAGATGCGCAGGGTCACGTCCACCCGCGGCCGGCCGAGCAGGGCAAGAGGGATGACCTCCAGGTCAACGAGGCGACGGGTCGGCCCGTCCCACACCGGTCGCACCCCCAGCAGGGCCAGGGCCTGTGCGATGTCCTCACCACCGTTGCGCATCGTGCTGGTGCCCCACACCGACAGGGCCAGGCAGCGCAGATGGTCTCCTTCCGCCTGGAGGTGCAGTTCGAGCAGCAGCTCGGCACTGCGGCGGCCCAGATCCCAGGCGGCCTCGGTGGGCAGGCCGCGCAGGTCCACCGAGTAGAAGTTGCGGCCGGTGGGCAGCAGGTCGGGTCGGCCGCGGGTGGGGGCGCCGGCGGGACCGGCGGCGACGCGGCGACCCTCCAGTCCAGCCAGAAAAGCCAGTCGCTCCTGCTCGCCACAGGCCAGCAGCCGCGGCAGCAGCACCGCCTGCAGATGCTGCAGCACCGCTGCTGTGTGAACGCCGCTCGCCAGCGCCTGGACAGAACAGGCCGGATCAGACGCCCCGCCCGCTGCCGGTGCCATCTCCAGGGCCCATCGGCAGAGCGCCAGGGCCTGCCGTTCGAGCAGTTCCACCCCATCCCCGACACAGCGGGCCGGAGCCAGCGCGCGCTGATCAGCGGGGCTGAGGCGCTGCTCCTCGGGGTCGGCCCAGGGGTCGAACTCCAGCTGCCGGTCCCGGGCTAAGGCCTGGGTCAGGCCCGGCAGTCCGGCCTGGGGTGCACGCGCCAGACAGAGAAGCAGCTCCGCCAGCTCGGCCGGTTCCGGCAGCTGGCCAAAACGATGCAGCCCCAGACGGATCTGAGCCTCCTTCAGCTCGCACAGGTAGCCATCGGCCGCATCCAGTCGGGCTTCCAGCTCGGCCTCGGCAGCGACAGGCAGCTCCAGCCGGACCAGCTGTTGCTCCAGTTGCCGGCGCAGCACGGCCGCCCGCTCACCGCTGCCCATCTGGCTGGCCTCCCAGTACTCGTCCAGCAGGCCCTCCAGCTCCAGCAGGGCGCCGTGCAGACCGGCCCGGCCCAGGGGTGGTGTGAGGTGATCGAGAATGACGGCCTGGCTGCGGCGCTTGGCCTGGGACCCCTCGCCCGGGTCATTGACGATGAACGGATACAGATGGGGCAGGGGGCCCAGAGCCCACTCCGGGAAGCACTGGGCGGAGAGGCCCAGGCCCTTGCCAGGCAGCCATTCGAGGTTGCCGTGCTTGCCCACGTGCACCACCACCTGGGCGGCGAAGCGTTCGCGCAGCCACAGGTACTGGGCCAGATAGGCGTGGGTGGGCGGCAGGTCTGGGGAGTGGTAACTCAGGCTGGGATCACGGTCGTAGCCGCGCTCCGGCTGGATCAGCAGGCACACATGGCCAAAGCGCAGGCCGCGCACCGCAAACCCCTGGCCGCCCGCGGCCAGGGGTTCGAGGCCGGCATCCCGCTCGGGCGGTCCCCAGACGGCCTCCAGGCGCTGGCGGCCCTCCACAGGCAGCTGGTCGTACCAGGCCCGATAGCTGACCAGGGGCAGGTGGTCGAGCGCAGGCCTGTGATCACTCTCCGGGTCATTGCTGCGGCCCGCCAGCAGGGCCTCGATCAGGGCCTGGCCATCGGCGGGCAACTCCGCACCGGTGGTGTAGCCGGCCGCCGCCAACCAATGCAGCATCGTCGCCGCCGAGGCCGGGGTGTCCAGCCCCACGCCGTTCGCCAGACGGCTGTTGCGGGTGGGGTAGTTGGCCAGCACCAGCCCAACCCGCCGCAGGCTGGCGGCCGTGCCGCGCAGGGTGATCCAATTGGCAGCCAACGCGCTCACCCAGGCCAGGCGCCCGGGATCAGGGCGATAGCGCTGCAGGGCCGCCCCCAGGACATCGCCCGCACCCACACATTCCTTGAAGGCGCCGATGCGGGTGGTGATCCGGCCATCCAGTTCCGGCAGGGCCACCTGCAGGGTGAGATCGGTGGGGGCCAGGCCGATGCTGCTGGCCAGCCAGCGCTGACGGGGCTGGCTGCTGCTGAGCAACTGGAGCACCGGCACATCCAGGGCCTCCCACAGGGGTGCCCCCAGGCCCGCCTGCTCGAACTGGACCGAGGCGAAGGAGGTGCAACACAACACTGCCTGCACCCGCTCGCGGGCCAGCAGCTGCGCCACGCCGCGCTGCACGGCCCCATCGCGCAGGCCGCTGACCCAAAGAGCCCGCGGACAGAGTCCCCGCAGGCGCAATTGCTCCAGCAGCGCTCCCATCAGCGCCAGGTCACCCGCCTGCCACAGAGCCCGGTAGGCGATCACGCCGATGCGCGCACCGGGCTCATCGCGCCAGTCGTGGGGGAGCGGATCGGCAATCGGCTCCACCGCCGGTGCGGCGACGGAGTGCCCCTGCAACAGTCCGCCGAGGGCCCGCAACACCGCCCTGCCGTTGGCCGGGCCGCCCACCCGCAGGCAGCGGGCCAGGGCCACGGCCAGGGCCGGTTCACCCGTGCCCAGCTCCGCCAGGGCCTGCTCCTCATCGGCGGTGCCCGCCAGCACCAGCAACAGCCGGTTCGGTGCGGCCTGGGCCCAATCCCGCAGCCGCTCCAGGCCATAGCTCCAGTGACCTCGCCCGCCGAGCAGGCGGACCACGATCAGCCTGGCCGTCGCTGCCGTAGAGGCCAGGTAGTGGTCCACCACGGCGGGATGGCCCAGGGCCGCCAGATTGAGGCCACGCAGTTCGGCCCCCAGCAGCTCCGGTTCAGCCTGCAACAGGGGCTCGAGGGTGAGCAGGTCCGTGTCGGCGCTGGTGAGCAGCAGCACCGGCGCCGGCGGCTGCTCGATGAAGGCTGCGTCACCCTGATCAGGTGCTCCCGGAATGGCTGAGAGCCTGTGCATGCCCCCATCCTGCAGGCTGCGGTGAGAAGATCGGGACGATTCCGGCACACTGCCACCGTCGCGCCGCCATGCACCAGTTTCTTCCCTACGCCTGGTTCGGTGGCAAGTGCGTGCCATTCGCCGAAGCAACCCTGTCGGTGGCCACCCACGCCCTGCATTACGGCACCGGAGCCTTTGGCGGAATGCGTGCCCTGCCCAACCCCAGCGATGCCGCTGAGATCCTGCTGTTCCGGGCCGACCGCCACGTCCGCCGTCTGAGCCAGAGCGCGCGGTTGCTGCTCACCGAGTTGCCGGAGCAGACCATTCATCACGCCATCGACAGTTTCCTGAAGGCCAACAAGCCGTCTTGTCCTGTCTATCTGCGGCCATTTGTCTACACCAGCGATCTGGGGATTGCCCCCCGTCTGCACAGCATCGAGACCGACTTCCTGATCTACGGTCTTGAGTTGGGTGATTATCTGTCGCCGGAGGGAGTGAGCTGCCGGATCAGCTCCTGGACGCGCCAGGAGGATCGCTCCCTGCCCCTGCGGGGCAAGATCAGTGGGGCCTACATCACCAGCTCCCTGGCCAAGACTGAAGCGGTGAAAAGCGGTTTCGATGAAGCGCTGCTGCTCAACAGTCGCGGCAAGGTGAGCGAAGCCAGCGGCATGAACCTGTTCATCGTGCGCGACGGGGCCCTGATCACGCCGGGGGTGGATCAGGACATTCTGGAGGGCATCACCCGCGCCAGTGTGATTGAGCTGGCGAAAGCGATGGGTATCGAGGTGATTGAACGGGGTGTGGATAAAAGCGAGCTGTTCGTGGCCGATGAAGTGTTCCTCAGTGGCACGGCCGCGAAGGTCACGCCCGTGCGCCGGGTCGAAACCACCGAGCTACCCACCTCCAGGCCGGTGATGGAACGGATCCGCGAGCGTCTCACCGCGATCACGGAAGGGCGAGATCCTGCCTATGACCACTGGGTTTCACGCGTACGCATCGACGGCTGATGGTGGTGAGCAGCTCTGAACGCGCACCGGCCCGATCCACCACCGCGCGCGTCGGCTTCCTGGAGCGGCTGCACGCTCCAGGAAGCCCGGTGCTGGTGTTCGATGGTGCCACCGGCACGTCGCTGCAGCAGCTGGACCTCAGCGCTGACGACTTCGGCGGTGCGGCGCTCGAGGGGTGCAACGAGGCGCTGGTGTTCAGCCGGCCCGACGCCGTGCAGGCGGTCCATCGCCAGTTCCTCGAGGTGGGCGCCGATGTGATCGAGACCGACACCTTCGGCGCCACTTCGCTGGTGCTGGCCGAATACGACATCGCTGATCAGGCCTTCGCGATCAACAAGCGGGCAGCCGAGCTGGCCCGGCAGATGGCCGATGCCTTTTCGACGCCCGAAAAACCGCGGTTCGTGGCCGGATCGATGGGGCCCACCACCAAGCTGCCCACCCTGGGGCATGTGGATTTCGACACGATGAAGGCCTCCTTCGCCGAGCAGGCCGAGGGCCTGCTGGCTGGCGATGTGGATCTGTTCATCGTTGAGACCTGTCAGGACGTGCTGCAGATCAAGGCGGCCCTGCAGGGGATTGAGGCCGCTTTCAGCAAGACCGGCGAGCGCCGTCCCCTGATGGTGAGCATCACCATGGAAACCACCGGCACGATGCTGGTGGGCTCCGACATCGCCGCCGCCCTGGCGATTCTGGAGCCATTCCCGATCGACGTGCTCGGCCTCAACTGCGCTACCGGGCCGGAACAGATGAAGGAGCACATCCGATATCTGAGCGCCCACAGCCCGTTCGTGGTCAGCTGTATCCCCAATGCCGGCCTGCCGGAGAACATCGGCGGAGTGGCCCACTACCGGCTCACTCCTCTGGAGCTGAAGATGCAGCTTCTGCACTTCGTCGAAGACCTGGGCGTGCAGGTGATCGGCGGTTGCTGTGGCACCACCCCGGCCCACATTGCCTGCCTGGCGGAACTGGCGACGGAGATGCGGCCGGCCCCCAGGCCGGTGCGGGGGGAGCCTGCAACGCCGGCAGCCGCCGCTGCAGCCAGCACGCCGGCAGATCCACGCCCCAGCTTCAATCTGGAGCCGGCAGCCGCCTCCATCTACGGCACCACGCCCTACCTGCAGGACAACTCTTTCCTGATCATTGGCGAGCGGCTGAATGCCAGCGGCAGCAAGAAGGTGCGCGAGCTGCTGGCGGAGGAAGACTGGGATGGCCTGGTGGCCGTGGCCAGGAGTCAGGTGAAGGAGAACGCCCATGTGCTCGACGTCAACGTCGACTACGTGGGCCGCGACGGTGAGCGCGACATGCACGAACTGGTGAGCCGGCTCGTCACCAACGTGAACCTGCCGCTGATGCTCGATTCCACAGAGTGGCAGAAGATGGAGGCGGGCCTGAAGGTGGCCGGCGGCAAGTGTCTGCTCAACTCCACCAACTACGAGGACGGCCCGGAGCGCTTCTTCAAGGTGCTGGAACTGGCCCGCGATTACGGCGCCGGCGTGGTGATCGGCACCATCGACGAGGAGGGCATGGCCCGCACCGCCGAGAAGAAATTCGCCATTGCCCAGCGCGCCTACCGCGACGCCCTCGAATTCGGCATTCCGGCCCGCGAACTCTTCTACGACCCCCTCGCCCTGCCGATCTCCACCGGCATCGAAGAGGATCGGCTCAATGGGGCCGCCACGGTCGAGTCAATCCGCATGATCCGCGAGCGTCTGCCGGGCGTGCATGTGGTGCTGGGCGTCAGCAATGTCAGTTTCGGTCTGTCACCAGCGGCCCGGATCGTGCTCAATTCGGTCTTTCTGCACGAGTGCTGCCAGGCCGGCATGGACGCGGCGATCGTGAGCCCGGCCAAGATCCTGCCCCTGGCCAAGATCAGCGACGACCACAGGCAGGTCTGCCTGGATCTGATCTATGACCGCCGCCGCTTTGAGAGCAATGCGCCAGGTGCGATCTGCACCTACGATCCACTCACCGCCCTCACCACCCTCTTCGAAGGAGTGAGCGCCAAGGAGGCGCGTGCCTCAGGGCCATCCCTGGCCGATCTGCCGATCGAGGAGCGGCTCAAGCAGCACATCATTGACGGTGAGCGCATTGGCCTGGAGCCAGCTCTTGATGAGGCGCTGCAGAGCTATCCGCCCCTGCAGATCATCAACACCTTCCTGCTCGATGGCATGAAGGTGGTGGGCGAGCTGTTCGGCAGTGGCCAGATGCAACTTCCCTTCGTGCTGCAGAGCGCCGAAACCATGAAGTCGGCCGTGGCCCACCTCGAACCCCACATGGAGAAGGTGGAGGGCCCGGAAGGAAGCACCAAGAGCTCGGCCAAGGGCAAATTCCTGATTGCCACAGTGAAGGGCGATGTCCACGACATCGGCAAAAACCTGGTCGACATCATCCTCACCAACAATGGCTATGAGGTGATCAATCTCGGCATCAAGCAGAGCTGCGAGGCAATCATCGAGGCCCAGCAGCAACACCAGGCCGACTGCATCGCGATGAGCGGCCTGCTGGTGAAATCCACCGCCTTCATGAAGGACAATCTGGAGGCCTTCAATCAGGCGGGTATCAGTGTGCCGGTGATCCTTGGCGGCGCCGCCCTCACCCCCCGGTTTGTGAACGGCGACTGCCGCAGCGCCTATCGGGGCCAGGTGGTCTACGGCCGCGACGCCTTCGCCGACCTGCGCTTCATGGACGCTCTGATGGAAGCGAAAGCTGCCAATGGCTGGGACGATCTGAAGGGTTTTCTCCACGGCACACCGGAGGGCCTGGGGCTGGCTGAACGGCCCGGCGAGGGGCAGGAGCACGAACAGCAGGTCGCCGCCGCAGTGCAGACCACCGCCTCGGATCCATCCAGCTCAGAGCACGCAGGTGTGGGGCTTGACGATGAAAGCCGCTCCGAAGCCGTGCCCGAGCAGCCAGCGCTCTCACCTCCCTTCTGGGGCAGCCAGGTGCTCGGCAACGGCGCCATCGACATCCAGGAGGTGTTCGCCTATCTCGACCGCAACGCCCTGTTCGCCGGCCAGTGGCAACTGCGCAAAAGCCAGCAGCAGTCGCGGGCCGAGTACGAGGCGATGCTGGCCGAAAAGGCCGAGCCAGTGCTCCAGCAATGGAGGGAGCGCTGCCTGCAGGACGGGCTTCTCCAGCCCAGGGTGGCCTACGGCTACTTCCCCTGTGGCCGCAGCGGCAATGCCCTGGTGTTGTTCGATCCTGAGGGCATGGCCGTTGGTGCTGCAGCGGCGGCCGCCGGGAGCGAGCTGGGCCGTTTTCAGTTGCCCCGCCAGCGCTCCGGCAACCGCTACTGCATCGCCGACTTCTACCGCGACCTGGAGCAGGCCCCCGATGGCACCGCCAGACCAGCAGACGTGCTGCCGATGCAGGCGGTGACCATGGGTGAGCAGGCCTCCGCTTACGCCCAACAGCTGTTCGCAGCTGATCAGTACAGCGATTACCTGTATTTTCATGGTCTCGCCGTGCAGATGGCTGAGGCCCTCGCGGAGTGGACCCATGCGCGCATCCGCCGGGAGCTGGGTCACCCTGACCCAGTCGACATGCCCCTGCGGGACGTGCTGGCCCAGCGCTACCGAGGCAGCCGCTACTCCTTCGGCTACCCGGCCTGCCCGAATGTGGGCGACTCCCGCCAGCAGCTCCTCTGGCTGGGTGCTGAACGCATCGGCCTGACCATGGATGAGAGCGAGCAGCTCCATCCCGAACAGAGCACCACTGCGCTGGTAGCCCTGCATCGTCAGGCGCGTTACTTCAGCGCCTGAGCCGACCCGTGATCAGAGGAGTCAGGCCTAGCCTTGGCGTGCCCAGTCTCTGTTCCCATGGCAATTGCAGGTCCTGACGGCGTGGATGCGGCCATCAAGGCCGGTCTCGATCTCGATGGCACCCCCATTCCCGCAGAGATGCTCGCTCTCTACAACGAGGTGATGGAGCTTGAAAGCCAGCGCAGCCGCAGCGGTGTGAAGAAATCGATGCGCAACCGCATCGTCAAGACCGGGTCCAAGCACTTTGATCAGGCCGTGTTGGATGCACGGCTGCGGCAGGCGGGCTGGGACGGGCTGAAAGACAAGGAGATCGCCTTCTTCTACGGCTGAGGGCGCTCAGCTGCACATCTCCTCAAGAGCATCGATCACCTCCTGCTGAAACTCTTCCAGGTCGGAGGAGTCACTCAGGTCAAGCCCCTCGCCGGCGGCGTTCTGCGACAGTTCCTGGAAATGGAAGGCCCCTTCCCCATGGGCGAGGAACTCCATCGCCGACGGCTCGCCGCTCTCCTTGTAGGCGTCACACAGGGCCAGGAAGGCCGCGTCTTCAGTGAATTCCCAGCTCATGTATGAGATGCGGTGAACGTCGGTGGTTGTGCTCTTCGACCTTTAATGCCTCACCCCCACGATCCGTCAACCATCTGGGCCAGGTTCGGGCCTGGATCCCTCCCCATGTCCGCCTGTTGCCGATGACAGCCGCCACCCCCAGCCCTGATGCCACCAGTCCAAACCAAGCCCTGAACGTGCTCGGCGAACCGTTGACGGTGTGCGGTTGTGAACCGCTCACCGGCTGGTACCGCGATGGGTTCTGCCACACGGACCCCAGGGATCGGGGGCAGCACACCGTCTGTTGTGTGGTCACTGAAGCGTTCCTCAACTACAGCCGCGCCCAGGGCAACGATCTGACCACGCCGGCACCCCAGTACGGCTTCGCCGGCCTGAAACCCGGTGACCACTGGTGTGTCTGCGCGCCACGCTGGCTGGAGGCCTACGAGGACGGCATGGCCCCACCGGTGCGCCTGAAGGCGACCGAGGCCAGCGCGCTGGCGGTGATTCCGCTCGACCTGCTCAACAGCCACGCGGCCTGAGGAGCGGCAGGGCCGGTTCACCAGGGAATGGCCGTGCCATCCCAGGCCCAGAAGCCGCCGCTCAGCTCAGGTCCCAGCCCCTCCAGCACCGTGAGCAACTGGCGAGCGCTTCGCTCCGGGCTGAACAGCTTTTCGGCAGGCACACCGGCCTGGAATGGGGCTGAGAGAGGGGTCGCTGTGGTGCCCGGATGGAGCAGGCTCACACAGCAGAGTGGCAGTCGCCGCCGCCATTCCAGCGCCAGGGTGCGCAGCAGCTGGTTCTGGGCGGCCTTGGCGGCGCGATAGGAGTACCAGCCACCGAGATGGTTGTCAGCGATGCTGCCGACCCGGGCCGACAGACTGGCGAAGTGACAGGGCTGATCGCGTGGCAGGAGCTGCTCAAGCGCCTGCGCCAGCAATACCGGCCCGAAGGCGTTGACCGCAAAACTGCGCTCAAGCGCCGCCCGGTTCAGGTGTGCCAACCGTTTCTCAGGCTGAATCCCCTCGCCGTGCAGCAGACCAGCGGTGTTGATCACCAACCGCAGCGGCGGTCCCCCCGCAAGCGCAGCGCTGAGGGCCGCCAAACTGGCATCGCTGGCCAGGTCGAGCTGCAGCGGCTGCCAGCCACCTGCAGACGGATAACTGGCAGGCAGATGGCGCTGGCCCGCGAAACACTCCAGTCCTGGAGCACGTAACGCCAGCTCATTGAGCAGGGCTTTGCCGATGCCACCGGCTCCCACCACCAGGGCACGGCCCTGCCAGTGGCGCAAGCCGCTTTGATGATCCACGTCCTGCCAGGGACACACGCGCGCATGATGGCAACATCGACAGGTTGTTGACTGGCTGCGGATGCCCCTGCGGATCGCTCTGTATGGCCGGGGTGCCTGGGGCAGCACGCTGGAGGCCCTCTGGCGCCACCAGGGGCATCAGGTGCACTCCTGGTCGCGCCAGGAGGGGGGGGAGCCGGCCCTGATGCTTTGCCAGTGTGATCTGGCCGTGGTGGCGGTGGCCATGGCTGGGGTGGAGGCGCTGGCGGGCCGGCTGCGGCCCCATTGGCCCCAGGGCCTGCCGCTGCTGAGCTGCAGCAAAGGCATTGATCCGGAGCGCCTGATCACCGCCAGTCAGATCTGGGGGGGGCAGCACGGCCCGGTAGCTGTGCTGAGCGGGCCGAATCTGGCGACCGAACTGGCCGCTGGTCTGCCGGCAGCCAGCGTGATTGCCTGTGCCGATGCTGGGCTGGCTGAGCATCTGCAGGTGCAGCTCAGTTGCGACAACCTGCGTCTCTACACCAATGCTGATCCGGTGGGTACGGAGGTGGCCGGTGCGCTCAAGAATGTGATGGCTCTCGCCGCCGGGCTCTGTGATGGCCTGGAGCTGGGGGCGAACGCCCGGGCGTCGCTGCTCACCCGTGGCCTGGTTGAGATCGGCGTGGTGCTGGAAGGTCTTGGCGGGTCGATCAGCACGCTCTACGGGCTGGCTGGGCTGGGTGATCTGCTGGCCACGGCGACGAGCCCGCTGAGCCGCAACTACCGCTGCGGCCTCCTGCTGGCCAGCGGTTGCCAACCCTCTGAGGCCATCGAGCGGATCGGAGCCACCGTTGAGGGCTTGCAGACCGCCAGGGCAGCGGTGTTCCTGGCGCAACGGGAAGGTTGGAATCTGCCGATCTGCACCCAGGTGGTGGCGGTCACCGCAGGGGCGGTCGCCCCCGCCGCCGCGGCGAGGCTGCTGATGGGACGCGGTCTCCGGGCCGAAGCTGGCGGGCCGTCAACACCGTTGGGGTGCAGTGAATGATCCGGCCGCTGCAACCGCTCACCATGGCGGCCGTCCTGGTGGAAGCCTTCAGCGAGACAGCCTGTGCCGGCAACGGCGCTGCCGTTGTGTTGCTGGATCGTCCGTGGGCCGACGCCACGCTGCAGGCGATCGCCGGCAGCCTCAACCAATCGGAAACGGCCTTCCTGCTGCCGTGCCAGGGGCACTGGCTCCTGCGCTGGTTCACTCCTACCTGTGAGGTGCCGCTTTGCGGGCATGCCACCCTGGCCGCCTGTCTGGCCCTGGGGCACTGGCAGCGGCTCCCCATGGGCTGCTCGACATCCCTCCACAGCCGCAGCGGTCCGCTGCCGGTGAACCTCCTTTCCCCATGTCAGGCGGAACGGGCCGGTCAGGCTTCAATCGTCCTGCCAAGCAGCGGCCTGAGCAGCGCACCGGTCTCGGAGGCACTGCAGCACTATCTCGAATGCAGCCTTGCCACCCGGGCGGAGGGCTACTGGCATTCCCCACTGGGCTACAGGGTGGTGTTGCTGCCACCGGAGGCCCCGCTGGCGGCGGCGGATCTGAGGGCTGAGCCGCTGCCGCCCAGCGAGGCCGCGGGGCTGGTGCTGATGCAGTTGCTCAGCGACTCCGCGGCAGTGGAGGTGCTGGGTGAACCCTGCCGCTACCAGTTGCGGTTCCTGGCCCCAGGCCTGGGGATTCCTGAAGATCCGGTCACCGGCTCGGCCCATGCCCTCGTGGCCCCATGGTGGATGGAGCGGCTGGGCTGTGAGCGGCTCGGGGGCTGGCAGTGCTCACACCGGCCTGGGGGGATGGTCAGTGCCAGGCACTCTTCCGGCATGATCCGCCTCGAAGGCGCTGGACATCTTCTGTGGGACGGAACATTGCGACTCGGCTCATCCGACGGCTACGACCTCGACGGGCCCACCTGGGCTTCACTGTTGCCCTGAGGCAGCAGCTCGGCGGTCGCCAGCTGCTGGTGGCGGCTCCACTGGCGCTGATTGCGGTCACGGTCGGCTTCGCTGCCCAGGGCCTGATGCCCGGCCCGGCAGCGGTGAGCCAGTCCGCGCTGCTCGAGACGCTGATGGAGGTGCCGCCGGCCGATAGCCAGGCTGACACCGCCGCCGCCAGCGCCCAGATGCGCCAGCTGCAGGCCCAGCGCGCCGACCTCGCGGCCAGGCCCTCGCCCGAGGTCGGAGCAGGGCCGGCCGGCGCCGCCGCCAACGCTCTGGCTGTGCCGGCGGCAGCGGCTCCTCTCGATCTCGAAATCCGCGTTGCCCTGATGGGGGCCGGTCCATCCCCGTCTCTCTCAGCCAGCGGCGCCTGGGAGCTGGTCAGCCGTGACGGTCAGGTCCTGCAGCAGGGTGGGCCAGGTCAATCCGTCCAGCTCCAGGGACTGTGGACGAGCGCTCCGGAGGCCTGGCTCCAGAGCAGCGGGGGCGCGTTGCTGGTGAACGGGGCCGCCTACGCCGGCCGCCTGCGCCTGATCCCGGAGGATGGCGGTCTGAGGTTGGTGAACCATCTGCCCCTGGAGAACTACATCAGTTCCGTGGTCGGAGCGGAAATGCCCAGCAGCTGGTCAATGGAGGCGCTGCGGTCCCAGGCCGTCGCAGCCCGCTCCTATGCCCTCGCCCACATGGCACGACCCGCGAATCGCCACTGGCATCTGGGCGACACAACCCGCTGGCAGGCCTACCGGGGCCTGTCGTCCGTGAACGATCGCACCCGCAACGCCGCGTCCAGCACCGCTGGTGTGATCCTGAGTTACCAGGGCGGAATCGTTGAGAGCCTGTATGCCGCGACGGAGCAGATCGTGCGCGAGGCCCACGGGCATCTGGGGGCGAGCATGAGTCAGCACGGCGCTCAGGATCTGGCCCAGCAGGGCTGGACCTACAACCAGATTCTTGGCCACTACTACCAGGGTGCGTCCCTAGCCAGGCTTCGCTCCGGTGGACGCAACTGAAGAGCGCAGACCAGGGCTGTACCGGCGCCTGGCGTTGCAGCGTTCCAGCGCCGCGGCAGACAGCGGCGCCCTGGTGCCGCTGCGCACCGCACAACTCCAGGCGGAGTGGGCCTCGCCGTTTCGGCTCAGGCGGCTGCTGAGCCGCACGCCTAAGCATCTGCGCGGGGGGGGGCCGAAACCCAATCCCTTTCTTCCCTGGGAGCGGGACCTGCAGGTGGAGCTGCTCGACAGCGGCCACGTTCTGCTGCTGAACAAGTTTCCGGTTCAGCTCGGTCACCTGCTGGTGATCACTGCTGAGTGGCAGGCCCAGTCCGGCTGGCTGCAACCGGCTGACTGGCAGGCGGTGGGCCGCGTGGCGGCGGATACCGGCGGGCTCTGGTTCTTCAACAGCTGCCCAGCCGCGGGAGCCAGCCAGCCCCATCGCCATCTGCAACTGCTGCCCCGCAAACCAGGGGAGCCGAGTTGTCCGCTGGCGGGCCGGTTCATCGCGCAGCTGGATGGCCTGGCCGACCGTTGGCCCTGGTCCTATTGCCTCAGCCGGCGCCGCGTCGCAGCCAGACAGGGCCCCCAGGCTCAGGCCCAGGCGGCGGCAGAGCTGCAGCAGCTGTACATCGAGCATGCACGGCTGCTCGGCCTCGGCAGCCCCGGCCAGACAGCTGAACCGCTGCATCCCTACAACCTGCTGTTTGACGACGACTGGTTGATGACCGTGCGGCGTGAGCGGGAGCATTGCGCCGGATTCAGCCTCAATGCCCTCGGCTTCGCCGGCTATCTGCTGGCCACGGAGCGCTCAGACCTGGACTGGCTGCAGCATCACGGGCCTTGGAAACTGCTGGAAGCCGTGGCTGCGCCCCCGGACCGGCATCCGTAGAGCGTTCCGTGATTTCACGGTTGCGGACCTGGGGTGTGCTGGAGCTGGCTGAAGAAACACCGGCACTCCAGCCCGGTGTCGCTCCATCAGCGACCGATCCAGACCATGACCAGCCTCCAACCCAGCAGCAGCGGCAGCATCACCAGCAGCAGCATCACCAGCAACAGCGTCACCAGCCGCAGCGTCACAAGCAGGCCATCCACCATCGGCAATCCCGCCTGCCGACGCCGCGGTCAACGCTCATTGGAGCAGCGCCGGCGGGACGAGCGGATCAATCAGTACCGACAGCTGGTGGAGCCGATTGCACGCCACTACCAGCGCCGTTGCGCGGAGCCGCTGGATGATCTGGTTCAGGTGGGCCTGCTGGGGTTGCTGCGGGCGACAGAGCTCTACCGCAGCGCCCAGCACACCCCGTTCGAGGCCTTCGCCAGGCCCCATGTGCGCGGAGCGATCCTCCACTATCTGAGGGATCAGGCAGCGCTGGTGCGGCTGCCACGGCGGCTGCAGGAACAGCGTCAGCAGCTGGCACGCTTGCAGCAGCTGCATCCCGAACTGTCGCGTCCCGAACAATGGCGTCAGGCCATGGGGTTGAACATGGAGCAGTGGAACCGATTGCGGGCGGCGGGCCTGACCCGCCGGCCACTGACGCTGGAGCCGGCGATGGAAGATCAGCTGGCACAACCGGATCCCAGCGGTGCTGCCGAGGTGGCAACCAGCGAATGGGGGGGCCTGAACGGGAGCACCAACCCCCTCCAGCTCCTGGCGACATTGGCGGCTGACCAGCGAGTCGTGGTGGAGCGGGTGGTGCTGGCGGGCTGGAGCTATCGGCGCACCGGTGCTGCGCTGCAGATCAGCCCGATGACCGTGCAACGGCGGCTGCAGCGGGGGCTTGGCCAGCTGCGCAACCGGCTTACTCAGGCGAGTGGGGCCTGTCCCGCTCCATCTGGCGCTCCAGGGTGCTGATGGCGGCATCCAGTGCGGCGAGTCGGCGTTCCAGCCCATCCCGCCAGAACTGCAGCATCCACAGCTTCCGCTCCTGATGGCGGCGCCGCCCGTCGGCACTGAAACCGCTTTCGGTGCAGCAGCCTGGCATTGGAAGCATGGCACTATGGTCTCAACCTCGCGGTTCTAGCCAATTGCCAGGCTGGTTGGGTGTGCGGTTTCAGCTTCCCCATGCCGGCCGACCTCTCTTCACCACCACCGCTGCCGCCAGGTCCGCACAGCCTGACCTCCTGCTGCACCAAGCGTTCCATAGCCTGCTGCAGCACCTGAAACGCCGCAGCACCTGCCCCCCTTCAGCAGAAGGATCACCGCATTCCTCCAGCCCCATGAAAAACCCTTGACAATCGATTGTGAGGTTGATTTTGGGTCGGTACGGGGGTCGGCGCTGAGATGATGCGAGGTTGGCGCTGGGATGATGCGTTGTTGGAGCCAGACTGGTGGACGGTCAGTGTGAGGTTGATGACAGCTCAATGACCGGTCGATGGGCAAGCATCCTCTCCTCGTTGAACTGTTCGTCAAAACCTCTGGATGATTTTCGGCGATTGTCTTGCTTCTCGAACCGTTCCGCTGAATCCAGCCTCCCGCCGGTCGCTTTTGTGTTGTGCCCATTGCCCCCTAGCAGACGGCCCTCTTGCCCCTGGAGCACTGCCACCCCAGCAGGCAGGCCACCAGCCCTTAACAGGCCCCCTTTACCAGTCCCAGCGTGAGTGCAGTCAAACCCCTGTTCGTGATCCGTCCTGTCGGGGCGATCGTGCTCGGCCTGATGCTCGTGCTGGCCGCAGCACCGCTGCAGGCCGCGGTGGCCCTGATGGCTGGGCAACGCGCAAAACCGCTGAACGGCTCCTTTAACCGGGTGCCGGTGCTTCACTCCAATCAGCCTGAGGAAGTGGAAGGGCCTGGAATCCTGATTTCAACAGCGCCTGGTGTCAGCTATGCAGCCGAGACTGGCATGCCGCTGCGAAATGCTGAATACACCTTCAATGGTGACTTTGGTGTGCACATGCACCACAAGTATTTTCCTAGTTACCGCAATCAAATACGAGCTGGACAGCGCCGCACCGAACTGACCCTTGGCCTGATCCTGATCAACCCTGGGCGCATGCCGGTGCGCATCCAGTTTGAACGAGGTGCGGTGCGCAACAGCTTTGAGGCCCCCTACCTCAGCACCAACCTGCTCGGGGTGAAACCTCTGGGACCCCGGCCATGGAACACGGGTCCGGGGGATGCAACTGCTGTGCAGATGTTGCGGGGGCAGCTCGATCGACGTCTCGCAGATGTGGTGGTGATTCCTCCTCGCAGCAGGCTCGTCCTGTTTCGGACCCAACTGCCCGCCCTGGGCATTGCCAATGCACTGTTGCGTGGCAGTAGTGATGGGCCATTTCAAATGGCGGTTGTCGCAGCCAGCAATCCTTACGGCGATGCTGATCTCATCAACATTCTCGATCAGCAGCGGCTTGCACCGGGTCGCATCTACCTGAATCAGATCGCTTCCATACAATCCGGCAGGGTGTTTTCGCGGGTTGGTGGCGTGGCTCTCGGAGATACCTATACCGCCAGCCTGCGACATGATCTTCGGGCTGAGGGTCCACTGCATGTTCCCCTTACCAGCACCCGTCGCCATCATTTCGGCACACGGGAGATCCAGGTCAATCCATTGGCCAGCCGAATGCTTGATTCTGCACTTGACAATGTCGGCACATATGGAGTGCGCTTTGATATTGACCTGAACCTTTATGGATCCGGCCCCTACGAGCTGGTTCTCAGCCACCCATCACCTGCCGGTGCGACACCGGCCTTCACCGCCTTCCGCGGTTCCCTTCAGGTTCAGACGCCGGAGGGGCAACAGGATCTGCACGTCGGCATGCGATCTGGACAGAGTCTGGCGCTCACGACCTTGAACCTCCAGCCCGGTGTAAATCCGGTACGGTTGAGCCTGGTCTATCCCGCTGATGCCACGCCAGGCCATCTGTTGAGCGTGGTGCCGGCCAACCAGTTGGCCCTGGTGCAGGAGCGCCAGCGTCGCGCCCCGATCGTCAGCCCCCCGCCAGCCACGCCGAAACCGGCTGCAACGGCACCACGTTCTCGTCCACCGGCATCGGCCAGGCCACAGGCTCAGCCAGCGGTTCGGCAGACCCCACCACCGCTGCGGCCACCCACGAGCCTGCGCAGTCCGCGCCCGATCCATGCGGGGGTTGATCAGGATCTACTCGATCGGTACCGGGAAGCGATGGAAGCTCAGCAGCAGCAGATGCGCCGGCTGATGGAGCGTTGAGGCGGAACGTCAGCACACCATCCTGTGATCGGATCAGACCCCAACGCTGCGCACGCAGCAGTCCCCATTGAGGTGAGCTCCTCAGACTCACCGGCAGGGATGGATGCCGGCCAGCGGCGCACGATCAATCTGAAGCTGCCAGGGGTGTTGATCGAGCGGATCGATGCTCTGAAGGCGGAGTATGGCCTGCGCAGCCGGGGCGCGTTGGTGGAGCGGCTCCTCACCAATCTGCTCAGCCCCGAACCGGATTCACTGGCAGACGAGGAGCCGGATCAGGGTGTGCTGGATGAACAGGGTGCCCTCGTGCTGGTCGCCCGCGAGGGTACCGAGGAGCTCTGCCTTGATCTGGCGATCAGCTCTGCATCAGACCCTGCAGCGGCAGCCTCATCACAAGCCACGGATCGCTCCGACCGCAATGCACGGGGGATCGACCTGCCTGGGTTTGTGCAACGTCGTTCCGACCAGGTGCGGCGCAGCCTCACGAAGCCGGCGCGACCCTCCCCCGGCGCCGTGGATCCCCTGCCGTCGATTCAGGCGGATGTGCTCGAGTCCGCCCGCGAGCGGGTGCGTACCCATTGGCTGGAGCTCTACGGGCATTCCGCCAATGACACCGTCCTTGAGGCTGCCATGGTGTGGCTGGCTCAGGACATCTGGCCCCAGAGCGATCAGAGCGATGGCAGGCCGTTCAGTTGGAGCCTGGCCTGCGAGGGAGTGGCAGACCTGTCACCGAGCTGGTCGGCAGCGGAGCCGAGTTTTGACCGGGTGATCGTGGTCGCCGGGATTCTTGAGGATCCGTTCAGCTGCTCGACCCTCCTGGTTCGCATTCCAACCCTTATCCGCCGGTTTGTGCATCGGTTCCGACGTCGCCGCGGCACCTCCTTCCAGACCCTGGAGCACACCATGACCCTCCATGGCGCCCTCAAACTGCTGCAACTGCCAACAGCCCCTGGACATCGCCTCACCCTTGGCGAGATCAGAGAGGCGTACCGCTCCATGGCCCTGGCCAATCACCCGGATGCTGGTGGCTCGGAAGAGGCGATGCGGCGCCTGAATGAGGCGTACCAATTGCTGAAAGAGCTGTATCGGCAGCCCGCGCCTTGAGACAGA
>CAMDLO010000036.1 GCA_945901765.1 Cyanobium sp. NIES-981 | reverse complement strand
ACGCCGGTTAGTCGATCGGCACGGCCACGCACTCCGGTGCTGCGGCCCCGGCCTGCTTGGCCACGGTGATCGTCAGCTCCCCCTTGTCGCAGTGGGCCCGCACCGCGTGGAGGTCGGCATCCTGGGGCAGGGAGAAACTGCGGCTGAAGCTGCCGACGGACCGCTCGATGCGGTGGAAGTGGGATTTGCGGTCCTCCTGTTCCCGCTTGCGCTCCCCCTGGATGGTGAGCCGGTCGCCGCGGAGGGTCACGCTCAGATCCTGGCGGTCCATGCCGGGGATATCGGCCTTGAAGAGATACGTGCCGTCGCTCTCACTGATGTCGATGCGCGGCCCCCACTCCCCCAGCGGCAGTGCCGCACCGAACCGGGGGATCGGCCAACTGAAGGCACGGTCCACCATCGCTTCGATGTCGTTGAGGGGCTCCCATTTGATCAGGCTCATCGGTTCTCCTGGGGGTGAAACAACAGATCGCACCTCCGCACGCTATGGAGCACCGCCCGAAGCCTTCTCCACCTCAGCCGATCTGCGGCGGGGATGGGGCGGGTGCGTCGAACAGCTGCCGCCAGGCCCGCTCCTGTCGCCGGGCATCGGCGCTGCCCTCCAGGGGAAAACCCGCCAGGAAATCCTTATCGGCCATGGGGATGTACGGCCCTTGCTTGAGCTCAAACATCACGGTGTCCGGCAGCAGGGCCACGAGGGTGTGGTAAGTGCCCTGCTGAAGGTCGACCCCCCGCAGCGGGCCCGTCGCCTCCAGGCGCTCCCGTGCCCGCACGGCCCCATCGGCATCCAGCAGCAGCAGACCGATCGCCCCCTGCAGCACCAGGACGCATTCGAAGCCGGTGCCGGGCTGCTCCCGGCAGTGCCGGTGCGGACGCACATAGGTGCCGGGCTGCAGCACATTCAGGAAGCGCTGCACCAGGGCGTCGGGTTGATGCAGGTTGTGGTTGCAGCGCAACCGGGGCCGGCGGCGCGCCTCAGCCGCCACCCGATCGAACAGGTCCTGATCCAGGCGCCTGACGGCGCCATCAACGGCTGGCTGACTGGTCGGCTGACTGGTCGGCTGACTGGCTGGCTGACTGGAGCGCGGGCTGGCCATGCGGCTGATCAAGGCGGGCGAGGTCGCAGGCATCGGGAACGGATCCCGGCCTGAGCAACCCTATGGCGACCGCCGTGTAGCGTGACAGAGATTCAACGATCACTCTTCAGCGGGTTTCTCCCAGCGCGGCGAGCTCCACAGGATTTCTCCACCCCGGCCAGCAACTTTCTTCAGGGCTTTCGACGAATCGATTTCATACGTTTTATTTGTTCATGACCATCTACGTCGGGAACCTCTCCTTCGATGCCGAAGTCGAGGACCTGCAACATCTGTTCGGTGAGTACGGCAGCGTGCGCAAGTGCACCCTGCCCCTTGACCGCGACACCGGCCGCAAGCGTGGCTTTGCCTTCGTGGAGATGGCCGACGCCAGCGCCGAAGACAAGGCGATCGCCGATCTCCAGAACGTGGAGTGGATGGGCCGCAGCATCCGGGTGAACAAGGCCGAACCCCGCACCGGTGGCGGTGGCGGTGGCGGTGGCGGTGGTGGTGGCGGCCGCTGGTAAGCCGTCGCTCTCCCACGGGGGCTGACGCCGGTGCGCCGCGTCAGCCCCGTGCGTCAAGAGCCGCCTGATCGGCCAGCACCGTCACCGCCGGGTGCTGCTTCAGCCAGCTGGCCGGCAGCTGTGGACTGGGGGGCTGATGCAGCAGCCTCGCCAGCACCTGTGCCTTGGCAGCACCGGTAACCACAAGCAGGATCCGCTCGGCCGCCAGGATCTCCGCCAGGCCGAGGCTGATGGCCCGGGCCGGCACGGCGGCGGGATCACCGCCGAAGGCCTCGGCGTTCTGCAGGCGTGTGCTCGAACTCAGATCAACCACCCGGCAGCGGGCGTCTGCGGCGCAGGGCGGCTCATTGAACCCCACATGGCCATTCAGGCCGAGCCCCAGGATCTGCAGGCCGATGCCGCCGCAGGCCCGGAGCGTCTGGCCGTACTGGCGCGCCTCCAGCTGCGGGTCGGCGGCAGTGCCGTTCGGCAATCGGACCCGGGCAGGGTCGAGCTGCAATGGAGCGACCAGATGGCGACCCATGAAGGCGGCGAAGGAGCGCGGGTCGTCGGCAGGCAGGCCGAGGTACTCATCGAGATTGAAGCTCTCCCAACCCGCCAGCACGGCCTGGCGCCGCAGGGGGGGGAGGGCGGCGACCTGCACCGCCAGGGCGCGATAAAGCGGCTCCATGGTGCGGCCGGTGGCCAGGCCGAGTGGCAGAGGCGCAGCGGCGCCGAGGCGCTGCTCGAGGATCAGGCTTGCCGCCCTCTCGCAGGCTTCAGCGGAGTCGGCGCAGACCGTCAGCGCAAAGCCCGCCGGCGACTCAGCGGAATCCATCCACCGTGAGGCTGGTGCCGCGGTAGTAGTGCCCGAGGATCTGCTGATGACTCATGCCCCGCAGGGCCATGGCATGGGCTCCCCACTGGCTCATGCCCACGCCGTGGCCGAAGCCGCGGCCGATCACGAGCAGGGACGGCCGCGGCACCTGGGGGGGAGGGACTGGCTGCACCGGCAACAGGGCCGGTCCCCCACCGTCCATCGGCACGCCGGTGGCGCTGTCCGCGGGCATGTCCGCCGGGGGGAGACCTGCCGCCGTGACCTGTGTGACCGAGGCGAGCTCAGGATTCAGCATCTGAAAGCGCACCTGGGTGCTGCGCAGGCCAAGCCGGCTGCGCAGCTGGGGCCCCGTCACCACCAGGGTGCCGCGCGGACCGACCACGCGCGCCTGGCGCACCCGGCCGCTGCCGGTGGTAGCGAGCACCTCGATCCGGTCCACCCCACCGGTTTCGCTGAAGGCCCGCAACAGCACCGACGGATCCAAGCGTTGCTCCCAGGAGTGCACCGGGCTGGCCTGGTCAAAATCGGGAACACTCACCAGATAGGGAAGCTGCTGGCTCCAGATGTCGCCGCTGTTTTCGGTGCTGCCGCCGCTGCTGCTGTGAAACACCGTGTTGGCGAGCTGACCAGCGAAGACCAGCACCTGGCCGCGGGTGGCTGACACCGCTTCACGGGTGGTGGCGGTTTCAGCCTCCACCCCCTTGTAGACCTGGCTGCTGACCGTGGCACTGACGTCGAAGGAAGCGGCCGGTTTTCGCTGGCGCAGGGCATAGGTGCGGGCGGCAACCGCCTGAGCGCGCAAGGCGGCCTGAGGCCAGCTGGCCGGCATCTCACTGCCCACGACGCTGGGCAGATACAGCTCCAGCGGCACGTGGTTGATCGCCTGCAGGGTCGCGCCGTTGAGGCGCAGCTGCAGGGCGCCGCGGTAACGGCGCTGCTGCAGCTGAAAGTCGCCGCCGATTGCCGGCGCCGCTGGCGCCGCCGCTTCCAGCCAGAGCGCACCGCCCCCAGCCGGCAGCGGCAGCGGGCGGGTTGCCGCCGCTGTTTCCAGCAGAACCCGACCCTGATCAAGACGCAGCCGGGCCTGCTGCCCAGCCGCCAGCGTGGCGAGGGGGGGCATGGTGCTGCCGAGACGCAGCACCAGGGGGCGATCCAGAGCTGAAACGGGCACCGCCTCGCTCTCCAGCAGCAGCACCCGCACCACCGCCCCGGAGGCCCACACGGGCGCCACGGCCGCCGTTCCCAGCAGGGAGCCAGCTGCCACCATCAGCACCGCTGCCAGGGGCGCCGGCGCGATCGCCGCGGGGATCCCCAGCGGGTTGGAGCGCAGGACTGACAGCACGGTGGAGCGGAACGGCGAAAGCGTCGCCATTGTGCCCGCCATGGCAACATGCGCCAGTGGCTGGGAGCCCGTGCAGGTCACCTTTCTCGGCACCAGTTCCGGTGTGCCAACCCGCGGCCGCAACGTTTCAGCCGTCGCTCTGCGCCTGCCGCAGCGGGCAGAACTCTGGCTGTTCGACTGCGGCGAAGGCACCCAGCATCAGTTTCTGCGCAGCGATCTGCGGGTCAGTCAGCTGCGGCGGATCTTCGTCACCCACATGCACGGTGATCACGTGTTCGGGCTGCCGGGCCTGCTCGCCAGCCTGGGCCTGGCGGGCACCTGCGACGGCATCGACCTCTACGGCCCCGACCGGCTGCGGGACTATCTGGAGGGGGTGCTCCACACCAGTTCAACCCGCATCGGCTACCCGCTGCGGTTCCACCGCTCGGCGCCCGCCGCCAGCCGTGGCGTGCCCCTGCTGGAGGACGGCGACATCAGCGTGCGCTGCGCCCCGCTGCACCACCGGGTGCCCGCCCACGCCTTCCGGATCGATCAGAAACCGCGGTCTGGCCGGTTCGACGCTGAGCAGGCCCGGCGGCTGGGCATTCCGGAGGGTCCCGTGCGCGCCCAGCTGAAACGCGGCCTCACGGTCACGTTGGAGGATGGACGGATCATCAACGGCGCCAGCCTCTGCGGTCCGGAACGACCCGGCGCCAGCGTCGTCTACTGCACTGACACCGTGTTCTGTGAGGCGGCGGTGGACCTGGCCCGCGGCGCCGACCTGCTGATCCATGAGAGCACCTTCGCCCACGCCGAGGCAGAGATGGCGTTTGCCCGGCAGCACTCCACCAGCACCATGGCCGCCCAGACGGCGCTGGCGGCGGGCGTGAAGCAGCTGGCCCTCACCCATCTGAGCCCCCGCTATGGCCCCGGCAATCCCGTCACGCCCGATGACCTGCTGGCCGAAGCCCGCGCCATCTTCCCGGGCACGGTGCTGGCCCGCGACTTTCTGACGATCGATGTGCTCCCGGATGAACCCGAGCCGCTCACCTGAGCAGGGCGGCTGGCCTGGCACTGGCCTGCAACAGTTCCCCCGAAACCCAACCGGAGCACCCTTTCCCCGTGATACAAGGTCTCCGATGCGGCCTAGGCCTGTCTCAGGCCCAGCCAGCCCGTCAGCTTCACCGTCGCCACCCGTCCGTCGCCAACCGTCGGCTTTCCCTCATGGCCCCAATCCATCTGGCCTCGGCCACCACGTCCCTGCGCCGAGCGCTCCGGGCCGTCGCCCGCACCCTGCTGGCCCTGCCCCTGGCCCTGCTCCTCTGTCTGGGCTGGAGCGGACAGGCGGACGCCGCCCTGTGGACCACCGAACAGCTGACGGTGCCTGCCACACCGGACGGCACCACGGTGACCTTCACCGAGCCGGAGATCAAGGCGGGGCGCAAGCTGTTCAACAGCAGTTGCGGCGAATGCCACGCCGGTGGCATCACCAAGACCAACCAGAACGTCGGTCTCGACCCTGAGACCCTGGCCCTGGCCACCCCGGCCCGCGACAACGTGGAGGCCCTGGTGGACTACATGAAGGACCCCACCAGCTACGACGGCGAATATTCGATCGCCGATGTGCATCCCAGCCTGCGCAGCAGCGACATCTTTGTGAAGATGCGCGATCTGAACGACGATGATCTGCGCCTGATGGCCGGTTACATCCTCACCGCTCCGAAGGTTCAGGGCGTGCAGTGGGGCGGCGGCAAGATCTATTTCTGATCCTGCCGGATCGGCCGCAGGCTGCGGACTGCAGGTTTTGGCCTGCAGTCTCTGGCCTGCAGGTTCTTTGAATGGAAGCCCTTGAACCGCAGCCTCTGAGCCTGCCTCCGGTGCCCGCGGGCACCGCTTTTTTATGGCAGCCCAGGCCTGCAGTTGGTGGGATCGAACGAGGCGGGCAGCCGGCTGTACCACCATTCCTGCAGTGAAGCGCTGAGCCGCACCGGGAACAGGGTGATCACCGTGCGCGTCGGGCGGGCACCGGGCTGGAGCAGCTCCACCGCGTAGGACGGGCAGCGGCGCGCTGCAAGATCGGGCACGAAGCGCCGGCCGATGCGGCGCCAGCTGGGCTCCTTGCTGCGCCAGGCCAGGCGGCAGCAGGGCCAGGGCAGCTCCTCGCGATCAAACAGCCGGCAGCAGGGCCCCAGCACCCTGAAGCTGTACTGGCCGCCTGGGCTGGTGTGCTCCGTGCCAGGGTCCAGCAGGCGGAGGGCTGCTGCGGCAAGCGACGGGGGGGGCGTGGTCGTCAGCGGTGCTGCCATCAAAAAGCCACCCCGAAGGGTGGCGGAGAGTCAAACGAAGATCAAGCCTGAAACCGAAGGGGGATGAAGCCCAGACCCGCCAAGGGTCTGGACCTGATCCAGGCGCTCAATAGAGCTCCTCTTCCGCGTGGGTCTTGATGGTGCAGTCGCTGGTGGGGTAGGCGACGCAGGTGAGCACGAAACCGGCTTCGATCTGGTCGTCGTCGAGGAAGCTCTGATCGGACTGATCGACGGTGCCGGCGGTCAGTTTGCCTGCGCAGGTGGAACAGGCACCAGCGCGGCAGGAGTAGGGCAGGTCGATCCCCTGCTCCTCAGCGGCATCGAGGATGTACTGGTCGTCAGGTACCTCGATGGTCTTGTTGAGGCCTTCGCTCTCGTTGATGAGGGTGACCTTGTAGGAAGCCATGGAAGAGATTGGGGCTCACAGGCACCCGGACAGCCGGGCCTGTAGGACCCGCCCTTCATACATCCGCCGGAGCCCCTTCCCACTGATTTACCGGGCCGGTCCCGGGAAGGCCAATCAAAACGAAGGCACAGATCAGCGTGCCTTATGCAACATCATCAATCCCCACTGGCTCTGCTGCGCCACCAGCTCAGCCCGCCAGCCCAGTGCGGCCAGGATCTGCGCCAACTTCGGCGCCTGGGCCACCAGCAGGCCGCTCAGCAGCCCCACCCCCGTCGGGGCCAGCACCGTGTCGAAGGCGGGGGCCAGGGCCTCAATCACCGGGGCCAGGATGTTGCAGAGCAGCAGATCGGCGGGGCAGCCATCCAGCAGCTCCGCCAGGGCCTCCACTGAGCCCTGGCGCACCTGCAGCCGCGGCGCCAGCCCGGCCAGCGCGACATTGTCTGCTGTGGCCCGCACCGCCAAGGAGTCGGTGTCGACTGCCGCCACGGAGCTGGCGCCCAGCAGCAGGGCAGCGATGCCGAGGATGCCGCTGCCGCAGCCCAGGTCGGCCACCCGTGATGGAATGCCGCCCGGGGCGTCGGCCAGCTGCTCCAGCGCCTCCAGGCAGAGGCGGGTGGTGGGGTGGCTGCCGGTGCCGAACGCGCTGCCTGGATCCATGCGGATCACCAGCCTCCCTTCATGCTCGGGCGGCTGATCCAGCCAGGCCGGCAGGATCAGCAGGCGCAGGCCCACCGGATCCGCCTGCCAGTGCTGCTTCCAGCTGCTGCTCCAGTCTTCCTCCTGCTGAGGGAACCAGGCCAGTTCCGGCAGGGGCAGGCGGAAGGTATCCGCCAGAGGGGCAAGGGCCGCCGCCAGCTCAAGGCGCTCCGCCTCAGGCCAGTCGATGGCCGGCAGCCAGGCCAGCAACAGGGGCTGGTGGGGATCGGCCGGACTGTGCCGCACAGCCACCCTGCTGATCCCCAGCATGCCCAGCTTCCAGATCAGTGAGTCCTCCAGCTCGGGAGGAGCCGCCATCTCCAGACGCCACCAGGACGGAGCCGCGAGAGACATCGACTCAGAGGGTGACCGGGTGGGCTTCCTGGATGCCCTCGATCTGGTGGATGGTGGCCAGCAGGCTTGGCGGGATGGGGTCGTCGAGACTGAGCACCATCACGGCGTCGCCACGCACGATGCGACGACCCACCTGCATCGAGGCGATGTTGACGTTGTGCTCACCCAGCACCGATCCGAGCTGACCGATGATCCCGGGCATGTCACGGTGACGCGTGAACAGCATGTGTCGGCTTGGTGCCACGTTCACCGGGAAGGCATCGATGGTGGTGACGCGCAGCTCACCGTCGCCGAACACCGCGCCGGTGACGCTGTGATTGCCCAGGCTGCTGCGGGAGGTGAGCTGCAGCGAACCGCCGGCGAAGTCGCTGGCGGCTTCATCCTTCACCTCCAGCACATGAATGCCCCGATCCCGGGCCTCCAGGCTGGCATTCACGTAGTTGATCGAATCACCCAGAGCCGTCGACAGCACGCCCTTGAGGGCCGCCACCACCAGCGGCTGGGCGGGGTGGTGGGCGAACTCACCCTGCAACCGCACCTCCAGCTCGGCGATCTGGCCACCGGCCAGCTGACTGAGCAGTTGACCGAGGGTCTCGGCCAGCTGCAGATGGGGCTTGAGCTGCTCCATCACCTCCGCGTTGAGGCCAGGAATGTTCACAGCGCTGCGGGCCGGCAGGCCGAGCAGCACATCCCGGATCTGCTCGGCCACATCAATGGCCACATTTTCCTGGGCCTCGGTGGTGGAGGCGCCGAGGTGGGGGGTGAGCACCAGCCGCTCCCGCACGGAGCGCAGCGGTGAGTCGGCGGCCAGGGGCTCCTTGGCGTACACGTCGAGAGCGGCACCGGCGATCACGCCGGATTCCACCGCTTCGGCCAGGGCCGCCTCATCGACGATGCCGCCACGGGCACAGTTGACCAGACGGGCCGTCGGCTTCATCGTGCGGAGCAACTCCGCATTCACCAGGTTCTCGGTGTCCGGGGTGCGGGGCAGGTGCAGGGTGATGTAATCGGCCTCGGCGAACAGCTCCGCCAGCGGGAGCAGCTTCACCTGCATCTGCTGGGCCCGCTCGGCCGAGACGAACGGGTCGTAGGCGAGCAGGTCCATGCCCATCGCCTGGGCCACCCGAGCCACATGGGAGCCGATCTTGCCCAGGCCCACCACGCCGAGCTTCTTCTTGTACAGCTCGTTGCCCACGTAGGTCTTGCGGTCCCAGCCGCCGGCCATGGTGCTGGCGTGCGCGTGCGGCACGTGGCGCGACAGCGACAGCATCAGGGCCAGGGCGTGCTCGGCGGCGGCGATCGTGTTGCCCTCGGGCGAATTGACCACCAGCACACCGCGTCTGGTGGCTGCCGGCACATCGACGTTGTCGACCCCCACGCCGGCCCGGCCGATGATCTGCAGGCGGTCTGCGGCCTCGATGATCTCCGCGGTCACCGTGGTGCCCGAGCGGATCATCAGGGCGGCGTAATCGCCGATGATGGCCTTGAGCTCCGCTTCGGCCAGGCCGGTGCGCACATCGACGCTGGCCACTTGGGAGAGGATGTCGATCCCCGCCTGGTCGATGGGATCGGAAACGAGAACCTTGGTCATGCCCGGCGGGTTGGGGGAATCGGCCGGAGGTGCAGTGTAGAGAGCGGCCAGAATCGACTCAACTTCAGCGGCTGTGCGGGGACGAACGGGTGACGACGACGGTGGTGGTGGTGCTGAATGACCGCGGGCGGCTCAAGCGCCTGCAGACCGAGCTGGCGGCCTGCCGGCCGGCGCCGGCCACCCTGGTGGCCATCGGAGCGGGCGAGACCCCGCTGGCGGAGGTGACGCGGCTCGACGCGGCGGCGGCCCGCCGGCAGCGCCAGCGCAGCATGGCCCGCTGGCTGATCCCCTTCGGTTTTCTGGCCGGTCTCACCTTCACGTACATCACTGATCTCGACACCTTTGCCTTTGCCGGTGCCTGGAGCCAGCACCTGATCGGCGCCCTGCTGGGGCTGGGATCGGGCTGGATGGGGAGTTTCGCGGCCGCGGCCAGCGTGCGCTCAGACGAAGATGACCGGCTGAGGGCCCTGCGCAACCGGCTGGAGGAGGGCAACTGGCTGCTGCTGGCGGAAACGGCTCCCGGCGTGGAGATGCCCTGGCGGCTGCTGCAGCAGGCCCGTCCCCAGGCCGTGGTGCGCCTCGGTGACGGCTGATGCTGCCGCGCCGTGATCTGCTGGCCGGCAGCCGCCATCCTGAGGCGCTGAGCGCGGTGCTGGATGGGGCCGAGGCGGCCCTGCGCACCTGGGAGCCCCAGTGGACGGAGTATCTCGGTGGCGCTGTGCGCGAGGAGGCCGAGCAACGGCTGAGAACCCTGGCGGACCTGCAGTTCGAAGGCACAGGGGGCTATCCCGGAGCCGAGCGGCAGCGGTTGCTGCTCTGGCGCCGCGAAACGGACCTGGACCCGGCCACCATGGCGGTGCCCCTGATCGGCCTGCAGCTGGCTGGCAACTTTCTGTTCGATCCAGCCGAGCCGGAGGATCTGCGGGACGCCCTGCTGCAGCTGGGCGTCCCGGCCTGCCACTGCGGTGACCTGTGGCTGCGGGGCGACCGGGGCGGCGAAGGGGTGGTGGCGGCTGAAGCCGCCGCTGTGCTGGAGGGTGTGCAGACCGCGGTGCGCAGCGTGACGGTGCAGCTGGCCACCTGCCCGCTGACGGCGCTGCAACCCCCGCAGCGGCGGCAGGCCCGGCACTTCCACACCGTTGAGGCTTCCACCCGACTGGACGCCGTCGCCTCCGCCGGGTTCGGCCTGTCCCGCAGCCGCATGGCCAACCTGATCCGGGCCGGGCAGGTGCGGGTGAACTGGCAGCCGGTGAGCAGCCCCAGCCGGGAACTGATCGAAGGGGAACGGGTGCAGCTCAGCGGCCGGGGCGAGCTGCGGATCGAAGCGGTTGCCCCCACCAAGCGCGATCGTTTCCGGATCAGCCTGCTGCGCTGCTGAGCTCGATCGGAGCTGAAGGCTGATGGTAGGGTTGCAGGGCTGCGGTCAAGGGTTGTGGAGCGCCGATTTGGCGCAAGCCCACCCTCGAACAGGCAACGGGCTCAAACAATGAGCCCAAGGGGCATGAGCTCTTGATCAGGGCTCAGGCCGGACGGTCAGACAGAATCTGTTTGATTTCGATCACCCATCTGATCTCGGTCACTTCATTGATCTTGATCACCCACTCGTGGTGTGCCTTGAGAAGCCGACATTAGCCGGCATTATTCTGTTTCGACCAATGTGGCAGAAAGCCATGTTGATCACCATCCGGATTCCTCTCAGCCCAGCGCCCACCAACCAGCGCCCAACACCCATCTTCACCGTCCATCCCCGTCCACTCTCATCAGGGTCTGCTCCCACTCGGATCCACTCAGCCGCCGGCCCATTGCAACCATTTTGCAGTCGGTCATGGCACCAACCTCACCAAAGCTGCATTCGATTTTTCCTGATTGAATGCGTCCATCCGAGCCCAGGCTCGATGGCCAGGGGCTTCCAAGGGCGATTAGCTCAGAGGTAGAGCACTACCTTGACACGGTAGGAGTCACTGGTTCGATTCCAGTATCGCCCATCTCTACTAACTTGTGATTCAATCGCATGGTCCTGGGTCCCCCACCCCTCCATCCAGGCGCCTATCCCAGCTGCCGCGATTGAGCCTTGCAGAACTCCAGTCCCGCGGGGCAACCTGCCACTGATCAGCCTGCCCCCCCCAGGCAAGGCGCTGCGGCAGCGCCTAGCGCTGAGGCGGCTGATCAACGCAGCCCTGGTCTTGCTGTGGTGATCGGTCTGGGCCGATCCGGGATCGGAGCGGCGCGGCTGCTGCAGGCCCAGGGCCACGCCGTTTGCGTGCTGGAAAGCAACCGCTCCCCGGCGCTGGAGCAGCGGGCCAGCCAGCTGCGCGAGGCCGGCATCACCGTGCGACTGGGCACACCGCTTGACCACGCCATGATTCTGACGCTGGCCCAGCGCCTCGGACCGGTGGTGGTGAGCCCCGGCATCCGCTGGGACCATCCGGAACTGGCCAGCCTGCGCCATGCAGGAGTGGCCGTGCAGGGCGAACTGGTGCCCGCCTGGCAGGCCAGCCATCCCACCCCCTGGATCGGCATCACCGGCACCAACGGCAAGACAACGGTCACCCACCTGGTGAGCCATCTGCTCTGCAGTGCAGGCATCGAAGCACCGATGGCCGGCAACGTGGGGTTCTCCGCCGCCGAGCTGGTGCTGGAGCGCCGGCAATCCGACGCCGGACTGCCGCCCTGGCTGGTGGTGGAAATCAGCAGTTACCAGATCGAGGCTTGCCCGCAGATCGCGCCCCGCATCGGCATCTGGACCACCCTCACCCCCGACCATCTGGAACGGCACGGCAGCCTCGACGCCTACCGGGCGATCAAACGCAGCCTGCTGGAACGCAGCACCACCCGGCTGCTCAACGGCGACGATCCGGATCTGCGCTCCCGGGCCAGCAGCTGGGACCGGGCCGTGTGGGTCACCGCCTCGGCGGAGCGACAGATCGCGCCGGGGCTTGAGGCCGACCTCTGGATCGAGAACGGTCGGGTCTGGCTGGAGCGGGCTGGTGATCGCATCGATCTGCTGGCAGCCGATGCCCTGGCCATGCCGGGGGAGCACAACCGGCAGAACATGCTGCTGGCGGTGGCGGCTGGCCTGGAAGCGGGCCTGGATGGGGCCGCCATGGAGCAGGCGCTGCGCCAGTTCCCCGGGGTGCCGCATCGACTGGAGCGGATCCGCAGCCACGCCGGCGTGGTGTATTTCAACGACAGCAAGGCCACCAACTACGACGCCGCCGAGGTGGCGCTGCGGGCTGTTGATGGGCCCCTTGTGGTGCTGGCCGGCGGCCAGGCCAAGATCGGCGACGCGACCGGCTGGATCGAGGCTCTGGCTCGCAAGGCCCGGGCAGTGGTGCTGTACGGCGAAGCGCGCGAGCGCTTCGCCGCCCTGCTTCAGGATGCCGGCTACCCGGGCCGGGTGGAAAGCTGCGCCGGTCTGGACGAGGCGGTTCCGCTGGCCGCACAGTGCGCCCGGGCCTTGAGTTGCCAGGCGGTGCTGCTGTCACCAGCCTGCGCCAGCTTTGATCAATATGCCGATTTCGAGGCGCGCGGCGACCATTTCCGCCATCTGGTCGAGGCCCTCTGACAGGGATCAGAGCCATGCCCTGGCCCTAGCATTCCCTGGCCCGGAAGTGGATCGATCGAGCATGGCCCACTGGCTGATGAAAAGTGAGCCGGAGGTCTATGGGATCCAGCATCTGCGCCAGGAGCAGACCACTCTCTGGGATGGCATCCGCAACTATCAGGCCCGCAACTTCATGCGATCGATGGCCGTCGGAGACCTGGCATTCTTCTATCACTCCAATGCCACGCCCCCGGGCATTGTCGGCCTGATGGAGGTGGTGGAAACGGGTCTCACCGACCCAAGCCAGTTTGATCCAACGTCCAGCTACCACGACCCGAAAAGCAGCCCTGCCAACCCCCGCTGGGACTGCGTGCGGCTGCGCTACCTGCGCGAGTTCCCCCGGCTGCTGAGCCTCGAAACCCTGCGCAACACCTTCAGCGTCGAGGAGCTGGCGGTGGTTCGCAAGGGCAACCGCCTTTCGATCCTGCCCGTGCCGGAGCCGACGGCTGCCCGCCTGTTCTGCCTGCTCGAGGGCTGATGCGCCGTCGTACCGGCACGGGATCCGCTCCCCTGCCGACGCCTGCTATCGCCATCCGCCAGGCTCTGGAACAGGGGTGGGCAGGGTTTTGCACCGCTCCCTGGCCGCTGGTGCTGTTCACCGGGCTGGTGGGCAGCCTGAACCTGCTCTGCCAGCTGGGAATCCGCTGGAGTGAAGACCTGCTGCTCGATCCATTCGGGCAGACCGATCCGATCGCCGTCACCATTCTGCTGCTGGCCTGGAGCGGCTACGGCATCAGCGTGCTGTGGCTGTGGGTGGGCCTGCTCCGCGGCGCCGATCTGGCCCTGAGTGGCCAACGGCCTGGGCTTGGGCTGATGCTGCGAGCCGATCCGGCCAGCCTGCTGCGGGCCGGCGGCACCCTGGGGCTCGTGCTGGTGGTGCTGGCGCTGGTGATGCGGCTGGCCCATGCCAGCACCTGGCTGCTGGCCCTGCTGCAGCCAGCGCTCGTGAGCCTGCCGGTGCTGGCCGGGGTTGCCGCCTGGGTCTACCTGCTGACCGACCAGATCCTCAGCCTGCCGATCAGCGTGCTCGGTCAGGTCAATCCCCTGGAGGCCTTCCGCCGTGGCCGGGCGGTGATCGATCCCCACTGGCTCCAGGCCCTTGGTCTCTGCCTGCTGCTCGGGCTGCTGGTGCTCGCAGGCTTTCTGCTGTTGCTGGTGGGGCTGGTGGCAGCCCTGCCCCTGGCCAGCTGCACCCTGGTGGCGGCCTACCGCCAGCTGTTCCGTCCGGGGCCCCTGCCCCAGCGCCCGCCACGGCCGCCACTGCCCCATCAGCGGCCGCGGAACCGGCTTTGAACGGGGAACAGATTGGCCAGATAACAGCGGGTGATCTCACGGCTGCGCATGCCGTTCTGCACGAGAAAACCGGCCAGGGCTGCCTGCATCAGGCGGTACTGATCCCAGTTGGGGTGGTCTTCGATGAACACCCGCATCGCGCGGAGCAGGGCTTCCGGCACGGCGGTCTGAAAGCTCACCATCGCTGCCGCGTCAGCGGCCAGCTGCGGCAGACCCACGGCATCAGCCAGGCCCGGGGCAGCGGGGGTGAGGGCGGGTTCCATGGCGACGCAACGACAGCTGGGCACCAGTTCCCCACACGGACAGGCCACCGTCAAATCCAGCGGCCGGCGGACACCGGGGCCGTCTCATCGCCTGAGATCAAGGCGCCCCACTGGGCTCGGCGGCTGAGCCCCACAACCGCCGCAGCGGGCTTAAGGCACCAGGCTGGGCTGTCAAGGGGAAAGGGACAGTGCTGCCGTTCTCCCCAGCGGCGTTGGCACGAAGGCCCTTTGGCGGCAACCGCTGGGGAAAACCGGTGGAAAACCAGCGACCTGGCGCCGGATCGGCGGGGAAAGCCCAAGCGATCAGCAGTGCTGATCATCGCTGGGCCTGTCGCGCCGTCTCATCGCCTGGATCGAGCTGGCCGAGCAGGGCCAGCACCGCTGCGGTCGCACCGGCACCCCACCCCCCCTCCAGCCCCCGCACTGGCCCCTCCCCACGCAGCACAAACCGGAGCGCCAGCGCATCGCCGCAGGCCTCCAGCTCCAGCCAGAGGGCGCCGCGCTCCAGTTCGAGGCTGATCGCCTCCTCCGGCATCAGCCGATCCTGAAGGGCTGCCAGCTCGGCGTGGAGGGCGAACGCCCCGTCGCGCAGCGCCCGTGCCTCGGCCAGGGTCAGTTCGGCAGCCCAGTGGTCCGATCCGATCAACACGGCGAAAGGACTGCGCCCTGGATCAAGGCCGAAACGCCAGCCCGGCCCCTCCTGGATTCGCAAGGTCGCCCTGCGATCAGCCCGGCAGCAATGCCGGTTGATCCTGCTCGTCGCTCAGTTCGATGATGGCCCGCTGGACCGGTTTGATCATCGAATCATCCAGCAGACCATCAAAATCGTCGAAACGCCGCTGCTTGGCCCGGAAGGCGATACGCACGGTGGTGAGGTACCTGTTGCTGGAGTGTCGAATGAGGCTTTCGGCGCGCTGGGCCAGATCCTTGGCGTTCATCTCGAGAGCGCTCTGCATGCCGCTGTACCTGCTTCTCCTCACCCTAGTTCAAGGGACGGCCGCTAAAACTGGTTGATCTGGGGGGTTGGCCATGGGCGGCACGATCGCCATCGACCTCGGCAGCAGCACCACGGTGGTCGCCCATCAACAGGGCGATCGGCCGCCGAGTCTGCTCGCCCTGCCGCCGTACAGCCTCAGCGATCCGCTGGTGGTGCCGACGCTGCTCTGGCTGAACGATCCGAACCACAGCCAGCCGCTGGTGGGTCGGCAGGTGCTGGAAGCGGGGCTGGCCCACGCCGATGCGCCCGGCCTGCAGCGCGATTTCAAGCGGCGGATCGCCGGTCCGGAGCGACCGGGCAGCGCTGGCGGCCTGCCCCTCAGCCCGGAGCGAGCCGGCAGCCTGCTGCTGCAGCGGCTCTGGCAGGCCCTGCCCGCGGATCTGAACCCCGAGCGGCTGGTGCTGACCGCCCCGGTCGAAGCCCCCCCGGGCTACCGCACCTGGCTGCTGGAGGCCTGCCGCCCCCTGGCCGTGCCCGAGGTCGCCCTGGTGGACGAACCCACCGCGGCGGCGATCGGCGCGGGGCTCCCCGCCGGCAGCACCGTGCTGGTGGTGGATCTGGGGGGGAGCACCATCGATGTCTGCCTGGTGCAGCTTGAGGGCGGCGAGGGGCGGGCAGCCCCGATCGCCCAGCTGCTGCGCTTCGCCGGTCGCGACCTGGCGCACAGCGGGCAGCGTCTGCGCGCCGCCCGGGTGATCGGCAAGGCCGGTCTGGCCATCGGCGGGCGGGACATCGATCGCTGGATCGCCGCGCAGCTCTGTCCGGATCAGCCCGCCAGCGGCACGCTGCTGGAGGCCTGTGAACAGCTCAAGTGCGGGCTGAGCGACCAGGAGACCACCCTGGCGCTGTGGCCCGACGCCGCCGGCCGGTTGCGGGAGCTGCACTTCAGCCGGCAGGCGCTGGCCCAGCTGCTGGAGCGGCAGGGGTTCCTCGCCGGTCTGGACCAGCTGCTCGAGACGGTGCTGGCGGCGGGCCGAGCCGCCTCGATCCGCACCGACGCCATCGCCGCCGTGCTGCCGGTCGGCGGCAGCAGCCGCCTGCCGCCCGTGCGCCGCTGGCTGCAGGACCGGCTCGCCGCTGTGCCCCTGCACGACCGTCGACCGGTGGAGGCCGTGGCGCTCGGGGCCCTGGCCCTGACCCCCGGCGTGCGGGTGAAGGACGTGCTGGCGCGAGGGGTCTCGCTGCGCTGCTGGGATCGCCGCAGCCAGCGCCATCGCTGGCATCCCCTGTTCCTGCCGGGGCAGAGCTGGCCGACGGCCGCCCCCCTCGAGCTGGTGCTGGGTTGCAGCCACAACGGCCAGCCAGCGATCGAGCTGGTGCTGGGTGAACCAGCCGCTGGCCAGCGCCATGAGGTGGTGTTTGAAGACGGCCTGCCGCAGCTGCGGCGTTGGCAGGCAGGGGATGCCGAGGTCTGCCCCTGGCCGCAGCAGCCTGCACCAGTGCCGCTCGAGCCGCCGGGCCAAGCCGCCGTGGACCGGCTGCGGCTGCGGTTCAGCATCAGCGGCAGTGGTGATCTGATGCTGGAGTGCCACGATCTGCTCCGTGGCACCGCGCAGCCGCCCCGCGCCCTGGGGCCGGTGCGCTGAATAGCCCTGGCACCACAGGAGCGCTGAGCCCAGCCGCAGTGGACGCCGCTGCTGCTGCACCAGCGAGGCTGCACGGCAGGCGCCGCGTCCATAGAACAGATTCGTCTTCCATCCCCTCACCTTGGCCCTGCGCCACCACCGGCTCCCCCGCCTCTGGCTGGGCGTCACCCTGGGACTGGTGGCAGCGGCAATCGGGGCGGCGGCGTGGTGGGAGCGCCAGCTGCCGCAGCGGCTGAACGAGGCCGCCGGCCGCGGTGACCTGGACGCCTGCCTGCGCTACAGCGACCAGCTTCAGGCCCTGCGCTGGCTTCAGGATCGCGCTCCGGCCGAGCAGGGAGAGTGCCGGCGCCGGCGGGCGGCCCAGCTCTGGGGGCAGCAGCGCTGGCGCGACGCCCTGCTCCAGCAGCTGCAACTGGTGAATTCCGCAGGCAGCACCGCAGCCGACCGCCGACAGTTGCAAACCTGGCAGGAGGACCTGCGCCAGCAGGCCCTGGAGCGCTTCCAGGCTGGCGATCTGGACGGCAGCCTGGCCCGGCTGGCAGCGATCGGCGAGCACCATCGCCCCGATGGCAGCGCCCTGGGTGATCAGTTCAGACAGGTCTGGACCCGCAACCGTCTGGCACTGGAGCGAGCGGACCGCCTCGCCGAGCAGCAGCGCTGGTGGGAAGCGCTGGAAAGCCTCAACCGACTCGACCACCCCTGGTGGCGCCAACGGGCCGGCGCCGTGCGCAGCCGCGTGGATGCCGGCATCGCCGGCCTGAGCGCCAGGGAGCGGCAGCACGACTCCCACGGCAGCCTGCCCAGCTCGGTGCCGCTCGAACAGCTCGACCGGGAGGTGCAGCGCCGCATCGCGGCGGGCATGAACGAATGGAGCGCCTTTCAGAGCGGCTGCGCCGCCCTGGGGGGCAAGGTGGTGGAGGCCGGGCCGGATTCCGCCTGTCAGCGCTGAGCGCAGGTGGGATGCATAGATTGGCCGCGCAACGTGGCCGAGGATGATGCAGCCAGGCGATCCGGTGAAGGTGTGCCAGAGCGTGGTGGTGTTTCACCATCCCCAGCACCGCGGCCAGGCCTTCGATCTGCTGGGTGAGCAGGGCGAGGTGGTGACGGTGCTCAGCGACTGGAAAGGGCGGGTGATCAGCCCCACCCTGCCGGTGGTCGTGGCCTTCGGAAAGTTCCGGGCCCACTTTCGAGCCGACGAACTGGAACCCGCCTGAACCGGTCAGGGGCGCACGAGAAACACCCCTTCCTCCCCATCGATGCCCAGCAGGCAGAGCTCGATCCGTTCCTGGCGGCTGGTGGGCACGACCCGGCCGCAGAAGTCGGGCTGGATCGGCAGCTCCCGATGGCCCCGATCCACCATCACCAGCAGGCTCACCCGGCGCGGACGCCCCCAGGCCTGAAGCGCCTCCAGGGCAGCGCGCACGGTGCGCCCCGTGAAGATCACATCGTCCACCAGAACCACATGCAGGTCATCGAGGTGCGGGGGCAAGTCGGTGGCCTGCACCAGCCGGGTCCCCACCCGCTCCAGATCGTCGCGGTGGAACGTGGGGTCGAGGCTGCCCTGGGCGATCGGCCGGGAACAGAGCTCCCGCAGACGCTGGGCCAGCACCTCCGCCAGCGCCACCCCGCGGGTGGGGATGCCCACCAGCACCAGACGCCCTGGATCAATGGCCGCCTCCAGCACCTGGGAGGCCAGGCGATCGAGGGTGCGGCCGAGTTCGGTGGCCGAGAGCAGTTCCAGGCGATGCATGGCCGGTCTGGGTGGAAGGGGCTGGGCGACAGGGAGCGTTGACGACCGGCAGGACAGGTTCGCCAGGTTGCACCCCATGTGATCAAAGGCTGACCTGGGCGGGATCAGCGAAGGAGGGGCAACAGGCGGGCTGTAGGTTGGCGTTCGGAGGCGCAGACCAGGCGTCGCATGGTGAGTCGGGTGAGCTCTTTATCGTCCCAACCAGTGTCATCCAAGCCCTCCCCCAAGACTGCGGATCAGGCTGTCGGCGGCATGAACGCTGTCGAGATCGGCGGCGGAATGAACGCTGTCCAGACCGGCCCGTCTGTCGCAACTGACCCTCTCGAGGGCGCTCAGGCCCGGGCCTCCGTCCTCCCCGTTGGAGCTGGCGATGATGCTACGGGTGCTGGCGGGCCCCTGCGAGATACCGACGCGCGCGGTGCCCGACCTGTGGCCCCGGTGGTGCTGACCATTCTCGATGGCTGGGGCCACCGCCACGAACCGGCGCACAACGCCATCCGGGCGGCGGACACCCCGGTGATGGACGCCCTCTGGCACGCCTACCCCCACACCCTGATCGAGGCCAGTGGCGCCGCCGTGGGCCTGCCCGATGACCAGATGGGCAACTCCGAAGTGGGCCATCTCACCATCGGCGCCGGCCGGATCATCCGCCAGGAGCTGGTGCGCATCTCCCAGGCCGTGCGCGATGGCTCCCTGCAGGCCAATGCCGCTCTCCATGACCTGGGCGATCACCTGCTTGCCAGCGGCGGCACGCTGCACCTGATCGGCCTCTGCTCCGATGGGGGGGTGCACAGCCACATCGACCATCTGGGCGGCCTGCTGCGCTGGGCGGCGGCCCGAGGTCTGCAGGATGTATGTGTGCATGTCATCACCGATGGGCGCGACACCCGACCCAACAGCGCCCACGGGTTCGTGAACAGGGTCGAGGAGCTGATCCGCGAAGCCGGGGTCGGCCGGATCGCCACCCTCTGCGGCCGCTACTGGGCGATGGATCGCGACAACCGCTGGGAGCGCACGGAGAAGGCCTATCGCCTGCTCACGGAAACCGGCGAGATCACGCCCATCTCGGCCGCCGAAGCGATTGATCGCTCCTATGGGGACGACGTGACCGATGAGTTTCTCGAGCCGATCCGGATCGCTGCGGGTGCCGTTCAGGCCGGTGACGGGCTGGTGTGCTTCAACTTCCGCCCCGATCGGGTGCGCCAGCTGATCCGGGCGCTTGTGCTCGAGGAATTCGATCCGTTTGCGCGCGAACGGATCGCCGATCTGCAGGTGGTCACCTTCACCCAGTACGAAAAGGGACTGCCGGTGGCGGTGGCCTTCCCGCCGGAATCCCTGGACGGCCTGCTCGGTCAGGTGGTCTCCGAGGCGGGCCTGCGCCAGTTCCGCACGGCCGAAACCGAGAAATACCCGCATGTCACATACTTCATGAACGGTGGCATCGAGCAGGCCTTCCCCGGCGAAGATCGCCACCTCGTGCCGTCGCCGCGGGTTTCCACCTACGACCAATCGCCGGCCATGTCGGCCGAACAGCTCACCGAGAGCTGCATCGCCGCAATCAACAAGGGCATCTACAGCCTGGTGGTGATCAATTACGCCAATCCCGACATGGTTGGCCATACGGGGCAGATGGAGGCCACCAAGCTGGCGATCGCCACCGTGGACCGCTGCGTCGGCCGCCTGCTGGACGCCACGAACCGCATGGGCGGCACGATGCTGATCACCGCCGACCACGGCAACGCCGAGGTGATGCAGGGGGAGGACGGGCGTCCCTGGACCGCCCACACCACCAACCCGGTGCCCGTGATCCTGGTGGAAGGGGAGACGCGCAAACTGCCGGGCCACGGCACTGCTGTGCAGTTGCGCAGTGAGGGGGGGCTGGCGGACATCGCCCCGACGCTGCTGGAGATCCTCGATCTACCCAAGCCGGAGCACATGCGTGGCCAATCTCTGATCGCCCCGCTCAGCGCCGGCAGCGCCAGCCCCCCCCTCGCCCAGGCGCTCACGGTTTGAGCTGGTCAGGCTGACCTGATCAAGCTGATTTGATTAAGCTGATTTGGTGAGGCTGATTTGGACAGGCTGCCCTGAACCGCTTGCGTTCACGCCCTAGGCTGAGTGTTTAAGCTTCGCCGTTCCCCGATGCTCACCACAACCTTGTCGTGGATCTGGTTCGCGGCTGGCATTCTGCTGATCATCAGTGTGCTGCTGCACAGCCCCAAGGGCGACGGCATGGGAGGGCTGGCCGCTTCTGGTGGTTCGATGTTCACCAGCGCCCGCAGCGCCGAGCAGACCCTCAATCGCATCACCTGGACCCTGCTGGCCATCTTCCTCGGCCTGGCGGTGGTGCTCAGCGCCGGCTGGCTGGGTTGATGACCCGTCGGGACCTGCTGGCCCGTGTGAGCCGCGCCCTGGGCGGCCTGGCCCTCCCCTTTCTGCCGGCGGGCGCTGCTGCTGCTGCCAGCAAGGCCGGCGAACCTGCCTGGCAGCTCAGCGAAGCCGAATGGAAACGACGCCTGTCAGCCCCGGCCTTCGCGGTGCTGCGCCAGGAGGGAACGGAGCGCCCCTTCTCCAGTCCGCTGAATGCGGAGAAGCGACAGGGCACGTACCACTGCGCCGGCTGCGACCTGCCCCTGTTCAGCGCCAAGAGCAAGTACGACAGCGGCACCGGCTGGCCCAGCTTCTGGCAACCACTGCCGGGGGCAGTGGGCACCAAGGTGGATTTCAAGCTGATCGTGCCGCGCACCGAATACCACTGCCGCCGTTGCGGCGGTCATCAGGGTCATGTGTTCAAAGATGGCCCTCGCCCCACCGGCAAGCGTTACTGCAACAACGGCGTCGCTCTCACCTTTAAACCCGCCAAGGGCTGATCGAATCCCGCCGGGGGCTGATCAAATCCCGCCGGGGGCTGAAAGCGCTGCCGCGGCGCCCCCCCTGACCGGATCAACAAACCACCTGCTCGGGTCAACAAAAAAGCGCCCCTTGCGGGGCGCCTGGCGTTGGTCCTGGTGGCAGGGGATCAGTAGTCGAAGTCGCCGCCGCCCATGCCGCCGCCGGCAGGAGCTGCTTCCTTCTTCTCGGGCAGATCGGCCACGATGCACTCGGTGGTCAGCACCATGCCGGCGATCGAGGCAGCATTCTGCAGACCGGAGCGGGTCACCTTGGCAGGATCGACGATGCCGGCAGCCAGCATGTCGACGTACTCGCCGGTGGCAGCGTTGTAACCCTCGTTGAAGGGCTTGTTCTTGACGTGCTCCGCTACGACCGAGCCGTTCACACCGGCGTTTTCAGCGATGCGCTTCAGGGGAGCGGTGAGGGCGGAAGCGACGATGGTGGCGCCGATCAGCTCCTCGCCGGACAGGTTGGCGGCTGCCCACTCCTCAAGGGCCGGAGCCAGGTGGGCCAGGGTGGTGCCGCCACCGGGAACGATGCCTTCCTCAACAGCCGCCTTGGTGGCGTTGATGGCGTCTTCCAGGCGCAGCTTCTTGTCCTTCATCTCGGTCTCGGTGGCAGCGCCCACCTTGACCACGGCCACACCGCCGCTCAGCTTGGCCAGACGCTCCTGCAGCTTCTCCTTGTCGTAGGAGGAGTCGGTTTCGTCCATCTGCTTGCGGATCTGCTCGCAGCGGGCCTTCACGGCCACCTCGTTGCCTTCGGCCACGATGGTGGTGGTGTCCTTGTTGATGGTGATGCGGCGGGCGGAGCCCAGCATCTCCAGCTTGGCGTTCTCCAGCTTGAGGCCGGCGTCCTCGGTGATCAGCTGGCCGTTGGTGAGAACGGCGATGTCCTCGAGCATGGCCTTGCGGCGATCGCCGAAGCCGGGGGCCTTGACGGCCGCCACATTGAGCACACCGCGCAGGCGGTTCACCACCAGGGTGGCGAGCGCTTCCTTCTCGATGTCCTCAGCAATGATCAGCAGGGGCTTGCCGGTGCGGGCGATCTGCTCGAGCACGGGCACCAGGTCCTGCACCAGGCCGATTTTCTTGTCGGTGAGCAGGATGTAGGGCTCCTCGAGCACCGCTTCCATCCGCTCGGTGTCGGTGGCGAAGTAGGGCGAGATGTAGCCCTTGTCGAAGCGCATGCCCTCGGTGACCTCCAGCTCGGTGGTCATCGACTTCCCTTCTTCCAGGGAGATCACACCTTCCTTGCCAACCTTGTCCATGGCGTCGGCGATCATGCGGCCCACCTCTTCGTCGTTGCCGGCGGAGATGGTGCCCACCTGGGCGATGGCGTTGCTGTCGCTGATCGGCTTGGCGTGCTCCTCGATCTTCTTGACGAGGAACTCGGAAGCCTTGTCGATGCCCTTTTTGAGGGTGATGGCGTTGGCTCCGGCGGCCACGTTGCGCAGGCCAGCCTTCACCATGGCGTGGGCCAGCACGGTGGCGGTGGTGGTCCCGTCACCGGCGGCGTCGTTGGTCTTGGAGGCGGCCTGGCGGATCAGGGCCACACCGGTGTTCTCGATGTGATCCTCCAGTTCGATCTCCTTGGCGATCGTGACGCCATCATTGATGATCTGGGGGGCGCCGAACTTCTTCTCCAGCACCACGTTGCGGCCCTTGGGGCCGAGGGTGACGGCGACAGACTCGGCGAGAATGTCGATCCCTTTTTCGAGGGCGCGTCGGGCCTGCTCGTTATAGATGATGCGCTTAGCCATGGAAGGCGAAACTCGTTGTTGAACGGTTGTTTAAAATGGAGCGGAATGCGGAAGACCCGCTGCATTCAGCTGACGACAGCCAGAATGTCCTTCTCTGACAGGAGCACATAGTCATCGGCGCCGAGCTTGATGTCGGTACCGGCGTACTTGCTGTAGAGCACCTTGTCGCCCACGCCCACTTCGGGTGCCTGGCGGGTGCCGTCGTCGTTGCGCTTGCCGGGGCCGACCTGCACCACCTCACCCACCTGGGGCTTCTCCTGGGCGGTGTCGGGCAGCAGGATGCCGCCGGCGGTCTTTTCCTCCGAAGCGGAGACCTTGATGAAGATGCGGTCTCCAAGGGGCTTGACAGTGGAGACGCTGAGAGAAACAGCAGCCATGGATCAATGCGATTGCAACGGCATGGCGCCTGAGACGCCAACGCAGGAGAAGCAGCAGACCGGCTTGATCACCGATCTGGCACTCGACCCACGCGAGTGCCAACCTATGGGAATGGAAGGCGCCAGAACCAGCCCGCAGCTGTGCGGGTGACCGAACCGCCCCTGTGGCGGCCGCATCCGCTTGGGGTCACTGCACGGTGGTAAGGTTGCGCCGCTTCGAAGGGTTGGGTCCGCGCAGCGACCCGCAGCCCTGATCAGCACCCTCCGTCACTCCCCTACATATGGCTGCTGCAACTGCCACCGGCACCAAAGGCATCGTCCGGCAGGTGATCGGCCCGGTGCTCGACGTTGAATTTCCCGCCGGCAAGCTGCCCCGCATCTTCAACGCCCTGCGCATCGAGGCCAAGAACTCGGCCGGCCAGGACGTTGCTCTCACCGCCGAAGTGCAGCAACTGCTGGGCGATCACCGCGTGCGCGCCGTGGCCATGAGCAGCACCGACGGTCTGGTGCGCGGCATGGAGGCTCTCGACACGGGCGCCCCGATCTCCGTTCCTGTGGGTGAAGCCACCCTGGGCCGCATCTTCAACGTGCTGGGTGAACCGGTCGACGAGCAGGGCCCGGTGGCGACCTCGGAGACCGCCTCGATTCACCGCCCCGCCCCCAGCCTGACTGAGCTGGAAACCAAGCCGAAGGTGTTTGAGACCGGCATCAAGGTGATCGACCTGCTGGCTCCCTACCGCCAGGGCGGCAAGGTCGGCCTGTTCGGCGGCGCCGGTGTGGGCAAGACCGTGCTGATCCAGGAGCTGATCAACAACATCGCCAAGGAGCACGGTGGTGTTTCGGTGTTCGCCGGTGTCGGCGAGCGCACCCGCGAGGGCAATGACCTGTACGAGGAATTCAAGGAGTCGGGGGTGATCAATCCCGACGATCTCTCCAAGTCGAAGGTGGCCCTCTGCTACGGCCAGATGAACGAGCCCCCCGGCGCCCGCATGCGCGTCGGCCTGTCGGCCCTCACCATGGCCGAGCACTTCCGCGACGTGAACAAGCAGGACGTGCTGCTGTTCGTCGACAACATCTTCCGCTTCGTGCAGGCCGGCTCCGAGGTGAGCGCCCTGCTGGGCCGCATGCCTTCGGCTGTGGGCTATCAGCCCACCCTCGGCACCGATGTGGGCATGCTCCAGGAGCGCATCACCTCCACCCTCGAGGGCTCGATCACCTCGATCCAGGCGGTCTACGTGCCGGCTGACGACCTCACCGACCCGGCTCCCGCCACCACCTTCGCCCACCTGGATGCCACCACCGTGCTGAGCCGCGGTCTGGCCTCCAAGGGCATCTATCCGGCCGTGGATCCCCTCGACTCCACCAGCACCATGCTGCAGCCGGCGGTGGTTGGCGATGAGCACTACCGCACCGCCCGGGCCGTGCAGAGCACCCTGCAGCGCTACAAGGAACTGCAGGACATCATTGCCATTCTGGGTCTGGATGAACTTTCCGAGGATGACCGTCGCACCGTCGACCGTGCCCGCAAGATCGAGAAGTTCCTCTCCCAACCCTTTTTCGTGGCTGAGATCTTCACCGGCATGCCCGGCAAGTACGTGAAACTCGAAGACACGATCAAGGGCTTCAACATGATCCTGGCTGGCGAGCTCGACCACCTTCCCGAAGCGGCCTTCTACCTGGTGGGCAACATCGATGAGGTGAAGGCCAAGGCCGAGAAGATCCTCTCGGAGGCCAAGGGCTGATCGACCCCGGTCACCCCTGAGGAAATCACGCCATGAGTCTCACCCTGCGCGTTCTGGCCCCTGATCAGAGCGTTTACGACGGCACCACCGAGGAAGTGATCCTGCCCAGCACCACCGGCCAGGTGGGCATCCTTCCAGGCCACGTGACCATGCTCGCTGCCCTGGAAACCGGGGTGATGCGGCTGCGTGACGGCAACGGTTGGTCCTCGATCGCCCTGCTCGGCGGCTTTGCCGAAGTGGAATCGGATGAAGTCACCGTGCTCGTGAACGGTGCCCAGCTCGGCAGCACCATCGATGCCGCCGCCGCCGAGAGCACCTTCGAAGCGGCCCAGCAGGCTGCTGCCGCCTTCGAAGG
>CAMDLO010000035.1 GCA_945901765.1 Cyanobium sp. NIES-981 | reverse complement strand
GCGGCCCGCAACTGGTTCCCCCAGGCATCCAGGAAGGTCTTGGCGCAGCTGGCCACCGGCACGGCCAGCAGCAGCCCCAGCAGCTCGCCAAGACCCAGCAGGCTGCCCAGGCGCGCACCCACCGGCAGGCTGATCAACAGCCAGGCCGGCTGCAGCCCGACGATGCTGCCCATCAGCCGCGGCTGGATCACCTGGTCGACCAGCTGACCCACCGTGATGGCTGCGGCCAGCACCTCCAGACCGGTGCGCGGATCCTCCAGCGCCAGCAGGGCGCTCACCAGCACGATCGTGACGGCACTGGCGTAGGGAATCAGGGTGGTGAAGCCGATCGCCACGGCAAACAGCACGCCATAGGGAATCTGCAGCAGGGTGAACACCAGCATCTGCAGACCGCTGAGAATCAGGGCCAGCAGCACCTGACCGGCGAAGTAGCCCCTGAAGGTTCGATTGATCGTGAGCACCACCAGCTGGCGCACCCCCGGCGGCAGCCACTGGGCCAGGCCGGCCGTCACCCGCTCGCCACCCAGCAGCAGGAACACGGCCAGTACCAGCACGATCACCGTGTTCACGGTGATGCCCACCGTGGCGCCGAGCAAGCCCAGCAGCCGCTGGCTGAGCTGGCTGGCGATCCTGCTCACCCGGGTGAGCAGGTCGCTGCTGAGGTTGCCGAAATCGGTGGGAATCCCCTGCTGAGCGGCCCAGGCCTCGAGCGCATCGAGCCAGGTTTCGGCCTGGGCCAGCCAGCTCGGCAGCGCCGCCACCAGCTCCCCCAGTTGCTCGATCAGCCGCGGCACGATCCACACCAGCGCCAGCACCAGCACGCCAAGCCCCACCCCCAGCACCAGCACGGTGACCAGCGCCCGGGGCAGGCCGCGCTGGCGCAGCCAGAGGCTGGGGATATCGAGCAGGAAGGCGATCAGGGCCGCCGCCACAAACAGGGCCGGAAACGGCGCCAGGGGCAACAGCAGCTGGCGCAGCACCCAGAGGTTGAGCACCAGCAGCGGCAAGGCCAGACCGGCCTTCAACCAGGGGGGCAGCACCAGGCGTTCCAGCATCCCTCAGCTCCCTCAGCCCATCTGCTCGAGATAGGCAGCGCTGCCCAGCTCCACCAATCGGGCGTCCTTGGCCCGCACCTGGCCATGCAGCTCGTCCCGGTAGGCCGCCAGGGCCTCGGCGAGGCTGGCATCGGCCTCGGCGGTGGCCAGGATCTGCACCGCCAGCAGGCCGGCATTGGCACCGCCACCGATCGCCACGGTGGCCACCGGGATGCCGGCGGGCATCTGCACGATCGAGTGCAGCGAATCCACCCCGGAGAGGGCGCGGGTCTGCACCGGCACGCCGATCACCGGCAGGGTGGTGAGCGAGGCCACCATGCCGGGCAGGTGGGCGGCGCCACCGGCGCCGGCGATGATCACCTGCAGCCCCCGCTGGCGGGCCTCCCGGGCGAAGGCCAGCATCTCCAGCGGCGTGCGATGGGCCGAAAGCACCCGCACTTCGCAGCCCACGCCGAAGCGCTCCAGCATCGCCACCGCCGGCTGCATGGTGGGCAGGTCGGAATCGCTGCCCATCACCACCGCCACCCGCGGCGGGGCTGGGCTGGAGGAGATGGCGCTCAACGGCGGACAACGCAGGATGGATGCATTGTCGTGCCTCCCCCGGTCATGCGCTGGATCAGCAACGTGCGCCTGCCCCTGGCCAGCCGCTGCAGCCATGGCGCCGACCGGCGCTGGCGGCTGGCGGTGGACGGGGAAGGCTGGATCACGACCGTCGAGCCGATTGACTCCGGCAGCCAGGCCGCCGGCGACGACTGGGGGGGCGACTGGCTGAGTCCGGCCGGGGTGGACCTGCAGATCAACGGTGGCCTCGGCCTCGCTTTTCCCGAACTGAGCGCAGCCGATCTGCCCCGGCTGCTGGAGCTGCTGGAGCGGCTCTGGCGCGATGGCGTGGAGGCGATCTGCCCCACCCTGGTGACCTGCGGCGTGGCGCCGCTCCGCCAGGCCCTGGCCGTGCTGGAGCAGGCACGCCAGCAGCACCGGCCGGGCCGCTGTCAGCTGCTTGGCGCCCACCTGGAAGGGCCGTTTCTCAACCCCTCGCGCCGCGGCGCCCACCCCGAGCAGCACCTGGCGGCTGCCAGCCTGGAGGGTCTGATCGAGCGGATCGGCGGCTTTGAAGACCAGATCGATCTAGTGACGCTGGCGCCGGAACTGGAGGGCGCCGGCGCGGTGATCGAGGCCCTGCGCCAACGGGGCATCGTGGTGAGCCTGGGCCACAGCGCCGCCAGCGAAGCGGACGCCAACGCCGCCTTCGAGGCCGGCGTGACGATGCTCACCCACAGCTTCAACGCCATGGCCGGCCTGCACCACCGCGCCCCCGGGCCGCTGGCGGCGGCGGCCCTGCGGGGCGACATCGCCCTGGGGCTGATCGCCGACGGCGTGCACGTTGCCCCGACGATGGCCCTGCTGCTGCAGCGGTTGGCGCCGGAGCAGGTGGTGCTGGTGAGCGATGCCCTGGCCCCCTACGGTCTCGGCGAAGGGAGGCACCGCTGGGACGCGCGGGTGCTGCTGGTGGAGGACGGCAGCTGCCGGCTGGAGGACGGCACCCTGGCCGGCGTGACCCTGCCGCTGCTGGAGGGGGTGCGGCGACTGACCAGCTGGGGAGCGCCGCCCGAGCGGGCGATCGCTGCCGCCACGGTGCTGCCCCGCCGCGTTCTGGGCGATCAGCGCGACCCCGCCGCGATGCTGTTGCACTCCCCGCTGGGGGAGGCGCTGCGCTGGCGGCGGCAGGCGGACGGAGTCCTGAACTGGCGGCGGGCCGCCGAACCTGAAACCGCCGGGGCCGCTGCCTAGGATCCGCGCCACTTCCCCCGCGCGCCCATGGCCCCTGAGCAGCTGCTGACTCCCCGCCCGGGCAGCGATCAGGCCGGCAAGCAGGCCGAAAAGGAGGCCGAAAAGGAGGAGGTGAAGGGCTACTTCGAGACCACCGGCTTCGAGCGCTGGAACCGCATCTACAGCGAGTCCGACGAGGTCAACAAGGTGCAGCGGAACATCCGCATCGGCCATCAGAAGACCGTCGACAACGTGCTCGCCTGGCTGCAGGAGCAGGGCGATCTGGCGGGCCGCAGCTTCTGCGATGCCGGCTGCGGCGTCGGCAGCCTGGCGATCCCCCTGGCCCAGCTGGGGGCCGGCTCGATCGCCGCCTCCGACCTCTCCGAGGCGATGGCCGCTGAGGCCCGTCGCCGCGCCGAGGCGGCCGGCCTCAGCGGCGAGCGGCTGCAGTTCAGCGCCTCCGACCTGGAAAGCCTGGAGGGCCGCTACGACACCGTGATCTGCCTGGACGTGTTCATCCACTACCCCCAGGCCGCCGCCGAGGAGATGGTGGCCCACCTGGCTGGCCTGGCGGAGCGCCACCTGATCGTGAGCTTCGCGCCCTACACCCCGCTGCTGGCTCTGCTCAAGGGCATCGGCCAGCTGTTCCCCGGCCCCAGCAAGACCACCCGCGCCTACACCCTGCGCGAGGAGGGCATCGTGAAGGCGGCTGCAGCCGCAGGCTTCCGCCCGGTGCGCCGCAGCCTCAACCAGGCCCCCTTCTATTTCTCCCGGCTGATCGCCTTCGAGCGGGGCTGAAGCCCCATCCCACAGGTCCCATCATGCAATTCGCACCACCCGGAAGGTGAGGTTGAAGCGCTCCGCCTGCACCCGCAGCCGGCGGGGCACGGCATGTTGCCACCAGAGCTGGGTGGGGGGCTCCATCAGCAGCAGATCGCCGCTGTGCAGAGTCAGGTTGAACGGGGCGCAGGTGGGCAGGTCCTCGCCGTAACCCTGCGGCGGTGGCCGAAGGGCACGCCGGGGGCTGGGCCGCGGCCGCAACCGGAAGTCGCGGGGGGCTCCCAGGCTGAGGGAGGCGATCGGCGCCTCCGCCTCCAGCTCCGGTTCGTCATCGGCATGCCAGCCCATGGCATCACGGCCGTCGCGGTAGCGGTTGAGCAACAGGGAGTTGAACCGCCAGCCGGTGAGCTGGTGCAGGGCCTCGCGCAGCTCGGCGGCGGCCGGCGACCAGGGCTCGATCACGTTGGCCAGGCCGCTGTAGCGGTAGCCGCAGCCGGGATCGGCCATCCAGCAGGTGAGCCGCGGCAGGGGCTGGCGGCGGCCATAGAGGCTGATCGCCTCCTGCTTCCAGGGCACCTGCCGCTCCAGGCTGGCCTGGAGGGCTGTGGCGGCAGCCGGCGGCAGCCAGGCGGCTCGGTGCTGCAGCCGCAGGCCAGGCCGCTCGATCAAGGCCACGGCGGGGCAGCCCACCACTTCGGCAGCCAGCAGGTTGAGCTGGCCGGCAGGATCAGCCATCGCCGGCGGCGTCCCCCCTGTGAACCAGGCAGGCGGGCAGCGGCGCCACCAGCGCCAGCCGCCGGCCATCCGGCAGGGGCAGCTCCAGGCGGTGGGCGTGCAGGTGATAACCGCCGTCGCCGGGCAAGGCCAGATCCTGCGGCACACCCCCAGAACCGTAGAGGGGATCACCCAGCAGCGGCGCCCCGGCGGCGGCGGTGTGGATGCGGATCTGATGGGGCCGGCCCGTGGCGATCTCCAGCTCCACCAGCCAGGCGTGCGGGCGGCGCTCCAGCAGGGTGAGAAGGCTGCGGGCCGCCAGGACCGGGCCGGGGTCCGTGCCCTGGTCGCCCCCCGCAGCAGCCCAGACGCTGCCGAGGCGCGAGTGGGGACGCCGGCCGATCGGCGTGGTCAGCGCCAGAGCGGCGCCAGGCTCCAGGGCCAGCAGGGGTGAACCGGGCTGCGGTGGCTGCAGCAGGGCCCGGTAGAGCTTGCGGCAGGGGCCGGAGCCGGCCTCTGCCGGCAGGCTGCTGTCGCGCAGCCGGGCGCTCAGCCAGGCGCGGCTGGTGGAGCGGCGGGCACAGAGCAGCAGCCCGGACGTGAAGCGGCCGAGGCGATGCACCGGGCGAGGGGCACCCGCCACCTGCCGCCCGATCTGACCCAGCACGGTGTGCTCCAGCCAGCCCCCGGCCGGCAACACCGGCAGTCCGGCGGGTTTGTTGAACGCCACCAGGTCGCCGTCGTCGAACAGGGGGCCGGGCAGCACCGGCACGGCCCCTTCCTGCCAGGGGGGCCGATGCCAGCTGAGCCGATCACCGGCTGCGAGGGGGACATCGGCCCGGAGCTGCTGGCCGTTCCTGCGGATCTCAGCGGCGGCGAGCCGCTGCCGCCACACCGCCGCATCGGAATGGCGATACCGGTCGGCGTAGTAGGCGCTCACGCTCAGGCCCGCAGCGTCGGAGCCGACCCGGTCGCGATAGATGTGGCCGCCGTTGCAGGCGGCGGGGATCCAGTCGGCTGGGGCCGGCTCAGTCGACAAGGCCGTGTTCGAGGGCGTAGCGCACCAGCTCGGTGCGGCTGGCGGTGCCGGTCTTGATGAACAGGCGGCTCACATACTTCTCCACGTTGCGGATCGAGGTTTCCAGCCGCCGGGCGATCTCCTTGTTCATCAGCCCCTCCGCCACCAGCTGCAGCACCGACGCCTCACGCGGGGTGAAGCTCAGCTCACCGGCGCCAGCGGCCGGCCTGGGGCTGCCGCCACTGCCGAGCAGGGAGCGGATCTCGGTGATCTGCCGCGCCATCTGACCGATGTCGGCATCGGCAAAGCGGGCCGCCTCGGCCAGCAGCCGCTCCTGGCGGCGCAGCACGTTGCGCACCCGGGCCACCAGCTCGTCGGGATCGAAGGGCTTGGGGATGTAGTCGTCACAGCCGGCCTGGAAGCCGGCGATGCGGTCGGCGGTCATGCCCTTGGCGGTGAGAAAGATCACCGGTGTGCCGCCGAGGCGCTCATCGGCCCGCAGCTTCTTCAGCAGGCCGTAGCCATCGCAGCGGGGCATCATCACGTCGCTGATCACCACGTCGGGCAGGAGCTCCTGGGCCTTCTGCCAGCCCTCCTCGCCGTCGTTGGCGGTGGTGACGGCAAAGCCCTCGTCCTCCAGGTAGGCCGTCACGGCGGCGCGCAGGCCAGGCTCATCGTCGACCAGCAGCAGCCGGGCCGGCTGGCTGGGCATCTCAGGGGCATCGCCTTCGGCTGAGGCGGCGGGGCTGTCTGTGCTCATGAGCGCCAGTCTGCAGAACCTCAGCGGCCGCGTCCAGGCAGCACCTGCTCGGATTCCCGCAGGGTGCCGCTGTAGCCCAGCTGGCGGGCCAGGGTCTGGAGCGTGGCGGGATCCCGCCCCGCCTGCTCCGGATGGCAGATGGCCCACCACACCAGGTGGTCGACGCGATTGGCGGCGGTGATCGGTCCGCCGGGGTTGAGCTCGCGCAGCAGCCAGCGCCCCCGCTCGTTGGTGATCCGCATCGGCGCCGTGCTCGAACAGCGCAGCGTGTCGGTGCGCACCGTGGCGTCGTTGCCCTGCTGCACCCACAGCTGCACCCGCACCACCCCGGGACTGGTGGGATCGGGCCTGGGGCTGTGCAGCCCGAGCACCCGCAGGCCCTGCTGGCTGGGCCGCTCCTCCAGCAGGATCAGGCCGGGGGGCCGATCCGGCGGGCCCTCCTCGGCCCGGAGCGGGACGGGAACCAATCCGGCAGCCGCCGCCACCAGGGCCAGTCCGGCAGCGACCAGCCGCCAACCGCCATCGTGGCTTGGGGTTGTCAGCATGGCGGCAGGCACGACCAGCCATGTTCGCCTACCTCGACCACCAGGCCAGCACCCCCTGCGACGCGGCCGTGCTGGCGGCGATGGCGCCCTGGTGGAGCGAGCATCCCGCCAACCCCGCCAGCCGCGGCCACAGGCCCGGCCTGGCGGCGGCGGCAGCGGTGGAGCGGGCCCGGGGCCAGGTGGCGACCGTTCTGGGGGCCGGGCCGGAGGGAGTGGTGTTCACCAGCGGCGCCACCGAGGCCAACAACCTGGCCCTCAAGGGCGTGGCCGAAGCGGCCCTCAGCGGCGGCTCACGGCGGCGGCGGCTGGTGAGTCTGGTGAGCGAGCACCGGGCCGTGCTCGATCCGCTGCGCTACCTGGAGCGCCACGGCTTTCCGCTCAGCCTGCTGCCGGTGCAGCCGGATGGCCGGCTGGAGCTGGCGGCGCTGGAGAACGCCCTCGGCGATGACGTGCTGCTGGTGAGCGTGATGGCCGCCAACAACGAGATCGGTGTGCTCCAGCCCCTGGCGGAGGTGGCGGCGCTCTGCCGGCGCGTCGGGGCCCTGCTGCATGTGGATGCCGCCCAGGCCGCCGGCCACATCCCCCTGGCGATCGAAGCCCTCGGCATTGATCTGCTGAGCGTGAGCGGCCACAAGTGCGGCGGGCCGCCAGGGGTGGGGGCGCTGCTGGTGCGGCAGGGGGTGGAACTGGCGCCCCAGTTGCACGGCGGCGGTCAGGAGCACGGGCGCCGGGCCGGCAGCGTGCCGGTGCCGCTGGTGGTGGGGCTGGGGGAGGCCCTGCAGCTGGCGGAGGCCGACCGGGCGAGTCGGGCCCTGCGGCTGGGGGGCCTGCGCGATCGGCTCTGGACCGCTCTGGAACGGCTCGGGGGCGTGCAGCGCAATGGCCCGGCTCCGGGGCCACTGCGCCTGGCCCACAACCTGAACATCACCGTGCTGGCGGTGGATGGCGCCGCCCTGCACCAGCGGCTGCGGCGCCGGCTGGCGGTGAGCAGCGGCTCGGCCTGCAGCCAGGGCTCCCCCTCCCATGTGCTGGCCGCCCTGGGGCGCAGCCGGGCCGAGGCCGCCGCCTCGATCCGGTTCGGTCTGGGCCGCGCCACCACCAGCGCCGAGATCGACCTGGCGATTGATGTGGTGACCGACGCGGTGCGGGAGTTGCGGGGCTGAGCCAGCGGCATGGGTGGCAGGACGGCCGGAGATCGCTACGGTCCGCTCAGCGGCGCGGATCTCGTGACATTCATTCCCGACAGCACCAGGCCACTGCGGCTGGGGGCGGCAGTGGAGGACGGCTGGCGGGCGTTCAGCCGCTCCCCCTGGCCCTTCGTGCTGTTCACCCTGCTCAGCGGCGGCCTGTCGCTGCTGTTCCAGGCTCTCACCAATCTGGATGCCCTGCCGGAGGCCAGTCAGCCAGCCACTCCGCTGCTCGTGAGTGCCGTGATCGTCGGCACCGTGGGCCAGGTGATCGTGAACCTCTGGGGCACGGTGGGGCTGATCCGGGGCGCCTGGACGGCCCTCAACGGCGACCGACCGGGCTGGAACACCTTCAGCCGCTGGGACGGCCGCGCCTCGGGCCGGCTGCTGCTGCGGCAGCTCACCCTGGGCGTGCTGGTGCTGGTGGTGCTGCTGGCGGCGGGAATCCTGATGTTCGGACTGGCCCAGCTGCAGCCCTGGCTGGCGGCCCTGCCCGCCGTTGCCGCTCTGGTGGTGCTGATCTATCTGTTGGTGGGCCAATCCTTCCTGCCCTGGGTGGCGCTGCTGGAAGGGCCCGGCCCGCTGGCGACCCTGCAACGGGGCCGCGAGGGGGTGGATCCCCAGTGGTGGTGGGTGCTGCTGCTGGCCCTGCTGCAGGGGGCGATCCTGCTGGTGGGTGCCCTGCTCTGCGGGGTGGGCCTGCTGGCCGCGGCCCCACTGGCGGTGTGCATCAGCACCGCTGCCTACCGCCAGCTGTTCGGCAGCGAAGACCGCACCGGCCTGCTGAGTGAATCGCCCAACAGCCTGTTCAACGGCTGAGCACCAGAAAGCCCAGCGCCCCCACCATCGCCAGGAGCATCTGGGCGAGCCGGCTCACCAGCATGCCGGCCACCACCGCCAGCCCCACCAGCACCGAGCGGCGCAGCCGCAGCAACCCCAGCGGCCCGAGAGAGGTGGGGGCGCTCACCAGTTCCCCCAGGCTTGCCCCCAGCAGCGGCCCCAACAGGGCCCCCAGCAGCGGACCGCCCACCGGCAAGGCCGGCAGCAGGCCCAGCAGCCCCACCAGCAGGCCGAGGCCAGCGCCGATGTAGGCCCAGCGGGTGGCCTGCAGCCGGGCCGGGCCGAGCACCAGGCCGAGGGCCTCAGCCCCCCAGCCCAGGGCCAGCAGCACCCAGGCCAGGGCAAAGGCCGGCCACCCCGCGCTCCAGCCCACGGCCCACAGCCACAGGCCCGTCCCCAGCGGCAGCAGGGCCAGCCCCGGCAGCACCGGCAACAGGGTGCCGGGGATGGCCAGCAGCTGAATCAGCAGAGCGGCCCACCAGACCAGATCAAGGCGACTCATGGTCGGCGCCGGGCGATGCGCAGCCGGGCGCTGCGGCTGCGGGGGTTGGCCTCGGCTTCCTCGGGGCTGGCCTGGATCGCCTTGCGCGTGATGCGCTCCAGGCGCTCGTCGGTCAGAAACGCCGTCTTCACGCGCCGGTCCTCCAGGGAATGGAAGCTGATGATCGCCAGCAGACCACCCGGCACGAGCCAGTCGGGCGCCTGGTGCAACAGCTTGTCCAACACCCCCAGCTCATCGTTCACGGCGATGCGCAGGGCCTGGAAGGTGCGGGTGGCCGGGTGGATGCGGCCCCGACGCGCCGGCGGCGGATAGCAGCCCGCCACCAGGTAGGCCAGGTCAGCGGTGGTGCGCGGATGAGCCGGATCGCCCCAGGGCCCCTGCTCCTGGATGCGGCGGGCGATCCGGCGCGACAGCCGCTCCTCGCCGTAGGCGTAGATCAGATCGGCCAGCGCCGTCTCCTCGAGCCGGTCGATCAGCTCCCCTGCGGTTTCACCGCGCTCGGGGTTCATGCGCATGTCCAGCGGACCGGGGAGCCGGAAACTGAAGCCCCGCGCCGCCACATCCAGCTGCGGACTGCTCACGCCCAGGTCGGCCAGCACCGCCACGGCCGGCTCGCTGGGGGTGTACTCGGCGAAGTTGGTGGCCACGATCTGCACGCGATCAGCGAAGGGGGCGAGGCGCTCGGCGGCGGCGGCGCGGGCGCTCCGGTCCTGGTCCAGCCCCACCACGCGCAAACCGCGATGGGCCTGCAGCAGCAGCGCGCTGTGGCCGCCGCCGCCGAGGGTGCAGTCGATCAGCGTGCCGCCGCATCCAGGCCGCTCCGCCAGCAGACCAGCCAGGGGCGCCAGGCCGGCCAGCACGGCCTCGGCCAGCACGGGCACGTGCTCAAAAACGGCTGCAGCGGGTGGCGAAGATCCCATCCCGCCATCCTGAACCGCGAAGCAAAGGTAGAATAAGCGCAGCTTTCTACCCCTCGAGCCATGGGGCCTCCAGCGCCATGGGCCCTCTAGCGCCATGGGAATGAACATCAAGGACCCCGCGGTCCACGCCATGGCCCGTGAGCTGGCGGCCCGCCGCTCCACCACCGTCACCGACGCGGTGCGCCAGGCGCTGCGGGCCGAGCTGGAGCGCTGCCCCAGCCCGGAAGGCCCTGAGGCCATCGAAGCCAGAAAAGCGGCCATTCGAGCCATCTGTGCCCGCACCAGCGCCCGCCCCGAATGGCAGGGCCGCACCAGCCAGGAGCTCCAGGACGAGCTGTACGACGAGCACGGACTGCCGGTGTGACCGCGATCGTGATCGACACCTCGGCGCTGATGGCCCTGTTGCTGCAGGAGAGCGACGCCGAGGCCCTGCTCGATGCAGCGACACGGGCAACCGTCGTACATCTCAGCGCCGCATCCCGCCTGGAGCTGGGCCTGGTGGCAGAAAGCGAGCGGCATGGCATCGAAGCCACCGAGGTGGAGCAGCTGTTGCTGGCGCTGAGGGTTGAGGTGATGCCATTTGACCAACACCAACTGCACTGGGCCCTGGAGGGCTGGCGCCGCTACGGCAAGGGGCGCCACCGGGCCGGGCTCAACCTGGGCGACTGCTTCAGCTACGGCCTGGCCCGGGCCCTGAACGCCCCCTTGCTGTTCAAGGGCGACGACTTCGCCGCCACGGACGTTGCCACCGCCCTGTCTTCCTAAGATTCCCGTCAACGCCTGTCCCCTCGGCCCCATGACGCAGCTGGAAACGCGCACGGAGCCGATGGTGGTCAACTTCGGGCCGCACCACCCCTCGATGCACGGGGTGCTGCGGCTGGTGGTGACCCTCGACGGCGAGGACGTGGTGGATTGCGAGCCGGTGATCGGCTACCTGCACCGCGGCATGGAGAAGATCGCCGAGAACCGCACGAACGTGATGTTCGTGCCCTACGTGAGCCGCATGGACTATGCGGCCGGCATGTTCTACGAGGCGATCGTGGTCAACGCCCCCGAGCGGCTGGCTGATGTGCCGGTGCCCAGGCGCGCCAGCTACATCCGCGTGCTGATGCTGGAGCTCAACCGCATCGCCAACCACCTGCTCTGGCTGGGCCCCTTCCTGGCGGACGTGGGCGCCCAGACCCCCTTCTTCTACATCTTCCGCGAGCGGGAGATGATCTACGACCTCTGGGAAGCGGCCACCGGCCAGCGGCTGATCAACAACAACTATTTCCGCATCGGCGGTGTGGCCGCCGACCTGCCCTACGGCTGGCTGGAGAAGTGCCTCGATTTCTGCGACTGGTTCGGCCCCAAGATCGATGAATACGAGAAGCTGATCACCAACAACCCGATCTTCCGCCGGCGGATCGAGGGTCTGGGCACCGTGACCCGTGACCAGGCGATCAACTGGAGCCTGTCCGGGCCGATGCTGCGGGCCTCCGGCGTGCCCTGGGACCTGCGCAAGGTCGACCACTACGAGTGCTACGACGATTTCGACTGGGCCGTGGCCTGGGAGAAGGAAGGCGACTGCTTCGCTCGCTACCGGGTGCGAGTGCAGGAGATGCGCGAGTCGCTGAAGATCCTGCGCCAGGCCTGCGCCATGATTCCGGGCGGCCCCACCGAAAACCTGGAGGCCCGCCGCCTGGCCGAGGGCAAGGGCAGCGAATTCGCCGGCTTCGACTATCAATACGTGGCCAAGAAGGTGGCGCCCACCTTCAAGATCCCCGAGGGCGAGCTCTACACCCGCCTGGAATCGGGCAAAGGGGAGATCGGTGTGTTCATCCAGGGCAACAACGACGTCACCCCCTGGCGCTTCAAGATCCGCGCCGCCGATCAGAACAATCTGCAGATCCTGCCCCACATCCTCAAGGGCCACAAGGTGGCTGACATCATGGCGATCCTCGGCTCGATCGACGTGATCATGGGCTCGGTAGACCGTTGAACCGTCTGGCCCCTCTCCCGCTCGGCGGGCCCTTGCGATCAACAACAGCAGGCAGGCCCTGAATTCTTTTCTGCGGCGGCTACAGCATGGCGGCTGGCTTCTGCCTGGCGCCCTCACCGCCTACCTGTGGATCAAGGGTGGGCAATCCCACCTGCCGGGCTGGTCGTGCCCGCTGCGCGCCCTCAGTGGGATCCCCTGCCCCACCTGTTTTCTCACACGCGCCACCGAGCTCGCCCTGCGGGGCGATCTGCAGGGTTCGCTGCAGCACCACGCCTTCGGACCACCCGTGGCGCTCACCCTGGTGGCGTGGTCGGTGCTGGCGCTCGGGCAGCGTCGCCTGCGGCCCGCAATGCCGATCCCCCGCGCCTGGCGCCCCGGCTGGTCGCTGGCCCTGGGCATCGCCGTGGCCATGCTGAGTTACTGGCTGGCCCGCCTGAGCCTGCACGCCTTCCCCAGCCGATGAGGACCGCTGCATGACCCCCACCTCCACGCCCGACAGCTGGCTGCTGCTCTGCCGCACGGTGCGCTTCGGCGAAACGGACGCCGCCGGAGTGATGCACTTCCACCAGCTGCTGCGCTGGTGCCACGAGGCCTACGAGGAAAGCCTCGAGCGCTTCGGGCTCAGCGCGGCCGCGATCTTTCCAGGCGCCCGCCCCGCAGCCGACGCCCCGGCCGCGGATCCGCCGGTGGCCCTGCCGATCGTGCACTGCCGCGCCGATTATCTGCAGCCGCTGCTGTGCGGTGATCCGCTGGCGATCCGGCTGGAGCCCCAACGCCTTGATCCCGGCAGCTTCGCGGTGCGCTACCGCTTCAGCAGCGGCGAGCGGGAGATGGCGGTTGGCCTCACCCGTCACCTGGCGATCGAAACGGTGAACCGGCGCCGCTGCCCGCTGCCGGAGCCGATCCAGCGCTGGCTGGAGGCCTCGGCCCTCTCCCAGGGGATCCAGCCCCTGTGAACAGCGCGGCCGGTGCGGGAATCACCGATCCCAAGGTCAGCGCGGCAAACACCGGCCATGGCGATCCTCAGCCGGGGGAACGGCCGAACACGTACAGCAGCGCCGCCAGCTGCAGCGGCAGCAGCGAGGCCATCAGGGCCAGCGGATGCAGGCCATCGTGGGGAATCGAGCCGTACGCCCCCACACTGATCAGGCCGGCCGCGAGCAGGGGCAGCAGGGGCAGCGCCCGCTCAGAACCACTCTTTCGTGGCATCGAGATAGGTGGTCTGGAACTCTTCGTTCGTCTTGGTGAGGTAGATGATCCCCTCAATCAGGCCGATCACCCCGATCACGAAGCTGGCCAGTCCGCAGGTGACCAGACCACCGGCAAGGGACACCACCAGCATGATCACGGCGGGGCGTGTGTAACCCAGCACAAATTTGTGCACGCCGAAAGCGCCAAGAAAGACGCCGGTGAGACCCGCCGCCAGCTTCCTGTTGCTGATGTCTGTTTCAGAGAGGGTGGTCATCGAGGCAGATTGCCATCCCGGCCAGCGGCTGTTCCGGGGGGTGCTGAACCCGCTTTTAGCTCCACAAGCCACTGCCGCCAACGGTTCCGTTGCCATTTGCCAAGCGAATCGGGAGCCAGGTGGGGGCAGAGCAACCAGCGGAGCGGACGCTCCGCTGGCGCCCAGGAGGCGGTGAGAGCGACCAGCCGCTCCAGCAGACCCTCGCCAGCGGTGGCCTTCGGCCGCACCAGGGCCACCAGCCGCTGGCCCCATTCACTGTCATCCAGCGGCAGCAGCAGCAGGGCCTGCAGCGGCAGGCCTGCCGCCCCTGCCTGCACCCAGAGCCGTTGTTCCAGCTGCTCGGGGAACACAGTTTCGCCGCCGCTGTGGATCGCCCCGTCCAACCGGCCGACCAGGTCCAGACCAGCCGCTGCCAGCCGCCCGGCATCGCTGCTGCGCCACCAGCCGTCTTCACAGCGTGGCAAGGGCTGCAGCATCCCCGCCACCAGCCAGCCGGGGCTGAGCCGCTCTGTCTGCAGCTCCACGGCGCCGCTGGCGGCATCGAGACGCAGGCGCACATCGGCCAGGGGCTGCCCGCAGCCGGCCACCCCGGCCAGGAAACGGTCCGGCGGCAGGGCGCAGACCATCGCCGCCGTTTCGGTGGCGCCATAGCAGGGGGCGAGAGGCAGGCCGGCGCGGCGCGCCGACAGGGCCAGATCGCTCGGCAGGGGCGCCCCGCCCACCCAGATCACCGCCAGCCGCCGCAGCCAGGCCAGCCCCTCTGGCCGGGCCATCAGGCGCCGCAGCTGGGTGGGCACCAGCGACAGCAGCACCGGCCGGCCGGCCGGCAGCTTCACGGTGGCCGCCAGCGCCGCTGGATCGCGCAGCAGGACCGGAGGCAGCACCTGATGGGCCGCCCCCCAGAGCTCGGCGCGCAGCGGTGGCAGCAGCCCACTGACGTGATGGGACGGCAGGGGGTTGAGATGCAGGCAGCGGGAAGGCTCGATGCCGATCGCGCCCAGCCAGCGGCCAGTGGCCTCGGCCGAGCGGCGCAGATGGGTGAGGGGTTGGAGACACCAGCGGCGCTCACCGGTGCTGCCGCCGCTGCCGAGCACCACCCCGGGCCCCCAGCGGCGCTCCAGGTCCGCCAGGCCGGTGGGGCCGATCGCTGCCGCCAGGGCCTGGCGCTCCTGGGATGTCGGCCCCGTCAACGGCATGATCCGGCCCTGTTGCCAGGCCGCGGTGAGGGCCTCGAACCCACTCATGGCGCCTCCCCAGCCGCTCGCCACACCGTCTCAGGGTCATCGGCGGCGCCCAGTTCGCCCGGCGGGCTCCAGCCCGGTGCCAGACCCGGCGCGGCGGGTGTGGGGCCGTCCAGCTGCAGGGCCGCCAGATGGTGGAGCCAGCGGCGGCCGATGCCCGTCTCGAAGCCGGTGCTGAGCATCAGCCGGGGGTGTCTCGCCTCCAGGGCGGTCAGCAGCGGCCGCGGGTCGCCCTCCTGGCTGGGCCGCCGCACCTGCCAGCCGGGCCAGCTGAGCCGCAGCAGCGGCCGGGCCTGCAGCGATTCATCCAGGGCGATCGGCAGCGCGGGGAAGCTGCGGGCCAGGGCCACCAGTCCCTGCTGATCCGCGGCGGCAAGGGGCTGCTCCAGCCAGTCCAGGCGGGACTCCCCAGCCAGGCGCTCCGCCCAGAGCGCCGCCGTGGGCCTGTCCCAGCCGCCGTTCGCATCGAGCCGCAGCCGCGCCGCCGCAGGCAGCTGCTCCAGCAGTTGCTCCAGCAGCTGCCGCTCCTGAACGTCGGGGAACACCGCCACCTTCCACTTGAAGCAGGGCACCGCGCCGGCGGCAGCCTGGGGCAGCGCCGCGGCCAGGGCCGTGAGGGCCGCCGGGCCGGGCGGCAGCAGCTGCGCCGGGACAGGGGCGGGGCGCCAGCGCCCCTGGGGCAGACCGTCCAGGTCGGCCAGGGCCGCCCCCAGGGCGAAGGCCAGGGCCGGCGGCAGGGCGCCAGCAGCGAGAAGGCCCTCCAACCTGGCCCGGGTGGTGGTGCGCCCGAGCGCGGCGATCGCCGCCTGCAGCGGCACCAGATCGCCGGCCAGCGGTGCCGCCTCGCCCCAGCCCGATGCGCCGTCAGCCCTGTCCAGGCGCAGCAGCCAACCGCGTTTCTCCCGCAGCCGCCCCGCCGCTGTGACCAGCGGGGTTGGCAGCTCCAGGCGGAATGCCCGCCAACGCAGGGTCAGCTGCACAAGTTCAGCTCCACCACCGGCCCAGCGCCAGCCCCGCCGCCAGACCGAGGCCGTTCAGGGCCTGGAAGCGCAGGGCCAGAAACTTGCTGCCGCTGATCCGCTCCGGCTGGCCGTGGTGGGTGGCGAGCAGGGCGATCAACTGACGGGCCGGCGGCAGACCGATCACCCCCAGCAGGGCCGGCAGCGGCCAGACCCGCAGCAGCACGGGCGCCCACTGAAGAGCCAGTGCCGCGGCCACGAACCAGGGCACCAGGGCGGCCGCCGCACCGGTGCCCAGCCGCACCACCGGTGAGCGCTTGCCATGGGCGGCGTCATCGTTCACCTGGTGGAAATGGGAGCAGAACAGCACCAGGGTGGTGGCGAGCGCCGGGCCGCTGCCGAGGGCCAGAGCCTGGCCCCAGGGCACGCCGACCCGGCCCGCAGCCGGCGCCAGAGCCAGCAACCCCGCCGCCGTGGCCAGGGGTCCGAAGGCCAGCCAGCACAGCGGTTCACCCAGCCCCCGGTACCCCAACCGCAGCGGCGGCCCCTGATAGGCGTAGCCGATGCCGCAGCAGGCCAGCACCAGAGCCAGCACCGCCGGGCTGCTGCGCCAGGCCACCAGGGCCATCAGCCCCAGCCCCAGGAGCAGACAGCCATTGGCCAGGGCCGCCACCCGGTCGCGCCGGCCGGTGAGGTTCACCACCGAATGCGGCTTGCCATGGGTGTCGACACCCGTATCGGCATCGAACACGTCGTTGGCCAGGTTCTCCCACGCCAGCAGCAGCACCGCCGCCAGCAGGAACAGCAGCAGCTGCTCCAGCCGCACCGGCTCAGCGCGGCCGAAGCGCCAGCCGGCCGCCAGCAGCACGGGCATCACCGCCACGGCGTACATCGGCCACTTGATCGCCGCCCGCCACAGCCGCCGCCGCTCGCCCCCCCCGGCATGAAGGCTTGCGACGACCTGAGGCTCGGAAGCGGGGGCCGGCACCGGAGAACAGACGAGGACCCATACATTTGAGCAGCCGCCTCGGCCCGGCTCCGGTGCAGGCTCCTTCCCGCGTCGCAACCCGCTTCAGTGAACTGCTGGCCGCCGCCGCTGAGGGTGCACGGCGGCTGGACGGAGAGGGTGTGCTCAGCCTGGCCCTGCCCCTGCCAGGCGTCGACCCTCTGGCCCTGCTCAACCACCTGGGAAGGGCGGAGGAGTTCCGGTTTCTCTGGGACAGCGCCCCGGGGTTGTGCCTGGCCGCCAGTGGCCGCACCAACAGCCTGGAGCTGAGCGGCCCGCGCCGCTTCGAGCTGGCCCAGCGCTTCAGCGCCCTGAGCCTCAGCCGGCTGGCCGCTCCCCAGCCCTGCCCGCCGCTGGCCAGGCCGCGGGTGCTGCTCGCGTTCGCCTTCTTCGACAGCCCCCTGCAGGACGGCGAGGGGGTGCCGGGGGTGCAGGCGGTGCTGCCCCGCTGGCAGCTCAGCCGCCAGGGCCGCCACTGCTGGCTGCGCCTGCAACGCAACCTGGGCGGCGACTGCACCGCCCGCAGTGTGGCGGAAGAGCTGTGGCAGCAGGCGGAGGACCTGCTGCGGCTGCCCGCGGCGGCACCGGGGGGTCCGGCCGCCCAGGTGCTGCAACGCTCGGACTGGCAGCAGCACTACCGGCTGGCAGCCCAGCAGGCGCTCGCCCTGGTGGATGAGGGCCGGCTCGACAAGCTGGTGCTGGCGGTGCGGCAGCGACTCGAGCTCAGTGACCCGGTCGAACCGCTGGCGTTGCTGGCACCGCTGCGCCTCAGCCAGACCGGCAGCTGCCGCTTCCTCTGGCAGCGCCGGAGCGGCACGGCCCTGATCGGCGCGTCGCCGGAACGGCTGCTCACCGTGCGCCAGGGCCAGCTGCGCAGCGATGCCCTGGCCGGCACCGCCCCCTGCGGCGATGGTGCCGGCCTGCTGGCCTCCGGCAAGGATCGCCTCGAGCATGAGCTGGTGGTGGAGACGATCCTGGCTGTGCTGGCCCGCGCCGGCCTCGAGCCGCGCCGGCCGCGCCGGCCGCGCCTCGCCCGGCACGGCCAGCTGGTGCATCTGCACACACCGATCACCGCCGCCCTCCGGGGCCACGACCCCCTCACGATCGCGGCGGCGCTGCACCCCACTCCGGCCGTGGCGGGCCTGCCCCGGCGCGAGGCGATGGGCTGGCTGCGCAGCCTGGAGCCGTTCGAGCGGGGGCACTACGCCGCCCCGGTGGGCTGGATCGACGCCGGCGGTGATCTGGAGCTGCGGGTGGCGATCCGCAGCGGCACCCTGCGGGCCCGTGAGCTGATCCTCACCGCTGGTGCGGGGCTGGTGCGCCGATCCCTGGTGGATCGGGAGCTGGCCGAGGTGCAGCTCAAGCTGGGGGTGCTGCAGCAGCAGCTCAACCTCCCCACCGGCGCCGAGCTGGGATGAGCATTCTGCTGCTGGCCGGGGTGGTGGCACTGGCCCTGCTGCTGCGCCGCGCCGTGGGCCGCCAGCGGCTGGAGCGGATCATCTTCCAGTCCGACACCACCGCTGGACGCCGCTTCGACCTGGTGCTGCTGGTTGCCATCTGTCTGAGCGTGCTGGTGGTGGTGCTGGAGAGCGATCCGCAGCTGATCTGGAGCCACGGCCCGCTGTTCTCCAGCCTGGAGGTGGCCTTCTCGGTGCTGTTCAGCCTCGAATACCTGCTGCGGCTGCTCTGCAGCGAGCAGCCCCTGCTCTACGCCCGCAGCTTCTTCGGGGTGGTGGATCTGCTCTCCAGCATTCCGCCCCTGCTGGGCCTCTCCGCCACCGGCGGCGGCCGGCTGCTGGGGGTGGTGCGGATCCTGCGGCTGCTGCGGGTCTTCCGAATCCTGAAGCTGGGCTCCTATCTGCAGGAAGCATCGCTGCTGCGTCAGGCCCTGATCGCCAGTCGCCGCAAGATTCTGGTGTTCCTGCTCACCATGGTGACCCTGGTGGTGATCATCGGCACCCTGATGTATGTGATCGAAGGAGATGCAGGCGGCTTCCGCAGCATTCCGATCGGGATCTACTGGGCGGTCGTGACGATCACCACGGTGGGCTATGGCGACGTGGCACCGGTCACACCGCTGGGCCGGGTGGCCGCCTCTGCCGTGATGCTGCTGGGCTACAGCATCATCGCCGTGCCCACCGGCATCATCACGGCGGAACTGGGCCAGGCCAGGCGCGCCCAGCGGCCGCCCCAGACCAAACCCATCTGCGGGATCTGCGGCGAAGCGCACCATCACGGCCGCGCCCGTCACTGCCACCAGTGCGGCGCCCCTCTGCAGCAAGTCGGCTTGCAATCGCAATCAGAATGCTGAAACTTCAGGCCAGCTGTTCCTCTGTGTGAACACACCAGCCGCACCGACGCCAGCCATGCACCTGAATGCAGCCGCAGATCACCCCTACCGAATCCTGCAGGGATCGGCTGCATTTCACGGCATTGAACCGGCAGATCTGGACGGATGCAGCGCTGAGGTTCAGACGATCCCTGCGGGCACGACTCTCTTCCAACAGGGCGAGACAGCCGACGTGGCCTACGTGGTGGAGACCGGAATCATCGGGCTCTACGAGCAGGAGGAGAACGCCGAGACCAGCAGGCCCTTCCGCAAGGTGGTGCCCGGCGACCTCATGGGTGAGTACGGACTGCTCTGCGACCAGCCCCGTTCCGCCACCGCTGTCGCCCTCACCGACTGCAGCGTGCTGCGACTGGAGCGGCCACTGCTGAACCAGCTCCTCGCCCGCCGGCCCGCGGTCCAGACCACCCTGCTGCGGCAGATCGCCGCTGCCGCCTCCCGCGGGCGCAGTCGCGACGGGACCCCACTGCGCAGCGTCGCCCTGCTGGACCTCCAGCCGGGATCGACGGCGACCCAGCAGACGATCGCCCTGCTGCGCCGCGAACTGACACAGCATCAGCAGGCTGGTGAAGCGCCGATCGAACTGATCGAACCCTCGGATGAGGACGACTGCCAGCGGCGGCTGATCCGGCAGGCCAGCGGCGAAGGCACGGGTCTGCTGCTGCTGGGGGACCCCGCGCTGATCAGTGCGCGCAACCGTCAGCTGATCGACCGGCTGGTGACCGTCGGACAGGCCGGGCACGAGCCGCCGCCAGGGGTGGATCCCGACCTGGCGGTTCTGATCTGGCCGGAAGGCACGCCCCAGCCGGAACCGGGCGCGGCGAGCCGGATCCGGCGCCTGGGGATCCCCTGTCTGCACATCCGGCCGGGCCGGCCGGTCGAGATCGGCCGACTGGCACGGATGCTGCTGCGGCGACCCACCGTGCTGGTGCTGGGTGGCGGCGGCGCCCGAGGTTTCGCCCACATCGGTGCCCTCGCCGCCCTCGAAGCGCTCGGCGAACCGGTGATCGACATGGTGCTCGGCGTGAGCGTGGGAGCGCTTGTGGGCAGCCTGGTGGCCTTCGATCTGCCCGCCTCCCAGATCCTCAGCGAACTGGAGCGGGTGATCATCCGTTCCCGCCCGTACACACTCAAGCTGCCGACCGATGCCCTGTTCTCGCTGGAGAACTCACGGCGGGCTCTGGCTGCATTCTTCGGTGCGGCCAGCATCGAAGATGCCTGGTTGCCCTACCGGGCCTACTCGACCAATCTCAGCAGCAAGCGCCTCCATTGCTGGGACGAAGGCAGTCTTCCCAACGCCGTGATCGCCAGCATGTCGGTGCCGGGCATCTTCCCCCCCTGCCTCGATGCGGCGGGGGACCTGCACGTGGATGGGGGCATCCTGAGCAACCTGCCGATCCGCCAGGCCAGAGAACTCACCGACGGCCGGGTAATCGCCGTGAGCCTCGACGTCCCACCCCAACCGGGAGCGATGCAGGGCAGACCGTCCCTGGCCTCCACGATCATCAACGCGATGATGTGCAGCTCCCATGCCGATGGCGAAGCCGATGCCGGCCTCGCCGATGTGGTGCTGCGACCAGCAATCAGCGCCTACTCATTCCTCGAATGGAAGCAGTACCGCCGGATCCATGCCGCCGGATACGACGAGGCCCTGGCAGTGCTCAAGGGCCATGGAGCCGGATCCGCCGCTCAGGGCAGCAACGCCACCGTCTGATCCGCCAGGGGGATGCCCCCCAGACGCTCCACCTCGCGGATGCCGGTGGGGCTGGTGACGTTGATCTCGCTGAGCCGTCCATCGATCACATCGATGCCCACGAAGAACAGGCCCTCGGCCTGCAGGGCCGGCGCCAGCTCCGCGCAGATCGCCCGCTCGGCGGCGCTGAGAGCGGTGGCCTGAGGCTGACCACCCACCGCCAGGTTGCTGCGAAACTCCCCACCGCTGGGCACGCGGTTCACCGCCCCCAGGGGCTCGCCGTTCACCAGCAGGATGCGCTTGTCGCCGGCGGCCACCCCCGGCAGAAAGGCCTGCACCATCACCGGCAGGCTCTCCATCGCCGTCACCAGCTCCAGCAGGGCCCGCAGGCCGGGCGTGGCAGCGGACGCGAACACCACCCCCTGACCGGCCCGCCCCCCCAGGGGCTTGAGCACCACCTCGCCATGCTCGGCAGCGAAGGCCGCCAGCGCCTCCACCCGGCTGGCCACCAGGGTGGGGGCCATCAGGTGGCTCCAGCGCAGGGCGCTGAGCTTCTCGTTCCAGGCCCGCAGCGCCGCCGGCCGGTTGATCACCGTCACGCCATGACCCTCGGCCAGGTCAAGCAGATGGGTGGCGTAGAGATAGGCCTCATCCACCGGCGGATCCTTGCGCATCCACACGTGGGCGAACGCTTCCAGCGGCAACCGCTGGGGCTCGCCGAGGCTGTACCAGGGCTCGCAGGTCACCGGTGCGGCCACCGCCCAGGGACCGTGGCCCCGGCCCGCCGCGGCCCCGCGGCGCTGGGCGGCGCTGAGATCAGCCGGACTGCAGGCCCAAACCGGCCGGCCGGCCCGCTCGGCCGCCTGCATCAGAGCCACGCTGGAGTCCTTGGCCGGGTTGAGCCGCGCGATCGGATCGATCACAAACAGCTGGGCACCGTCGCCCAGCGCAGGAGTGGCCATCACTCAGGCCGCCAGCAGGGGATCGAGCTGGCCGCCGCGCTCCAGGGCGTGCAGCTCGTCGCAGCCGCCGATGCCGCTGTCGTTGATGAAGATCTGGGGCAGGCTGCTGCGGCCGTCGGCCCGCTCGGTCATGGCGGCGCGGGCCTTGTTGTCGCCATCGATGGCGTACTCGCTGTAAGCCACCCCCTTGCGGTCGAGCAATGCTTTGGCCCGGATGCAGAAGGGACAGAAGCGCCAGGTGTAGATCTCAACCTTCGCCGCCATGCGGGGCCTCGGAGCAGGTGAGTGGATCCTAGAAGTGGCTCTTCATTGAGTACGGTCAGGCCAGCCCTGCCCGTCGCCCCGCCGTGACCGCCACCGCTTCCAGCGGCCTCGCCAGCTCCCCAGCCGCGATCGCGCCGCTCGACCTCACTGACTTCAAACGCGACCTCTCCGAGCTCACCGACCGCCTGGGCCAAGCCCAGGACTGTCTTTGACGAAGCTGCCCTGAAAGCGCGGCAGCAGGATCTGGAGCAACTGGCCTCCCAGAGCGACTTCTGGGATGACCAGCAGGCTGCTCGGGCCAAGATGCGCCAGCTCGATGAGGTGAAGGGCCAGCTGGAGCAGCTGGCCCGCTGGCGCGGTGCCGTCGCCGATGGCGAGGCCACCCTGGAGCTCTACGACCTCGAGCCCGACGACGACCTCCTGAGCGAGGCCAACAAGGGGCTGCAGGGCCTGCGCGCCGAGCTCGACCGCTGGGAGCTGGAGCGCCTGCTCAGCGGCCCCTACGACAAAGAAGGGGCGGTGATCAGCATCAATGCCGGCGCCGGCGGCACCGATGCCCAGGACTGGGCCCTGATGCTGATGCGCATGTACACCCGCTGGGCGGAAGACCACGGCATGAAGGTGACCGTGGACGAACTCAGCGAAGGGGAAGAAGCGGGCATCAAAAGCTGCACGATCGAGATCGAGGGCCGCTATGCCTACGGCTACCTGCGCAACGAGAAGGGCACCCACCGGTTGGTACGCATCTCCCCCTTCAACGCCAACGACAAGCGCCAGACGAGTTTCGCCGGCGTGGAGGTGATGCCCAAGATCGAGGAGGAGGTGAAACTCGACATCCCGGATAAGGACCTGGAGATCACCACCAGCCGCTCCGGCGGCGCCGGCGGCCAGAACGTCAACAAGGTGGAGACGGCCGTGCGCATCCTGCACATCCCGACGGGGTTGTTCGTGCGCTGCACCCAGGAGCGCTCCCAGCTGCAGAACAAGGAGAAAGCGATGGCGCTGCTGATGGCCAAGCTGCTGGTGATCGCCCAGGAGCAGCGGGCCGCCCAGATCGCCGACATCCGCGGCGACATCGTCGAGGCGGCCTGGGGCAACCAGATCCGTAACTACGTGTTCCACCCCTACCAGATGGTGAAGGACCTGCGCACCCAGCACGAGACCACCGACGTGCAGGGCGTGATGGACGGCGACCTGGATCCCTTCATTCAGAGCCTGCTGCATGCCGGGGTGGAGGTGGGCGGAGGCTCCGGCGATGACTGAACCTCAGGCCACCGCCGCACCCCAGCCCCCTGCCAGCCCCCAGAGCGGCGAAAACCCCAGCTTTGTGAAACTGGCGATGCGCAACATGGTGCGCAAAGGCCGCCAGAGCCTGCTGCACTTCGGCCTGACGGCCCTCGGCCTGGTGGGTTTCCTGGTGCTGATCGCCACCCTGGGCCGGCCGCAGCTGCCGGGGAACTGAGCCGCCCATGGCTGATTGTGGGCCCCAACCCAGGCAGGAGGACGCCGCCATCGACCTGGATCTGGCCTTCACTGCCGATCCACGGCTGGAGCAGGCCGAACAGACCTGGCAACGGCAACTGGCCGACTGGCTGGCCCAGCTGCAGGCCGAGCTGCCGCCGGCACTGCGGAGTGCCACCTACAGCCTGGGGCTGAGCCTGGTGAACGACGCCGAGATCGCAGCGCTCAACCGCGACTGGCGCCAGAAGGAGGGCCCCACCGATGTGCTGGCCTTCGCCGCCCAGGAGGACGCACAGTTCGACAGCCTCGTTGGCGCACCCACCGGCGAACCCCTCGAGCTCGGCGACATCGTGATCTCGGTGGAGACGGCCGCTCGTCAGGCTGCCGATCACGACCACAGCCTTGACCAGGAGCTGCTGTTCCTGGCCAGCCACGGCCTGCTGCACCTGCTGGGCTGGGACCATCCCGACGATGCCAGCCTGGCCACGATGCTGGCGCGCCAGCAGAGGTTGCTGATGAGCCCTGGCCCCCTGGATTGATGGCGTTAAGGTGCGCAGGGCGCCGCATCTGCCGTGCAACCCCTTCCCGAGCCACCGCCGTCAGGGTCGTCCTCACCGGGCCAGGAGAGCAGCGTGCAACCGCTCCATCCCGTTGCGGCCAGTCCCGGCAGCCGCCGCGCCCGGCCTACCCGCCTCGGGGCCTGGACGGTGGCCGGCGATCTGCCCGCCAGTTTCCGCTACGCCGCCCAGGGGCTGGTGTACGGCTTCACCAGCCAGCGCAATTTCCGCATCCATGTGTTCACCGGAGCGGTGGTGTTCGCGCTGGGGCTCTGGCTGCGGCTCCCCACCGCCCAGCTGGCGGTGCTGGTGCTCACGGTGGCGGCGGTGCTGGTGCTCGAGCTGATCAACACCGCCACGGAAGCGGTCGTTGATCTGGCGATCGGCCGCCAGTTCCACCCCCTGGCCCGGATCGCCAAGGACTGCGCCGCCGCCGCCGTGCTGGTGGCGGCCCTGGCCTCGCTGCTGATCGCCCTGCTGCTGCTGGTGCCGCCACTGCTGAGCCGGCTCGGCCTTTGAATGGCCTGATCCCGGCGAGCCCGATGCTTCTCGTTCTCGATAACTACGACAGCTTCACCTTCAACCTGGTGCAGTACCTGGGGGAGCTGGCCGGCGAACACCCCCTCGCCGCCGACCTGCGGGTGGAGCGCAACGACGCCCTCAGCCTGGAGCAGATCCGGGCGTTGGCACCGGCGGCCATTCTGATCTCACCAGGCCCCGGCGACCCGGACCAATCCGGGGTGTGCCTGGAGGTGCTGCGCCAGCTCAGCCCAACGATCCCGACCCTGGGGGTGTGCCTGGGACACCAGTCGATCGCCCAGGTGTTCGGCGGCCGGGTGGTGCGGGCCCGGGAGCAGATGCACGGCAAGACCTCACCGGTGTTCCACAGCGGCGCCGGCGTGTTCGCGGGGCTGCCCAGTCCGCTCACGGCCACCCGCTACCACAGCCTGATCGCTGAGCGCGACTCCCTGCCCGCGTGCCTGGAGATCACCGCCTGGCTGGAGGACGGCACGATCATGGGCCTGCGTCACCGCGATCATCCCCATATCGAGGGGGTGCAGTTTCACCCCGAGAGCGTGCTCACCCAGGACGGTCACCGTCTGCTCGCCAACTTCCTGCGCCAGGCCGGCGGCTAGCGTCAAAGCTCGGCCCTTTCGCTTTCGCAGCACGATGCGCCTTCTGCCCGGCCCTGGCCACGCTGCGGCCCTGCGTCCTGCTAGTGGAGCTCCCAGTGGAGCTCCCAGTACGGCTCCCGGTGCAGTTCTCGGTGCGGCCCTGGGTGCAGCGCTGCTGGCCGGCAGCCCCGTGCTGGCCGCCGGCGGCGTGACGATCACCAGCTACGGCCACAGTGCCCTGCTGATCCAGGGGGGCGGAGCCAGCGTGCTGCTGAACCCCTTCAAGGCCGTGGGTTGCGCCGCCGGGCTGGCGGAGCCGCGGGTCGGCGCCACGGCGATCCTGGCCAGCAGCCGCCTGCTGGATGAGGGGGCCAGCGGTGTGGCCAATGGCCGATTTCTGGTGGATCCCGGATCCTACAAGGTGGGCGGCCTCCGCTTCGAGGGCATCGCCGGCCCCCACGACCGGGTGGGCGGCCGGCGGTTCGGCAAGGCCACCCTCTGGCGCTGGGAGCAGGGGGGGCTGAGCTTCGCCCACCTGGGAGGCACCGCCGCCCAGCTGAGCCCCGCCGACAAGGTGCTGCTGGGCCGCCCCGACGTGTTGATCCTGGGAGTGGGCGGCGGCGCCAAGGTGTACAACGCCACCGAAGCAGC
>CAMDLO010000034.1 GCA_945901765.1 Cyanobium sp. NIES-981 | reverse complement strand
CGCCTCCCGCAGACGTTGTTGGGCCGCTGCGGGGCTGAGGATCTCCCCGGGTCAGACCCGCAATGCCATCGCGTCGGTGGCCTGCTCGGCCTCACAGGCCACGGCCGCCAGCAGAGGCTCCGCCTGCCGGCGCAACTCCTCCCGTCGGGCCCGCCAGGCGATGCCCCGCTACTCCGCGGTGCGGATGATCAGCCGGCCGAGGGGATGGCCTTGATCCACCCAGTTGGGCGGTGGGGAGCTGGCGGGGGCGCTGGAGGCGGAGGGGGTCACGGCGGGCGAGGCATCCAGGAATGAGGACTGCCATCGTGGCGTGAACAGTCGCGTGAACAGTCGCGTGAATCGTCGCGCGAATGGCCGGGACGACCGCCCAGACTTCCCCCAGGTTCAGGTTCCGTTCTCCACCATGGCCCTTACAGCCGCCCTCGCCCCCTTCGCCTGGTCATTGCTGCTGGCCGCCGGGGTCGTGGTGTTCAGCACAGTGCCGCTCGGTGCCGCCCGCTCGCGCGCCAACTTCCAGATGGCCGATCTGGCCGCCCCCAGGGCGATGTTCGATCGCCTGCCGTCCTGGGGCAAGCGCGCAGCGTGGGCCCATCAGAACTGTTTTGAAGCGTTCACGCTGCACGCTCCCGCAGCGTTGCTCTGCCTGGCAACAGGGGTGAGCAGCCCCGTGGCGATCATCGCGGCCTGGCTGCATCCGCTGCTGCGACTGGTGTACATCGGGGCCTACGTGAGCAACGTGCCACCCCTGCGCGGACTCTGCTGGGCTGGAGGCCTCACCTGCACTGGCATCCTCTACGTGGAAGGCCTGCGGGCCGTGCTGGGGGCTGCGGGATGAGAAGGGCGACGCCGCAGCTCGCCCAGCTCCATCAGCGCGCTGTTGCAGCGTTCAGGCCCGCCAGGAAGAAGTCACGCCTTGCCTGTGGACCGGCTCCGGCCCAGGGCCAGTAATCAGCGCAAAGATCACGGGCATAACGGCGCAGTATCCGGAACGAAAACCGGTAACCGCAACCAGCGGCGATCTCAAGAATGACGTCAGGCGTTTCAACCTTGGCAATCAACGCTTGCAGCTCAGCCCGAGCAGAAACGGCTCGAGCGAAGCCCCTCAACTGAGCAAGTTCTTCAGCGGAAGTGGAGGACGAGATAGCCAGGCCGGAGGCTTGGAAGTTCACCTGTACCTTCTGAGTCAACTCAAACCAATCTGCGGCTCACCTGAACCCCTCATGGCGACTTCAATCAATCTGCCCCGTTCTTACATCATTTGGCCTCTGTTCAACATCACACAGACTGCCGACCCAGGCTCCGCAAGCCGGTAAAACCACGCACCCGCCCATCGCCATCTTCATTCCGGCATCCGACACAAGACCAAATGATCAGCGCAGCAAGGCGTGGGTGGCCAGAGCCCGAAGACCAAGCAGCCCGGACCCCCAGCAGACTTCTGACAACGAAGCATCCACCATCAACCCTGGCGCATAACGCCATGCAATCTGCCGCTAAACCACCGCAAAAACTACAGCGCAGCAGCAATCAATCAAAATACATAAGACTCACTACTTTGCCCATATCCTCAGCCACTCTCACACTGGCCAAAAGGGTTTCGCTGTCATGAAAGGCGTAGCAGATCAACTGATCACAGCGACTGATGATGTCCTGGTTGCAGAGGCTGCTGGCCATCGGCAGGGGCAACTCGTCATGCTCCGGTTTCTCGACCAGATGCAGAACCTGCTCCAGCTGCTCGCGTGACTCGGCCGGCTGACGCTCCAGGCTCTGGGGCAACAGCACGGTGAGCCTGCCCGGATCGACGTCCAGCACGCTGCGGATCACGGCGGCGTTCACGCCCTGGGCGCCGGATGTGATCAGGTTGTGCCCCTCATGGGCCAGGGATCGTGCCACCAGCTCGACAAGATGAATGGACACCACCGGCACATGGCGGCTGCCCAGGATGGCGATACGGCGTTTGCTGCGGTCCTGAAGCATGGCCAGCTCCTGAGCCAGCGTGTCGATCCGATCAAGAGATGGAAGATCCAGAGACCGGGTCACCCGTTGCCCGCAACCAGCTCCCTGAAACTAGCAGCGATGCCGGGGGTTCAGGTCTCAGGCCCCGGCGGCAACCAGGCCAAGCCGGCGGAACAGGTCTGTGAAATCGCAGTTTTCCTGCACCAGACGCACCGCATAGGTGGCCTTCACCGCTTCGTGCAGTCCCACGTGACCGAACGCCTGCTCGATGGCCTCGACCGTGGTGAGCGTGTCGTGCTCCACCTTGAGCAGGGGCACCTCCAGCTCTTCGGCGCGGGTCACAAGCTGGGGAAGGGGATCGCCGACACCGGTGAGGATCAGGCACTGGGTGGAGGCTTCGAGGGCCGCCAGCTGAATGTCGGTGCGATCGGCACCAGTGACAACGGCCATGTTGCGACGGCGACGGAAAAACTCCATGGCGGAATTCACGTTCATCGCCCCGATCGAGAGGGTCTCCACCAGCAGATCGAGGCGGTCCTGGCAGCAGAGCACCTGGGCCTGCAGGCGCCGGGCCAGCTCCTCGACCGTGACACTGCGCAGCAATGGGCTGCGGGGCATCACGCCATAGACCGGCAGCCCGAGAGCCGTCAGGGCGGGAGCGACGTCCCGGCGCAGGGCCGTCACCTCATCCGGGATCACCGCGTTCAGCACCACTCCCACCAGCCGTTCGCCGAGGGCCGCCCTGGCCGCCAGCAACGCATCGAGGCTGCGGGCATCAGTCCAGGGATGGACCAGCAGCACCAAGGCCTCCAGACCGTGGGCCAGCTGGGGCAGGCTGAGGCCGTAAAGCAGGCCCTCATGCAAGCTGCCCGCCGCTTCCAGCAGGGCCAGCTCTCCCGGCGGCCCCATCGCCAGGCGCTCACGCAGCGCTGCGAAGCCAGCGCCCGGATGTAGCTCTCCGGCGAGCATGCGGCGCTCGGCGGCGTCCTCACCGTTGGCATGCAGCGAAGCGATCAGGCGGTCGGCAGCAAGCCCGAGGGTGGCACCGATGAACCGCACATCCGCATCCAGAAGAGGCTGGCCGTTGAGGGGCTCTTCACCGGCCACGGTGGTGGCCAGGGGCTTGCCGAAGCGCAGCTCCACCCCCATGCGCAGCAGCTGCCGGCCAAGGCCCAGCACCACAGCGGACTTGCCGCTGAAGGGTTCACAGGAGCCGACCAGCAAGGTGTGGGCCATGGATCAAGCTGCGGCTCGCCTCAAATTAGGCAACATCAGTGCCATTCCCTGTCGGCGCAGGCACGGTTCCAGTGAGCAACCATTGCCAGAATGTCAGTGGAAGCTGGTCGTCCTGCCGTTGCATCAACCAGTACACCAGCTGATACGCCGGCAGCTCAAAGGCATAGTGCAGATCGGCCTGCTCCGGAAAACGCAGGGAACAGGACAGTGTCTCCAGGGGGGCGGGTTCGCCCTGCCAGGCGAGCACGAAACGGTGCGCACGGCCATCGCTGAGGGGCCGCTGTCCCGACCACTCCCGGCGCAGCAACTGGGCCACAGCAGGCTCCAGCAGCGGCTGGTAGGTCACACCACCGCAGTAAGGGGAAAAGAGGGGAACCAGCGGTTCCAGCAGGCTGGGCTGTTCGTTGGTGGTGGACATGGGAATCACGCAGGGCCCTTGGCCGGCACACCAGCCCGAATCAGGGCCGGCGGGATGGTGGCCATTCAGGACCAGCTCTGGCGGAAGGGGCTCTCTGACGGCACGGTCTGAGATCAACGACCTTAACCAAGCGGACGAAGCGGACGGCCCGAGTCCTGCCGGGCTGGTTGATCTGCCGGTGGCTTGGGGTTTGGGAATCGTGTTCGTTCAGACCGGTTGCGCAGACTGGTCGGCGCCATCCTTCAGCCACCGCATCCATGACTCCCGCCCCCTGCGTGGCCATCACAGGCGCTGGCGGCAGCCTGGGCCAGGCACTGCTGCGCCGCTGGCACAGCCGTGGCGCCCGCCTGATCGCGCTCAGCAGTGGCAGCCGGCCCCTGCAGATGGTGGATGACCATGGCAAGCCGATCCCGCTGCAGCAGGTGCAGTGGCAGGTGGGCGCAGAAGCCGAGCTGGCGGGCCTGTTGGCGGAGGTGGATGTGCTGGTGCTCAACCATGGCGTGAACGTGTACGGCGATCGCAGTGCTGCAGCGGTGACCCGCAGCCTGGAGGTGAACGCCCTGAGCAGCTGGCGCTTGCTCGAGCAGTTCGCCGCTGTGGTTTCAGCCCGACCGGCAGACCCCGCCGACGACCCGACGCGACCGCGGGCCGAAGTGTGGCTGAACAGCTCGGAGGCCGAGATACAACCTGCCTTCAGCCCCCTCTACGAACTCAGCAAGCGGCTGCTGGGCCAGCTGATCAGCCTGCGGGCACTCGATCTGGCTGGTCCGCGGCTGCGAATCAGGCGGCTGGTCCTGGGGCCGTTCCGCTCACCACTCAATCCCTTCGGCGTGATGAGCGCTGGCTTCGTGGCCGGCCAGGTCATGGCGCAGGCCAGGCTGGGCTGCGACCTGATCATCGTCACTCCCAACCCGCTCACCTACATCCTGATGCCGGCGGCCACCCTCAGCCGCTGGCTGTATTTCCGGTTGCTGAGTGGGGCCAACGGCGGGGCCGACCATGGGGCCGGACCTGCAGCAGCGGATCCAGCCCGACGCCATCGAAGCGAAGGCCGCAGCTGATCGGGGTCAGAAGTCCCGGTCGGTGAGAATCTCGCAACCGTCGCTGGTGACGGCGATGGTGTGTTCCCACTGGGCGGACGCGCTGCCGTCCACGGTCACCACCGTCCAGCGGTCGCGCAGGGTGCGGCAGGCTTTGCTGCCGGCATTGAGGATCGGTTCGACGGCCAAGGTCATCCCAGCCCGCAACTTCAGGTTGGGCAGATCACGGGTGCGGTAGTTGAACACCGAGGGCTCTTCATGCAGATTCCGGCCGACCCCGTGACCGGTGTAATCCTCAACAACGCTGTAGCCGTGAGCCTCGACATGGTCCTGCACGGCGCCGGCGATATCAAACAGTGTGTTGCCAGCCTTGATCCTGGCCAGGCCCTGCATCAGAGCTTCCTGGGCAACGCGGGAGAGCCGACGGGCATCGTCGGGCGTTTCCTCGCCCACGCAGATGGTGACGCAGCTGTCACCGTGATACCCATCGAAGTAGGCACCGGTATCGACTTTGAGCAGATCGCCGGACTGAATCACCCGTTTGCGGCTGGGAATGCCATGCACCACCTCGTTGTTGATCGAGGCACAGATGCTGGCTGGGAAGCCGTGGTAACCCTTGAAGCTGGGTGTTGCCCCCATTTCGCGGATGCGTTTTTCCGCGTAGGCATCAAGGTCGCCGGTGGTCATCCCAGGAGCCGCCAGATCGAGGATTTCACGCAGGACCGTGGCAACGATCCGGCTGGCCTGGCGCATGGTGTCGATCTCCCGGGCGCTCTTGATCTCAACACCGCGGCGGCTCTTCTCGATGCGAGGGCCGGTCTGCACCAACGGCACGGGACGGGACGGGGCCCCGATCCCCACGGCTGATTCGCCGGTCTTGGCCCCAGCGCGTGCCGCACCGGTGGTGCTGGCCAGGAGATCGGCGAACAGATTCATGGTGGGGTGCGGTGGGCTTGCAGGCAGCTGAGGATGGGTGCCCCTGACGACGCTGCAACCAGCGCCGGCGGGTTCGGGTGCATCTGCCTGTGCATCAGCCTGATGGATGGGGCCAGTCTGACTGGTGGAGGACTGAGCTGCCGTGCGGTCTGCCTGCTTGCCGCGCCGACCGATCGGATGGATCCACTGCACATCCGCTGGGATGCCAGGCCTGAAAGCACAGCCATGACCGGCAATCCCAGGGCCTGGTGAGACCTGGTTCCCATACAGGACGCTCCCCATCGAAGCGCCGGCCTGGATCAGGGAAGAGCGCACCTCCCTCCTGACGGGCATTCCGCGCTATTCATCGCTTTGATTCGCATGCGCCCCGGTGCCAGCAGCCAAGTCCCTGCCGCTGCTCGCGCGGATGCGGCAGCTGCACGCCGCCGTGGCACCGCTGGCGCTGCTGCCGTTGCTGCTCACGGTCTGCACGGGGCTCAGCTACCGGCTGCTGCGCGACTGGGGCGGTCTGGACCGGGAGCAAGCCCATCTGTTGATGGTCCTGCACGAAGGGGAGTGGCTGAACCGTTGGTTCGGCAGCACGGGCGAGACCGTTTACGTGGTGCTGAATGGTCTGGGACTGCTCTGGATGCTGGTGACAGGGGCGGCCATGGCGCTGCAGCGGCTGCGCCGTGCCAGGGGGTGCCACCCGAACGGTTAAGGTGGTTGTTTGGATCAGCCTGTCGGAGAGATCTGACGCGCCCTTCAGGTGAACGGCTGGCCACGGACGACCACGCAGGTCACTGCCAGGGTCATCGTTCGTGGTCCTGAAACGCCCATCGACGCAGTCGCGTCGCCCACCTGATCCAGCCAACACGCCTCTGTCAGCGCGGCTCGTCCAGCACAGCTCGCCTGCCCACCAGAGCCACCACTGACCAGCCCACGACCGCTCCCGACCAGTCCTAGACGCCGATGACCACCGAAGAGATCACCACCGAGGAACCCGTGGAGGCAGCCGTGGAGACAGCAATGCCAGCCCAAGAAGCGGGCACCCCAGACGTCGTGGAAACAGCCGCAGCGGCGACTGCCACCGCTGGCAGCACCAGGCTGTCGGCAGCCGATCTGATCCGCGCCTTCGAAGCCGATCAGCTCAAGGGCGATCTGCCTGAGATCTATGTGGGCGACACCGTCAAGGTGGGGGTGCGCATCCGTGAAGGCAACAAGGAGCGGGTGCAGCCCTACGAGGGCGTGGTGATCGCCAAGCGCCATGGTGGCCTGAACGCGACGATCACTGTGCGTCGCATCTTCCAGGGGGTGGGCGTGGAGAGGGTGTTCATGCTTCACAGCCCCCAGGTCGCTTCCGTGAAAGTGGAGCGGCGCGGTAAGGTGCGCCGAGCGAAGCTCTTCTATCTGCGCGATCGGGTGGGTAAAGCCACCCGCGTCAAGCAGCGCTTCGACCGCTGAGGCCCGTTCCCAGAGGGACGGTTCTCACCACCTCCAACCGGGAACATCGGTCCTGCGCCGTTAGTTCAGTTGGTAGAACGCAGGTCTCCAAAACCTGATGTCGGGGGTTCAAGTCCTCCACGGCGCGTTCAATGTTCCCTTTGACAGCTGTTTTCTCTTCTGAGTCTCGCTGTCTGTTTGCCCTGCAGTTTTATCTTCTTGAACATGGAGTTGGATCTTCAACCCGGAGATGTGGTCAAGGTGCTCGAATCAGCAGCCCTTGGCTGGGTGCGGGCTCGGGTGATCCGGGTCAAGTCCGGTGGCCGGGTGGTGGTGCAAAGCGACCAAGGCAGGGAGTTCACGGCCCGCGGTAACCAGGTGCGCCTGATCGAACCGGCTGGATTCCGCCCCTGAACCGACTTTCGCAGCCTCCATCAGCATGGGCTGGGGCAGGCTTCGGCGCCCATCAGAACATCAACCTCAACCATCCCCGCGGGGATGGTTTTTTTTAATGCCCCGCCAGAACCCAGGCATCTCGCAAGGGCAGCCCGGCGTCACCACTGCATTGCCACTGCGCTGCCTCTGCGCTGCCTCTGCGCTGCCTCTGCATTGCCACTGTGCTTTGACGCGACACGGTTGACGAAGGGGGGGGTGGCAGTCGATAGTGGATTGGTCGCGCGGGCGACATCAGTGCAGCCAACGGCGGACTTCCGTACGGGTTCGACTCAGCCGCCAAGCATGTTTTCAAACATGCTTACGCAAGGGATGAATGACATCCTCATGCTGTGCCCCTCGTTGGCCCTTGATCTGAACATCAACCAGGATTAATTCTGGAACAGATGTGCAGTTGGGACTGTAGTTCAATCGGTTAGAGCACCGCCCTGTCACGGCGGAAGTTGCGGGTTCGAGCCCCGTCAGTCCCGTTACAACCATCCATTTCAACCCTCAAGGAGTGTCGCCGGTGGGAGCTGAGGCCAGTCAGACGCGTCCGGTGCGTGTCCGTCTCGCCCCCAGTCCGACCGGCACCCTGCACATCGGCACAGCCCGCACTGCCGTTTTCAACTGGCTCTTCGCCCATCACTGCGGTGGCCAGTTTCTGCTGCGGATCGAAGACACCGACAAAGAGCGCAGCAAGCCCGAATTCACGGCCAACATCCTGGCGGGGCTGCAGTGGCTTGGCCTGCACTGGGATGGTGATCCGGTGATCCAGAGCGCGCGGGTGGAACTGCACCGCGCCGCCATCCAGCAGCTGCTCGATTCCGGGCATGCCTACCGCTGTTATGCCACCGAGGCCGAGCTCACGGCCATGCGCGAACTGCAGGCCGCCAGCAAACAGGCTCCCCGCTACGACAACCGCCATCGCGACCTCAGCCCCGAGCAGGAGCAGGGCTTCATCGCCGAGGGGCGCGAGGCCGTGGTGCGCTTCCGCATCGACGACAACCGCACGATCAGCTGGTGTGACCTGGTGCGCGGCACGATGCGCTGGAGCGGGGCCGACCTGGGCGGCGACATGGTGATCGCCCGCCGCGCCCCGGCCGATCAGATCGGTGATCCCCTCTACAACCTGGTGGTGGTGGTGGACGACGCGGCGATGGCCATCAGCCACGTGATCCGCGGTGAAGACCATCTCGCTAACACCGCCAAGCAGCTGCTGCTTTACGAGGCGCTGGGCTATCCCCTGCCGGAGTTCGCCCACACGCCACTGATCCTTAACAAGGAAGGGAAGAAGCTCTCCAAGCGCGACGGAGTGACCTCGATCAGCGACTTCCAGGCCATGGGTTACACCGCTCAGGCCCTGGCCAACTACATGACCCTGCTGGGCTGGTCGCCACCGGAAGGCATGGGCGAGCGCTTCTCCCTGGCGGAAGCCGCTGCGGCCTTCGGCTTCGAACGGGTGAACAAAGCGGGAGCCCGCTTCGACTGGGACAAACTCAACTGGCTCAATGGCCAGGTGCTGCGGGAGCAGGGCGCCGATGCCCTGCGCGGACAGCTGCTGCCCCTGTGGGTCGCGCGAGGTTGGGCGGTGCAGCGGGAAACGGCTGAGGCCGCAGCCGATGCGATCATTCCTGTGCATGCCGATCCGGCCTGGCAGCTGGCGCTGGTGGAGCTGCTGGCCCCGTCGCTCACCCTGCTGGCGGATGGGGTGGAGCAGGCGGAGCCGTTCTTCACCACCCCGCCGCTCAACCAGGCAGCCGCTGCCCAGCTGGAGACGGAGGGGGCTCGGCCAGCCCTGGCGGCCTTGGCCGCCGCACTGGAGAAACACGGCCCGGCCGCAGCGGCCCTCAGCGGCGATCAGGCCCAGGCCCTGCTGGGCGAGGCGGCAACCGCGGCCGGGGTGAAGAAGGGGGTCATCATGAAAAGCCTGCGTGCCGCCCTGCTGGGCAGCCTGCAGGGTCCCGATCTACTGACCACCTGGCTGTTGCTGATGCGCAGCAACGACGCTCTGCCCCGCATCCAGCGCTGCCTCTGAAGCCCCGGCCTCTTCAGGAACAGCCACCAGCGCCAGGGCCCGGGCCAGGGGGCCAGCGCTCAGGCCATGCAGGCCCACGGTCAGCAGAATCGTCAGAAACACCAGGCCCTGCAACCGACCTGCGCCCACCACCCCCGCCTGCTCAAGGCGGATGGCGAACAGGCTGGCCACAGCCGCTGTCACCACACCGCGTGGGGCGAGCCAGCCCAGCAACGCCCGTTGTTGCAGGCTGAAGCCCATCCCCCAGGTGGCCAGGCCGATCGCCAGGGGCCGGAGCACCAGCATCAATGCCAGGACGCAGGCCACACCGCCCCAGCCCAGGGGGCTGAGCTGGGCGAAGCTCACGTCGGCGGCCAGCAACGGAAACAACATCGTGATCGCCAGCTGGGCCAGCTGCCGGATCAGGGCATCCAGTTCGGCGGCATCGGTGTCGGGACGACGGCTCACCACCACCCCGGCGGCCACGGCCGCCGGCAGCCCCGATTCGGGCAGAAGCAGCTCGGCACCACCGCACATCAGGAACAGGCTGCCCAAGGTGAGCTGCAGGCGCAGGGCGCCTGCGGGATGGGCGGGAATCCGCCGCAGCGCCTCGGCCAGCAGCCAGCCGCAGCCGGCGCCAATCGTCGCTCCGCCGCCGAGCCGCAGCAGCAGCCCCGTGACCAGGGCGCGCCAACCGTGCAGGTCGCCCAGGGTGAGTTCCAGGAGCAACAGCGCCAACACCGCGCCGATCGGCTCCAGCACCAACCCCTCCCCCTCCAGCACCTCCCCCAGGGGTGACGCCAGCCGGATCTGGCGAACCAATGGATTCACAACCGTGGGACCGGTGGCCAGCACGATGGCGCTGAACACCGCCGCCAGCGACCAGTTCAACCCGGCCAGGCCGTGGGCGACCAACACCCCACCGGGCAGCGCCAGCACCAGTCGCACGGCACAGATCCGCAACACCGCCTGGCGGGTGCCGTCAGCCGGCAGACGCAGGTTGAGACCGCCGTCAAACAGCACCAGGCTCACCAGCAGGCCGGTGATCGTGCCGAGGCCGCTGCCCAGATCAAGCGGCTCCACCAGACCGAGACCGGCGCGACCGATCAGCAGGCCGGCGCTCAGGAGCAGCACCACCCCCGGCAGCCCGGTGAGCCAGGCCAACGCCTGAGCCAGGGCCCCGGCGAACACGGTGACGCCCCAGAGCAGCTCCAGCCGCTCAGAGCTCATTCATCTTCAATCGCATTGAAACGGGGCTCCACCCGGATGGCGATCACAGCACTGGGCCGCAGCACCAGATACTCCCCATCGAGATCGGAGATCGGCACATTCACGAACGTGTCAGCAGCCCCGGCGGTGAGCACGCCGCCATACCACTGCTGAAACGCGTCGAGAGAGGCGAACGTCACGGTTTCCGACTGTCCGCCACTGAGGTGGAGATGAACGGCATAGCGCCGGGGAATGCGTGACATCGGGGCGGGGGGTGGTCAACCCTCAGGATGCCCCAGGCGACGGCGAGCCGGCCAGCACCAGGGTTGGGGCAACAGGTCACCGGCCAGGTAAAGAGGGTGGCGAGGCCGCCCGCTGGCGGTGAGGCCCAGGCAAAGGCAGGCACGACCCCGATCTTCCGCTGCCAGCCATTGCTGCAGCTGGAGCAGCACGGCAAGGTCGCGATCGCCCCAGCCGCCATTGTTCCCCCAGCCCAGCCACAGCGGCACCCCGGCCTGAGCCGTGACCCTGGCCTGGATCCAGGCGTCGGTCTCCGCCCCCACCGGATCGGCGGCCCGGCGCAGCAGCACCGGCGACGCAGCGATGCGGGCGAACAGGTTGAGCACCTCGAGAGTGCCGTATCCCCAGGCCCGGGCGAAACCCTGCAGCCGCCTGAGGGTGGGATCGTCGCGGCAGCCGTCGGCCCGCGAGGGATTGAGACCGATGAAGATCAACCGCGGCCGCTCCGGCGCCCAGACGCGCTCCAGCCACCAGCGGTAGTGGCCGCAGGGGCTGAAGGCGGCGCTGCCGCTGGCCACAACACTGGCCACAACAGAGGTCTTCATCCCAGCCCGGTCCTGGCCATGGCCAGCCTGCCCGCGACCGGCTCTTCAGCCATCGCCAGACCGTCCTGGTGCCGAGCTCTGGCAGGCTGACTCCCACGCCAGTGCCGCACCTCAGCCCCCCGAATCCTGGCCCCTGACACCCTGGCTCCTGACACCCTGGCCCCTGACACTGTGGCCCCTGAAACCGTGGCCCCTGAAACCGTGGCCCCCAGCCCCAAGCCCCTGCTGCTGCTGATCGACGGCCACTCTCTGGCCTTCCGCAGCTACTACGCCTTCACCAAGGGGGGCGACGGCGGCCTGAGCACCCAGGCGGGGATCCCCACCTCCGTGACCTATGGCTTCCTCAAGGCCCTGCTCGACAACTGCAAGGGGCTGAAGCCCGATGGGCTGGTGGTGGCCTTCGACACGGCCGAGCCCACCTTCCGCCACGAGGCCGACGCGGCCTACAAGGCCCACCGCGACGAGGCGCCTGAGGAGTTCTTCGCCGACCTGGCCAACCTGCAGCGGATCCTCACCGAGAGTCTCGATATCCCCCTGGCTATGGCACCGGGCTACGAGGCCGACGACGTGCTCGGCACCCTGGCCAACCGCGCCGCAGGCCAGGGCTGGCGGGTGCGGATCCTCTCGGGTGATCGCGACCTGTTCCAGCTCGTGGATGACGAGCGCGACATCGCCGTGCTCTACATGGGCGGCGGGCCCTACGCCAAGAACAGCGGCCCCACCGAGATGCGCCGCGAAGGGGTGATCGCCAAGCTGGGCGTGACGCCGGAGGAGGTCGTCGACCTCAAGGCGCTCACCGGCGACAGCTCCGACAACATTCCGGGGGTGCGCGGCGTGGGGCCCAAGACCGCCATCAACCTGCTGGCGGCCTATGCCCACGTGGAGGGCATCTATGCCGCGCTGGAGGACCTGGAGGGGGCCGGGCCCAGGGCCAAGGATCCCAAGGGGGTACTCAAGGGCGCTTTGCTGGAAAAGCTGCGCGAAGGCAGGGAGGACGCCTACCGCTCGCGCATGCTGGCCGAGATCCTGATCGACATTCCCCTGCCCGAGGAGCCGCGCCTGGCCCTGGGCGCCGTGAACAGCGCGGCCCTCGCCGGCAGCCTCGAGGAGCTGGAGCTCCATTCGCTGGCGAAACAGGTGGGCACCTTCGCCCAGCTGTTCTCCGCCGCACCACCTGAGCCGAGCCAGGCCCCCAGCCCCGCCGCCGAGACGCCAGCTCCGGCAGCGGCCGCCACTGCCCCCGGCGACGCGGAACCGGCCACCCGCTCCGTCCAGCCAGACGCGCCCCAGCTCCAGCCAGCGCTGATCACCACGCCGGCAGCGCTGGAGGCCCTGATGGCCCGTCTGCAGGCGGCCACCGACCCCACCACCCCGGTCGCCCTCGACACCGAAACCACCGCCCTCAATCCCTTCCGGGCCGAGCTGGTGGGCATCGGCCTGGCCTGGGGCGAGGGCCCGGGCGATCTGGCTTACATCCCGATCGGCCACCAGCCGGCGATGGCTGCGGATCTGCTCAGCGAGCCCCCACCGGCGCCCGAGCAGCTGCCCCTGGAGACGGTGCTCCGTGCCCTGGCCCCCTGGCTGGCCAGCGCTGCGCACCCCAAAACCCTGCAGAACGCCAAGTACGACCGATTGATCCTGCTGCGCCATGGCCTGGCGCTGGAGGGCGTGGTGATGGACACGCTTCTGGCCGACTATCTGCGTGACGCCAATGCCCGGCACGGCCTCGAGGAGCTGGCCGAGCGCAATTTCGGCTTCCGGCCCACCAGCTACAGCGAACTGGTGGCCAAGGGAGCCACGTTCGCCTCGGTGCCGATCGAGGCGGCAGCCCAGTACTGCGGCATGGATGTGCACCTCACCTGGCAGCTCACCCCGCTGCTGCGGGAACAGCTGGCAACGCTGGGACCGAAGCTGCCGCTGCTGCTGGAGCAACTGGAACTGCCGCTGGAGCCAGTGCTGGCGGCGATGGAGGCCACCGGCATCCGCATCGACACGGCCTACCTGGGAGAGCTGGGCAGCGAGATGGCCGCCAGCCTGCAGCGTCTGGAAGCGGCGGCCAAAGCCGCCGCCGGGATGGACTTCAACCTCGCCTCCCCCAAGCAGCTGGGCGAGCTGCTGTTCGACACCCTGGGGCTGGATCGCAAAAAATCCCGCCGCACCAAGACCGGCTGGAGCACGGATGCGGCCGTGCTGGAAAAACTGGAGGCCGACCACCCAGTGGTGCCGCTGGTGCTGGAGCACCGCACCCTCAGCAAGCTCAAGAGCACCTACGTGGATGCCCTGCCGGCGCTGGTGGAGGCAGAAACCGGCCGCGTGCACACCGATTTCAACCAGGCGGTCACCGCCACCGGGCGCCTCTCCAGCAGCAACCCCAACCTGCAGAACATTCCGGTGCGCACCGAGTTCTCGCGGCGCATCCGCCAGGCCTTCCTGCCCCAGGAGGGCTGGTCCCTGATCAGCGCCGACTACTCCCAGATCGAACTGCGCATCCTGGCCCACCTCAGCGGCGAGGAGGCCCTCGTGGAGGCCTACCGGACGGGTGACGACGTGCACGCCCTCACCGCCCGTCTGCTGCTGGAGAAAGACAGCGTCACGCCCGATGAACGCCGCCTGGGCAAGACGATCAACTTCGGGGTGGTGTACGGCATGGGCGCCCAGCGCTTCGCGCGCGAGACGGGCGTCAGCCAGGCCGAGGCCAAGGATTTTCTGGCCAGGTACAAGCAGCGCTACCCAAAGGTCTTCGCCTTCCTGGAGCTGCAGGAGCGGCTGGCCCTATGCCAGGGCTACGTGGAGACGATCCTGGGCCGCCGCCGGCCGTTCGCCTTCGATCCCGGGGGACTGGGGCGACTGCTCGGCAAGGAGCCGCTGGAGATTGATCTGGAGGTGGCGCGACGGGCGGGGATGGAGGGTCAGCAGCTGCGGGCAGCAGCCAACGCTCCGATCCAGGGCTCCAGTGCCGACATCATCAAGCTGGCGATGGTGCAGCTGCACCACAAGCTCAGCAGCGGTGGCCTGCCGGCCCGGCTGCTGCTGCAGGTGCACGACGAACTGGTGCTGGAGGCCGCCCCGGAAGCCCTTGAAACGGTGCTGACCCTCACCCGAACCACCATGGAGCACGCCGTGGAGCTGAGCGTGCCGCTGGTGGTGGAAACCGGCGTCGGCTCCGACTGGATGAAAGCGAAGTAAGTGCGCTCAGGGGGGTCCCTTACGATCCCCTCACGCAGTCTGTTCCCGAATGGCCCGAACCGCCCTGATCACCGGCATCACAGGCCAGGACGGCAGTTATCTGGCCGAGCTGCTGCTGGAGAAGGGCTACGCCGTGCATGGCATCAAGCGCCGGGCCAGCAGCTTCAACACCAGCCGCATCGATCACCTCTACCAGGATCCGCATGAAAGCGATCCCCGGCTGGTGCTCCACTACGGGGATCTCACCGACAGCACCAACCTGATTCGCATCATCGAGCAGGTACAACCTGATGAGATCTACAACCTCGGCGCCCAGAGCCATGTGGCGGTGAGCTTCGAAGCACCGGAATACACAGCCAACAGTGATGCGCTCGGCACCCTGCGCATCCTGGAAGCCGTGCGCATGCTCGACCTCACCGACAAGACCCGCATCTATCAGGCCAGCACCAGTGAGTTGTATGGCCTGGTGCAGGAGATTCCCCAGAAGGAAACCACTCCCTTCTACCCGCGCAGCCCTTACGGCGTTGCCAAGCTCTATGCCTACTGGATCACGGTCAACTACCGCGAGGCCTACGGCATGTATGCCTGCAATGGCATCCTGTTCAACCATGAATCGCCGCGGCGCGGCGAAACCTTCGTGACCCGCAAGATCACCCGAGGCCTGGCGCGGATCGATGCCGGTCTGGAGCAGTGCCTGTTCATGGGCAATCTGGATTCCCTGCGGGACTGGGGCCACGCCCGCGACTATGTGGAGATGCAGTGGCGGATGCTGCAGCAGGACCAGCCACAGGATTTCGTGATCGCCACGGGGCGTCAGGAATCGGTGCGACGGTTCATTGAGCTCACGGCCCTGGAGCTGGGCTGGGGCGCGATCAGCTGGGAGGGAGAAGGCCTCCACGAGCTGGGCAGGCGATCCAGCGGCGAGGTGGTGGTGAGGATCGACCCGCGCTATTTCCGCCCGGCGGAGGTGGAAACCTTGCTGGGCGATCCCACCAAGGCCCGCGAGAGACTGGGCTGGACCCCCACCACCACCCTGGAGGAACTGGTGGCCGAGATGGTGGCGGCAGACCGGGAGGAAGCGGCCAAGGAAGCGCTGCTGCGGCGCAAGGGTTTCCAGGTGGTGGGCTCCATGGAAAATCCTCCCACCAACGCAAAGGCTGTGGAACAGGCCCGGGGCGGAGTGGCCTGATGGATCGTCCTGTGACGGGAACTCTGCTTGCGGAGGCCGATCGGATCTACGTGGCCGGCCATCGCGGCATGGCAGGCAGCGCCATCATCCGAGCGCTGAAACGAGCCGGCTATGGCGATCCCACCCGCGGGGGTGCCCTGCTCAGCGCGAGCCGCACGCAGCTTGATCTGCTGGATGGCGCCGCGGTGCAACGTTGGTTCGCGGAGCAGCAGCCCACAGTGGTGGTGCTGGCCGCCGCCAGGGTTGGAGGGATTCAGGCCAACAACAGTTATCCGGCCAATTTCCTGCTCGACAACCTCAAGATCCAGACCAACGTGATCGAAACGGCCTGGCGCAGCGGCGTGCGGCGCCTGCTGTTTCTGGGCAGCAGCTGCATCTACCCCAAATTCGCCGAGCAGCCGATCCGCGAAGAAGCGTTGCTTACAGGAGCGCTGGAACCCACGAATGCGTGGTACGCCATCGCCAAGATCACCGGCATCAAGCTGTGCGAAGCGCTGCGTCGCCAGCACGGTTTCGACGCAATCAGTCTGATGCCCACCAATCTCTACGGTCCAGGCGATAATTACCACCCGGACAACAGCCACGTGCTGCCGGCCTTGATCCGCCGCTTCCATGAGGCGAGTCTGCGGCCGGAGCACGGGCTCGGCAGCACCGTGACCTGCTGGGGCACGGGCACGCCGCTGCGCGAATTTCTGCATGCCGACGACCTTGGCGAAGCCTGCGTGTTCGCACTTGAGCGCTGGGATCCAGCTGCAGCTGATGCCCCCAGCGGCCAAGGCCCTGCGGGAGAGGGCCTCGAGCCGCTCAGCTGCCTGAATGTGGGCACAGGTGTCGATCTGACGATCCGAGCCCTGGCGGAAGCGGTGGCTGAGGCCACCGGTTTCCGTGGCGAAATCCTCTGGGACAGCAGCAAACCGGATGGCACCCCGAAGAAACAGCTGGACGTGAGCCGGCTGGCAGGCCTGGGCTGGCGAGCCCGCATCCCGCTGGAGCAGGGGCTGCACCAGGCCGTGGCGGCCTTCCGCCAGGAGCTCCGCTCTGGCGAGATGCGCAGCGCCTGAGCGAAGACCCCTTAGGGTCAGCGGAGCCATGCTTCGTTCATGACGCTCAGCCCGGATGGCTTCGATCCACGCGATTCCCTCCTGTCCGCTGAAGACCCCACCGCCGAATCCGGAGCGCCGGCACGGCGGTCACGGCGAAGGCCCGCCCGCCGCGAGCTGTTTTGTCCTGCCCATCCTGATCAACGGATTGAAGGCAACGGCCGCAAATACTTTCTGCATCTGCTCACCCCCGAGCAACTGCGCCAGCGAGGCATGGCGGAGCGCCGCGCCAAGCTGGTGATCCAGTCCTACCCGGTGCTGGTGCTGAGCAGCGAATGGCTGGAGGAGCTGTTTTGCCCCCAATGCGGCAGCAACCGCTGGTGTCATGTCCACAAGCACGACCGGGTGCGGCACAGCGTGCGCTGGGCGCCGCGGGAACTCTGGGAGCAGGTGGCCCATGTTGATCCGCTGGTGCCCAACCCGAGCGTGGGGGAATTCACGCGGCGGCAGGCCCGTTCGGCCAGCCGCCGTACGGATGGACGGCGGCTGTTTGATCCAGGCCGCTGAGATCGCCGGCGGCACGGGCAGGGATCATCAGGCTGGAATGGGATGCCTGGATAGGGACTTTCCAGACTCTTTCCAGACTAATGTCTAGTGATCAAGATGGCTTGGCCTGTGAGCAGCACCAGCAGCAATGGGTCTCCACCACAGACGCCCCAGACCCTGCTGGTCAGCACCCCCGCCGGGATGGTGCCATGGGGCGGCAGCAGTGGCGCCAACCAGGCTCCTGGCTCGCCCGCCGGCGACGATGATGGCTTCCAGCTCGGCAAGATCTTCAAGGTCCTACAACGGCGCCGCCGGGTCTTCATTGCCGTCTTCCTGCTGGTTTCTGCGGCTTCCACCACCTGGCTGGCCTACCAACGGCTGATGCGCCCGGTCTATCAGGGAAGTTTCCGGATGCTGATCGTGGATCCGATCAGCCCCACAACCGGTGGTTCCAGTGCAGGGGAAGGTGTGGAGGGAGCGATTGGCGCGGTGGCTCTGAACCGCAGCCGTCAGGACCTGCCCACGTTGATCCGGGTGCTTGAAAGCCCGGTTGTGCTCAAGCCGGTGGTGAGCCAACTGCAACAGACCTGGCCTGGACAGCCCATCCCACGCATCCAGATCATGCGAGACCCGGGCAAGCCGGGGGAAGATCCTGCCAATGGGGTGCTGAAGGTCGAGGTGAGTGGCCGAGACCAGAGCCAGCTGCGCCGCAGCCTTGAGCTGCTTGAGACCAGCTATCTGGGCTGGTCGTTGCAGCAGCGGCGCGAGCGGCTGCAGGAGGCGGTGCGCTTCCTCGACGAACAGGCACCCGATCTGGAGCGCAAGGCCAGTGTGTTGCGCGGCGAGGTGCAGGCTTTCCGCTTGCAGCACCGGCTGCTGATGCCCGAAACGGAAGCCGCCACCACCCGCGGGCAGGTGGACGCCCTGCGCAATCAACTGATCGCCCAGCAGGCCGAGCTGAGTCGCCTGGAACGACTGCGCGGCGACGTCGCCTCAGGCCGACTGGTGACCAGCGACTTCAGCAGCCAGTCAAACGATGGTTCCGGAGCCAGCAATGGCTCCGGTGGCACCAGTGTGTCGCTGACGGTGCCGAACCAGGCCGAGCTGGCGGAACTGGCCAAACTCGATGGCCAGCTGGCTGAAGCCCGCTCTCGCTTCGTGCCTGGCACACCACTGCTCACCCAGTTGGAGAGGGCGCGCGCCAGCCTGATCCCACGCATCCAGCGCAAGCAGTTGGAAGCGATCAGTGCCGCCCTCAGCCAGTACCAGAGCGGCATTCAAACCACCCAACGGCAGATCGCGCTGCTGGAGGGCCGCTTTGATGGGCAACCCGCCCTGTTGCGGCAATTCGGCGTGCTGGAGCAGAAGCTGCAGATGGCAGAGAGCAATCTCACCAGCTATCAACGCGCCCGCGAGCAGTTCCAGCTGGAAATCGCCCAGAACACGGCCCCCTGGAAGGTGATCTCCCCAGGCGACGTGGGCTCGACTCCCGTGGAACCGGCCCTGGGCAGAGGACTGATGCGGGCCCTGCTGCTCGGTCTGGCAGCGGGAGCAGGCGCGGCCCTGCTGCGGGAACGCTTCGACCATGTGTTCCATACGCCCGGCGAGGTGCGGGATGACCTCGGCGAAAGCCTGCTGGGTCATGTGCCCTACATCAGCCTGTTTGAGGGGGTGCGCCAGGACAAGCGCTTCATGCTGGAGGAGCTGGACAACCCCAGGGCCAGCGGCAGTGCGGCCTACCAACGCTTCCACTACCAGGAGGCCTTCCGCAACCTGGCAACCAGCCTGCGATTCCTGAACAGCGACCAGCCCTTGCGTTCCATCGCACTGTCCTCCTCCCTGCCTTCAGAGGGAAAGAGCCTGGTGGTGATCCTGCTGGCCAAAACCCTGTCCGAACTGGGCCAAAGAGTGTTGCTGGTCGACGCGGACATGCGCAAGCCGCAGCTGCACCATCGGCTCGGGCTGGACAACCTCTCCGGTCTGAGCAACCTGTTGACCGACGAACTGGCCGATTGGCAGTCTGTTGTGCATCAGGTGCCTGGTCACACCAGCTGGGATGTGATCACAGCAGGGCGAACACCGCCTGACCCGCCGCGCCTGCTCAGCTCCCAGCGCATGGGCCAGCTGGTGAGCAACATCGCTGATTCCGGTGGGTATGACCTGGTGATTTACGACACCCCGCCAGCATTGGGGCTGGCCGATGCCGCCCTGGTGGCGGAGCAGCTCGATGGTCTGATCGTGCTTGTCAGCCTGGGCAAGGTGGATCGGGATCTGCCCAAGGAAGCGATTCGCAGGATTCGCCAAGCCGGAGCCCCCGTGCTCGGGGTGGTGACCAATGCCCGCAACACGGGCGGTGACACGGAAGATCAGGTGTACGGCTTTGGTTACCGCTACCGCTATGGATATGGCAAAGGGGGCTATGGCTACGTCGGCTACGGCTATGGAGGATATGCCAATGATCCCGCCATCGCCTATATGTATTATCGCAAGAAGAAAGCGCCTGCAGGGGATGTGACTGCGCCCAGCAGCGACGCTGGCGTGGGCACACCGGGCAATGCGCAACCCTCGGCCGGTGGCAACGGCAAAGGTCAGTCTGGAAAACTCGCGGCCCTTCTCCCGAATCGCTCCAACCTGCGGCGGATTCGCCGCTCCATCATCCGCTGGCTGGATGGCTGAGCAGCGGAGCCGTCACCAGGATCGGCTCCAGCTCCGTCCGAGCACTTCGCGCAGGGCCCGACTGCTGGAGTCCAGGCCCTGGGCTGAAGGAAACCACTTCAGGGGATCCAGCAGGGGATCCCCTGCCCATGCACCACTGGCCTGAAAATCGACCGGGAATGGCTGCACCACCAGTCCCTGACGTTCAAACAAGCGTCGAGCCCTCGGCATGTGAAAAGCGGAGGTGATCAGCAGGATGGCGCTGCGGCGAGGGAGGATCCGGGCAACGGCCACCGCCTCCTCGGCCGTGTTGCGCACCCGGCCGGTGCTGCGCAGGCGGGTGGCCGGCAGCCCGAGGGCCAGGGCGCGCTGGCGCAGCACTTCCCCTTCCGGGGGCAGATGGGGCTGGGTGGGCCACCAGCCGCCCGTGAAGATCAGCAGGGGCGAGGGCAAGCCGGCGGCGGCGAACTGTTGATCAGCGTCCAGCGCCGCGAAGAATCGATCGGCATCGTGCCATTCACTCAATCGGGCCGGCCCGGGGGCGGCATGACGACCTCCCCCCAGCACCACCACAGCGACAAGGGGCTCGGATCTGCTGACGCCATCCAGAACGGCCCTGGCGGTTTGACGCTGCTGGGGCCACTCAAGCCAGCGCCAGAGCAGCTCGGCGGTGAGGGGAGTGCTGAACAGCCAGAGAATCGCCAGGGCGGCGATACCGGGCCAGCGCAGCCGGCGCAGGGATCCCCACACCAACAGCAGCAGCGTCACCCCCAGCGGCAGCAGCAGGAGGGGGAGCAGTTTGCTGAGCAGAAACCCCATGCGGGTTCAGCTGGCAGCCACCATCGCCGGGGCCGTCTCGGGTTGCCATTCGGGCACGAGCCGCGCCAGCAGGGCGAGGGCTGCCGGCTGGTTGTGGGCGGCGAGCGCCGCGGCCAGGGAATCCAGCTGGGGCCAGAGCTGTTCGGGCGACAGGAAGGTGTCCCGGGCCCTGTAGATCAGGGGATGCACCGTGGGCTCCGATTCCGCATCGATCAGCAGCTCCTCGTAGAGCTTCTCCCCGGGCCGCAGGCCGGTGCAGCGGATCTCAATATCGCCATCGGGATGGCGGGAATTACGCACGGTGAGGCCGCTGAGGGCCACCATCTTGCAGGCGAGATCAAGGATGCTGACCGGCTCGCCCATGTCGAGCAGGAAACAGTCACCGCCGTGGGCCAGGGCGGAGGCCTGCAGCACCAGCTGCACCGCCTCCGGAATGGTCATGAAGTAGCGAATGATGTCGGGGTGGGTGAGGGTGAGCGGCCCGCCAGCGGCAATCTGCTGCCGGAACAGAGGCACCACCGACCCTGATGAACCGAGCACATTGCCGAAGCGCACCAGAGCGCAGACCGGGGCGTGAGCGCGATGGCCGTGCTGGTGAACCATGGCCTGGAGCACCAGCTCGGCCAGGCGCTTGGAAGCGCCCATCACGTTGGTGGGGCGCACGGCCTTGTCGGTGGAGATCAGCAGGAACCGCTCCACCCCATGGGCAAAGGCCGCATCCAGCAGGGTGCGGGTGCCGAACACGTTGTTGGTCAGGCCCACGAGCGGGTTGGCTTCAACCAGCGGCACATGCTTGTAGGCCGCCGCATGAAAGATGCTGTGCACCCGCTGGCGAGTCAGCAGCTGATCGAGAAGCGCGCGATCGGTGACCGAACCGAGCACAGGTTCAATCGGACAGGCCCCGCCGAGCTGGCGGCTCAGCTCCTGATGGATGGTGTAGAGGGCGGGTTCGCTGCGCTCCAGCAACAGCAACCTGGTTGGCGCCTGGGCCAGAACCTGGCGGCAGAGCTCCGACCCGATCGAACCACCGGCACCGGTGACCAGCACACAGCGGTCCGACACGCTGGCGGCGAGCAGGGCAGGATCAGGAGCAACGGGATCCCTGCCCAGCAGCTCCTCGATCGCAATCGGCCGCAGGGCATCGATGGGGCTGTGGCCCGCCGTGATCTCCAGCACACTCGGCACCTGCAATACGGGCAGACCGAACGGCTGGAGCCGCTCGACAATGCGGCGCCGCTGGCTCCGGCTGATCGAGGGGATAGCCAGCAGGATCTGACTGGGCCGCTGCTGCGCGAGCAGATCGGTGAGCTGCTCGGGGGAGTGCACAGCAATGCCGTTGATGCGGCGGCCCCAGAGCGCCGGGTCATCGTCGAGAAACCCCACCACCCGATGGCTGGCGGCAAATCGCAGCGCCGCGGCCAGCTGCACGCCCGCACCGCCGGCCCCGTAGATCAGGGCCCGCACCACCCGGGGGCGCCTGGCGTTGTGAACAACAAGAAACAGATCGCGCAGCACCAGCCGCGCCAGCCCCGTGAAGCTGGTGAGCAGCAGCCAGAGCAGCAGCCAGCTGCTGCGCGGTGGAGTCGGCTGCGCAAGCAGACGATCCAGGCCGAACAGCACCAGCACCACCAGCAGGTTGCGCAGGGCCAGGCCATAGAACGCCTCGCTGCCGGCGTAGCGGGTGATGCCCTTGTACTGCCCGGTGAGCGCATAGACCGGCGGCGCCACCAGACAGGCGGCAACAAACAACCAGCCGCTCTGCTGCAGCTGCTCAGGCCAGATGTCTGCGAGCCTGAGAGCGAAGCTCAACCAGAGCGCGATGGGAACGAGCAGCAGATCAAGGCTGATCAGCAGCAGGCGTCTGCGCAGGGGAGTCTGCGCAAGTAGGCCGGCGACGATGGTGTGCAATTGCATCAGCACGGTCTACGCCCGAGAGCATGGACCGATACGCAGCGCAGCAGGCCTGATGTTATCTGCAGCAGCCGGATTTCAGCTGTCTGCGGCGATCACAAAAGGCACGGCCACCCGCCTGTCGAGCCAGAGTGCCACGAGCAGCTCTGCCGCTGCCAGGGGCAGAACCGAGCGCCAGCCGGCAACCAGCAGGGTGAGCGCCAGAACAGCCGTGCCGCCGATGTAGAGGCTGGCTACCCGGGCGTGGGGCCAGCCCGCCTGATGGAGGCGCTGAAACAGATGAAGCCGATGGGCCTGGAGCACAGGCTGGCCCGCCAGCAGACGGCGCAACACACACAGACAGGCATCGCCGAGCAGGGGTGTGGCAACCAGCAGCAAGCCAAGGGACTGGGGCCAGCTGGGCGCCTGAAGCACAACACCGGCGAACATCGCCCCGAGAAAGGTGCTGCCCACATCCCCCATGAACACCTGGGCGGGGCTCCAGTTCCAGAGCAGAAACCCAACCAGGGCGCCCACCAGAGCCCAGATCGACCACGGCGCCGCCAGATGCAGGGCTGCGGCGCTGAGAGCCACCAGCATCGAGCCGGCTACCAGGCCATCGAGACCATCCATGAAGTTGGTGAAGTTGATCACCGCCGTGATGGCAACAACCAGCAGGACCATTGCCGCCGGCAGCAGGACCATTGCCGCCGGCCCGAGCACCATCGGGGCCTGCGGCAGGGCCCGGGCCAACGGGCTGAGCAGGGCGATGATCAGGGCCGTGGCCAGCTGCACGCCGTAGCGCACTCCAGCGGGAAGGTTGTGACGGTCGTCGAGGAAACCCACCAGAGCCAGGGGGAGCAATGCCAGCGGCAGGGCGATCAGCGCCGGCGCCGCAGCCCTCACGCCACCAGCACCGGGCAGCAGCGCCAGGACACTGGCGCCAGCGGCAACCAGCACAAAGGCCACACCACCGCCGCGGGGGGTGGGGCGGCGATGGGAGCTGCGGGCGTTGGGCTGATCGAGCAGGCGGCGGCGCAGCTGGGGGATCAGGGCCCGGAGCAGCAGCCAGCTGACCAGCGCTGAACAGGGCAGCACCAGGGCCAACCAGGAAAGCAGAGGCACAGGAGCGGGAAGGGCGGGGAAGGAGGAAACCGGCAGGCCCGCTGGATCAGGGGGGCTCCTGCAACGGGAATGGCTGCGCGGGCTTGGCCAGCAGCTGGTGGGCGGGGGTGAAGCCCGCCAGATCGGCCCCCATGCGCAGCACGGCCTCAAAGGCCTTGGGAGAGCGCAGCACCAGCGGTGCCGCTAACAGGATGAACAGGCGATTGGGAACCGGCAGCAGGCGGCAGCGGCGGGCAGGGTCGCCCGGCGGCTGGCTCTGCTGCAGGGCCTCGAGCATGGCGCGGTAGCTGAGCTCCACATCGCCGCCGAGGGCAAGGCGCTCTGGCTGAGCGGGCGCGGACGCCCCCGCGCCGGAACCGGCAAGCTGATGTGCCAGCTGCAGCGCCACGGCGGCGAGCTGACGGGCGTGAATCGGCTGGCGCAGGCCGGTGTGCTGCGGCAGGGGCAACAGCGGCAGGCGGCGCAGCAGCTGCAGCAGGCGGCTGAGGTTGCGGTCGGAGCAGGGGCCCACCTGGCCGTAGATCAGGGTGGGCTGGAGAATCCGGCAGGGCACCGCCAGGCGGCGGCAGGTGCTGAGCAGCTGCTCTTCCGCACCGATCAGCCGGGCCACCAGCTGCCGATCGAAGCTGTTGGCGGCGTAGCGCTTGGTGCGGGCCGAGGAGGAGGAACAGGCGACCACGCCGCGCAGGCCCCGCAGCCGCTCGGGATGCTGATCGGCCAGCTGCGCCAGAAAGGGCGCCAGCAGCCAGATCGGTCCGAAACTGAGCCAGATCGCGGGCTGAGCTGGATCGCCAGCCGGCTGGAAGGCGGCCGGATCGCGGAAATCAGCGGGGTGGCGGGCCCCTAGCTCCGCTGCTCTGGACTGACCAGGCCTGTCATCAACAGCCTTGTCATGACCAGCCTGGCTGCGGGAATAGCAATAGAGGGGCCAGGCCGGTTCGCTGCCAGCAGCCAGCCGACGCAGAGCCTCCCCGGTCGGCGTGGCGGCGCCGAACAGGTGCAGAGACCAATCCATCACGAGCGGCGGTTCCGTCATGGATGCTTTGACGGGGACGCGGCCGGCACCAGGCTGGCCAGCCGCCTCAGGTAGCGGGCAACGAACGGACACCACCACAGGGCCCCGAAGGCGCGGCGGTAGGCGCGGCGCACCTCCTGCAGGCGGCGCTGGGGCTGCTGACCGCTGATGCCGCCGGCGGCGATCTGCACCAGCTCCAGATCGAGGCACTGCACCCGCAGGGCGGTGGGGGTGCTGGAGCCGGGGCTGCGGAGTGGGAGGACGCTGAGCTGGAGGAAGTAGTCGAGATCGGCGGCAAGCCGGAAATCAGGGGCATAGCGGGCCAGGCGCTGACGGGCGCCCGGGCCGAAAAAGGTGCCCTGGTGGGGCGGAGTGGAGCCGAGCAGCAGGGCGCGGCGGTAGGCCGCGGCGCCCAGCCGTCCAGGCCCGTGAAAACGGGTGACGCGGCCGGGAGCCCCGGTGGCGGCAGCCACGTAGCGACCGCGGCAGACCAATAGATCGGGGGCCTCGGGGCCGGCGGCCCGCAGGGCGGCGATGGCCTCCGCCAGGACGGTGGGAGAGGCGGCCCAGTCGTCGGAGCCCCAGAAGAGCAGCCAGTCGGCCGTAGCAGCGGCGAACCCCTGATTCATCGCCCCGAAGATGCCGGGCTGATCCGGATCCTGCGCCAGCCAGCGGCAGCGCGGTTCAGCCGCGCAGCACTGCTCGAGCCAGCGACGATGCTCCGGGCAGGAGGGACCATCGATGAACAGCAGCTGCCAGTGGGGCCAGCTCTGCTGCCGCAGCGATGCCAGCAGCCGGGGCAGCAGCTGGTGGGAATTGAGCGTCGGAACGATGATCAGCAGGGAGGGATCC
>CAMDLO010000033.1 GCA_945901765.1 Cyanobium sp. NIES-981 | reverse complement strand
TGAGCACCGGTAAGCGGGTGCGCACGGAAACCAACCTCGGCACCGGTGCTGTCTCGATCAGCTCTGCGGCTGTTGAGCTGGCCCAATTGAAAGTCGGTCAGAGCCGAGGTGTCGATGAGCTGGTCAGCCTCGACCAGGAGCAGGTGGCGGTCGTTGGCGCTGGGCGCATGTCCCGCTTGCTGCTGCAACATCTGCAGGCCAAGGGCTGCCGGGGGGTTGTGCTGCTGAACCGCACAGTCAGCAGGGCGGATCAACTGGCTGCTGATTTTCCAACCCTGCCGGTGCAATGTCGGCCGTTGACGGACCTCGATCATTGCCTCAGCACCTGCTCGCTGGTGTTCACCAGCACGGCAGCGGAGGAACCGATCATCACCCCGGCTCGACTGGAGGCCCTCAATCGGCGCAGTTCACTGATGTTGATTGATATTGGGGTGCCGCGCAACATTGCCGCTGATTGCGCTTGCCTCAGCGGTGTCCAGTCGTTCGATGTGGACGACCTGCAGGAGGTGGTGACTCGCAACCAGGAGGCGCGCAGGGAGATCGCCGCCGAGGCGGAAGGGATGCTTGCGGAGGAAGCCCGCCTGTTTCTGGAATGGTGGGATGGCCTTGAGGCCGTACCGGTGGTGAACCGGTTGCGGCGGCAGCTAGAAGACATCCGCGAACAGGAACTGCAGAAGGCGCTGAGCCGGATGGGGCCAGACCTTTCTGCCCGGGAGCGCAAGGTGGTCGAAGCGCTGAGCAAAGGAATCATCAACAAGATCCTGCATACGCCGGTCACCAACATCCGCGCCCCCCAACCCCGTCAGCAGCGCCAGGCCTCGATGCGTGTGCTTGAAGAGCTGTTTGAACTCCAGGACCCTCCACCGGGGGGTTGAGCGATGGGTGTGCTGCGACGCCCACTCGGTGATCTGTGCAACAGTTCGTGCCGGGGGTGACCCGGCAACTCGCCCACGGGCAGGCCGCTCCCCTACGGTCTGCCCAGCCCACGGATGGGGACTTTTAGGTATGAAGCGTGTTCTGGCGATCATCCTGGGCGGCGGGGCTGGCACCCGCCTCTACCCACTCACCAAGATGCGGGCCAAGCCGGCTGTGCCGCTCGCTGGTAAGTATCGACTGATCGACATCCCGATCAGCAACTGCATCAATTCAGAGATCAACAAGATCTACGTTCTCACCCAGTTCAACAGTGCTTCACTCAATCGTCATCTGACGATGAGTTATAACCTTTCTGCCGGCTTTGGTCAGGGTTTTGTTGAGGTGCTGGCTGCCCAGCAGACCCCCGACAGCCCCAGTTGGTTCGAGGGTACAGCTGATGCTGTGCGCAAGTACCAGTGGCTCTTCCAGGAGTGGGATGTCGACCACTATCTGATCCTCTCCGGTGACCAGCTCTATCGGATGGATTACGGTCGCTTTGTTCAGCACCACATCGACACCGGCGCAGACCTGTCGGTCGGTGCGCTGCCCGTCGATCCCCAGCAGGCCGAGGGGTTCGGCCTGATGCGCACCGACAGCAGCGGTCGCATCCAGGAGTTCAAGGAAAAGCCGAAGGGTGCTGCGCTTGAGGCCATGCGCGTCGATACCCAGAGCCTGGGCCTCAGTGCTGAGGAAGCGGAGCGCAGGCCCCATCTGGCTTCCATGGGGATCTACGTCTTCAGCCGCAGCACCCTGTTCGATCTGCTCGCCACCAACCCGACGGCTACTGATTTCGGCAAGGAAATTATCCCGACTTCCCTGGCGCGGGGCGATCGCCTTCAAAGCTATCTCTTCAATGACTACTGGGAGGATATCGGCACAATTGGCGCTTTCTATGAGGCCAATCTGGCCCTTACGGAGCAACCCAATCCCCCCTTCTCTTTTTACGACGAGAAGTTTCCGATCTACACCAGGCCGCGCTACCTGCCCCCCAGCAAGTTGCAGGACGCCCAGGTCACCCAGTCGATCATCGGGGAAGGTTCCCTGCTGAAAGCCTGCAGCATTCATCGCTGTGTGCTCGGCATCCGCAGCCGCGTTGAGAACGAAGTTGTGCTGCAGGACACCCTGGTCATGGGCGCTGATTACTTCGAGTCCACCGAAGAGCGGCTGTTGCTGCGGCAGCGGGGCGGCATCCCCCTCGGGATCGGCCAGGGTTCGACGGTGAAGGGGGCGATCATCGACAAGAACGTGCGCATCGGCAACGGCGTCACGATCATCAACAAGGACCGCGTGGAGGAAGCCGACCACCCCGAGCTCAACTTCTACATTCGCAACGGCATTGTTGTGGTGGTCAAGAACGGCACCATCGCCGACGGCACCATCATCTGATGGTGCTCCGCCCTGCCCTGCCGATCTCCCTGCGGCTGGCCTGATCCTCCAGGCCAGCACTTCCTGACAAGGACGTGACCAGGGTGTGACGGATCACGGCGCAGCCGCCGAGGCTTGATCACACTGAAGCCACAGCCTCCTGATCTGATCCATGGGCTCGGCACATTTCGGCCTGATCGGCCTTGGCGTGATGGGTGAAAACCTTGTGCTCAACGCAGAGCGCAACGGCTTCTCCAGCGTCGTCTACAACCGCACCTGGTCCAAGACCGAAGACTTCCTCGCCGGTCGCGGCGCGGGCAAGCAGATCGAGGGTGCCCCCACCCTTGAAGCGTTCGTTGCGGCCCTGGAGCGCCCCCGGCGCATCCTGATGATGGTGAAGGCCGGTGCCGCCGTGGATGCGGTAATCGAGCAGATCTCGCCCCTGTTGGAAGAGGGCGATCTGCTGATCGATGGTGGCAACTCCCTCTACACCGACACCGAGCGTCGGGTGGCGGAGCTGGAGAGCAAGAGCTTCGGCTACATCGGCATGGGCGTCTCGGGTGGCGCCAAAGGGGCTCTGGAGGGGCCCAGCATGATGCCCGGCGGCACCCGGGCTGCCTACGACGCCATCGAATCGCTGGTGCGCAAGATGGCCGCCCAGGTGGATGACGGCCCTTGCGTCACCTACATCGGCCCAGGCGGTGCCGGTCATTTCGTCAAAACGGTGCACAACGGCATCGAATACGGCATCGAGCAGGTGCTCGCCGAGGCTTACGACCTGATGAAGCGGGTGGCGGGTCTCAATGGCGACCAGATGGCCGATGTGCTCAAAGCCTGGAATGAGACTGAGGAGCTGGCCTCCTTCCTGGTCGAGATCACCGAGGTGTGCCTGCGCACCAAGGATCCCGAGAGTGGCGGTGATCTGGTGGAGTTGATCGTCGACGCCGCCGGTCAGAAGGGCACGGGCCTCTGGACCGTGGAAAGCGCCCTCAACATGGGCGTGGCCGTTCCAACGATCTATGCCGCCCTCAACGCCCGGGTGATGAGTTCCCTGCGGCCCGAACGTCAGGCCGCCGAGGCGATCCTGCCGGCAGCCCGTCCTGCCACCGAGCCCAGCCACGCTTTTGAGCTCGGCGATCCAGCGGCCGCCATGCCCGCCCTGCGTGATGCCACGATCCTGGCCAGCATCGCCAGCTACGCCCAGGGCATGGCCCTGCTGCAGGAGGCCTCCAAGCTGCACAACTACAACCTCGATATGGCCGCCATCGGCCAGATCTGGAAGGGGGGCTGCATCATCCGCGCCCGCCTGCTGCAGCGCATTCAGGATGCCTACCGCGCTAATCCCGAACTGCCCAACCTGCTGGTGGATCCCTGGTTCGCCCAGCAGGTGAACAGCCGACTGCCGGGTCTGCGCCAGGTCGTGGCCGGTGCCGCCCTGGCCGGCATCCCCGTGCCCTGCTTCAGCAGCACCCTCGATTACATCACCAGCTACGGCAGCGGCCGCCTGCCCCAGAATCTGGTGCAGGCCATGCGCGACTGCTTCGGCTCCCACACCTACGAGCGCGTTGACCGCGGCGGTAGCTTCCACACCGAGTGGCTGGTCTGAGCCCATGGCTGACCGCAGTGCTGACTTCGGCAATGTGCACCTCACGGTGGTCGGCGGTGCCGATGACCTGGCGGCCCGTTGTGCTGAAACGATCGCCTCGGCCATTGACCTGGCCCTGGCGGAGCGTGATCGTGCCCAGATCGCCCTTGCCGGCGGGGAGACCCCCAAGGCCACTTACATCCGCTTAGGGCAGGAACACCTGCCCTGGGATCGCGTCGATGTGCTGCTCGGTGACGAGCGCTGGGTGCCCGCCGATGATCCAGCCAGCAATGCCCGCATGGTGCGGACCACACTGCTGGCACAACCCTCGGCAGGCCTGGCGCGGCTCCACCCCGTCCGCACCGATTTGGCGACGCCGGCCGAAGGCGTCCTCGCCTACGCGTCCCTGTTGCGTCAACTGTGTGCGGGCGACCCTCCCTGCCTCGACCTCGTCCTGCTCGGCCTGGGGGATGACGGCCACACCGCCTCCCTGTTCCCGGGCACAGCAGCTGCGGCAGAGCGCAGCAACCTCGTCACGATTGGCGAGGGCAAGGGGCTGCCGCGCATCACCCTGACGGCGCCGGTGCTGTCGGCAGCCCGCCAGGTGGTGTTTCTGGTCAGTGGCGTCAGCAAGCGTCAGGCTCTGCAGCGCCTGCTCGATCCAGAAGAGCCCGCTGAGCGCACACCAGCCCGCCTGGTGCAGCCGCGCGGACGCATCAGCGTCCTCGCCGATCAGGACGCGGCTGCCGACCTGCCGCTTTGATGGCCGACGAGTCCCGTTCCGACCAGCCATCGCTCCTGATCGCCGCCGGTGCGGGGTTCAGCGGCTGGACGACCCTCAACGACACGATCATGGGGGGGCGCAGTTCGGGATCCTGCGGCGCAGGGTCGGCCGGTTTGCTGATGGAGGCAGAGGTGGTCGCCGAAGGCGGTGGCTTTGTCAGTTGCCGCTCCCCTGATTTCGTGCCGCCGCTCGATCTCAGCGCTTACGGGGGCCTTGCCATCGAGCTTGAGGGAGATGGACGTCGTTACAAACTGGCCATTGCCTGCGCCGACCGCGTCACGGGTGCTGCCGCCTTCTTCCCGGGCGGTCTGCGCTGGGTTGTGGAGTTCAGCACGGATCCTGATGGCATCAGCCGGGTGATGTTGCCGTTCAACCGTCTGAACGCCAGTGTGCGGGCCCGCCCGCTGGCCTTGCCCTTGCGGTTTGATCCGGCCCGGATCAGGCGGCTGCAGATTCTGCATTCCCGCTTCAATGACAGGGGAGGGGAGAATCCCGGCTTCCGCGCCGGTCCGCTGCGACTCCTGATTCGCCGCATCGAGGCGGTGCCGTCAATCGACTGAACGAATCGGGGTCCGGCATGGCTGAACAAGCTCTTGATCTGAGTCTTGAGGCGCTGGCGAGAGCCGCTGATCTCTGCCATCCCCCCTGGCAACACGCTGTTCGGGTAGTCAATCCTGAGACACAGGGCCCGGATGAGGCTGTGTCGCCGGGGCGGGTGGTGCTCGATCTCCCCCTGCGTCTTGAGGCCAGGGATGGGGACGGCAGCCGTCGGCCTGAGCACGACCTCGAGCTCGAGCTTTACCGCAGTGGCGCGTCGCTCAACCTGATGCTCAGTCGGGTGCAAGATGAGGAGGCTCCGATCCTCTGGCACGGGAATCACCCGCTCTGGATTCAGGCTGCCGACGGCAGGCCATGTGAGCGGCCCCCGGATGGGGCGCCGCTGGAAGCTCTCTGCCGCCGGGTGCGGGCCTTGCTGTCAGGGGACTGAACAGGGACGACTGCAAAAACCCGAGCGGAGTGGCGTGGTGTGCTCCTCGATGATCAGGCCGATGCCGTGGCGGTTGGCGGCAGCGCAGCTGGGTTTCGACTGGATCAGTTGCTGGTGGTGGAGGCCAGGGAGGGCCGAAGATTCTGGAGACCTTTGAGGAACATCGGCACGAACTGCTCGATCAGCAGCTCCGGTTGTTCCTGCCAGACCCGCTTCACCGCGTTCAGGCGTGATTTCTGGAGGTCCTGGGACAGCAGGGCCTGGGGAAGGCGCTCCAGCAGGTAAGCCGGACGCTCCCAGACGGGCAGGGTGTTGGCGATCTCCACCAAATTGCCGAGCCGTCGCAGTTCGGCGCCAGCCGTGATGTCCATGCCGGCCTCAAAGGCGGCATGTTCGATCATGCCGTATTTGCGCTTGGCCGCATTGACCCGGGCGCGGTGGTCAGCACTGCGGCTGGCGATCCGACCCAGCCAGCGGCTGCCCCAGCTCACGTGTGCAGCTTCCTCCGGCAGGATTCGTTCCAGGGTTTCGCGGATGCGGCTGTTTTCCTCGCTGGCTGGTGCCTCCCGCAGGGCGGCGATGTGGGCCGAAAAAGCCTGACAGCCGCGTTTCTCGGTTGCATTGATGGAAGCGAGCGCCGCAATCAGCCCGTCCTCTCTCTGCACGTCGCTGCCGTTCAGATCAAGCAGACGGTTGAGCTCATCGATGTAGGAGCCGCTCTCAGGTGTTCCCAGATCCTCTCCCATCTCATAGAGCAGATCTGTCAGCCACACGGCATGCCGGGCCTCGTCGCTGACGTGGCGCGCCAGATCGCGAACCAGCTCAGGAGGCTGGCCGTTCAGGGATTCAATCAGGCTGGTGAGCTCCAGGCAGGAGCGTTGTTCATTGAAGCGGTAGCTGTTCAGGAACAGCACCTGCAGATCGCGCTTCTTGACCACCTCGGTCATCACCTCGCGGGCACTGATCGTGTTGAGAATCTTGCGGGGGTACGTAACAGCCATCGTGATCCTGAAGCGCTCAGCCTACGGATCGTAACGACGGCGGCGCTGCGCAGTGGCTCCCTGATCGAACGGGGCTTGCCTACGCTGCTGACCCACGCGTCCAGACAGGCCATCGATGGCGATCCGTCACAGCGATCAACAGGTTTCTCCGCTTCGTCTCAAGCTCACCGCGTTGGCCGCCACCCTCGGCCCCCTGCTGCTGATCGGCCTGTTTCTGCAGTCGAAGGGCTTTTTTGGTTGACACACCTGTACTACTGGAGCTAGTACAGGTGTATTGAATCGAAGCCGGTCCGGGCCGGCCCGTTTGCCATGGTTGCCTCTGCGACCCTCTGTTCATCGTCGCCCTATGCCCCGTTCAAGGTGGCTGACTGGATGCGGCCTCGCTCCCAGGGGCCTGCGCCCAACCAGTGCCCGCCTGTGGCTGCGCCAGCTCCAGCTGGCTGCGCAGCACCACCCTTCGGTCACTCAGACCGCTGGACGTGCTGGGTTCAGGGCGATCTGTTTGCCAATGGTCCAGTCCCGGGCCTGACCCTTGCAGAGGCTTAGAGGCCCCTTCCCCGCCCCTTGCTGCTGCAGCCCCAGCTCCGGGGGCCGAGCTGCCTCAGGAGTCTCAATCCTCGATCGGATCTGTCACAGCTCCTTTGCTGCTGGAGCTCACCAGTCGCGCGTACTTGCCAAGCACGCCCGTTCGGTAACGGGGCAGGGGCTTCACCCAGTTGCGCCGACGGTGCTCAAGCTCCTCTTCACTCACATTCAGCTGGATGAGCAAGCGGGTCGCATCGACCGTGATGCTGTCGCCTTCCTCGACCAGGCCGATCGTGCCCCCTACTGCAGCTTCCGGTGCCACGTGACCGATCACCAGGCCGAAGGATCCCCCCGAAAACCGTCCATCGGTAATCAGGGCCACTGAATCGAGCAGGCCCTGGCCCACGATCGCGGCGGTCGGACTGAGCATCTCACGCATGCCGGGCCCGCCCACCGGTCCTTCGTTGCGCACCACAACCACATCACCAGGGTTGATGCGCTTGTCGAGGATGGCGGCCAGGCAGCTCTCTTCGCTCTCAAACACCCGGGCTGGGCCGGTGATCATCGGATTCTTCACACCGCTGATCTTCGCCACCGCGCCTTCCTCGGCCAGATTGCCCTTGAGGATGGCCAGATGGCCCTTGGCGTAGAGCGGATTGCTGAGGGGGCGGATCACATCCTGGTCTGCCGGCGGCTCGCTCGGCACCGCTGCCAGTACCTCCTGCAGGGTTTTCCCCTCCACCGTGCGGCAGTCACCGTGAATCAGGCCGGCGTCGAGCAGAAGCTTCATCACCTGTGGAATGCCTCCAGCCCGGTGCAGATCGACCGTCACGTAGCGCCCGCTGGGTTTGAGATCGCAGATCACCGGCACCCGTTGGCGGATCCGCTCGAAGTCGTCGATGCTCAGGTCGACGCCGGCGGTGCGGGCCACGGCCAGAAGGTGCAGCACAGAGTTCGTTGAGCCACCCACGGCCATGATCACCGCAATCGCATTCTCGAACCCCTTGCGGGTCATCAGGTCGCGGGGACGGATCATCGCCTGATGGGCTTCCACCAGCACTTCTGCACTGCGGGCGGCACTGTCGGCTTTCTCGGGATCTTCAGCCGCCATGGTGGAGCTGTAGGGCAGGCTCAGCCCCAGGGCTTCGAAGGCGGCACTCATGGTGTTGGCTGTGAACATGCCGCCACAGCTCCCCGCGCCAGGACAGGCGTTCTTCTCGATTGCCGTCAGTTCTTGCTCGTCGATCTTGCCGCCGCTATATTGGCCCACCGCTTCAAAAGCACTGACTACGGTGAGATCACATGCGCCTAACTTGCCTGGCTTGATTGTACCTCCATAGACAAAGATCGACGGAATGTTCATGCGAGCCATGGCCAGCATGGCGCCGGGCATGTTCTTGTCGCAGCCGCCGATCGCCAGCAGAGCGTCCATGCTCTGGCCATTGCAAGCGGTTTCGATGGAATCAGCGATCACCTCGCGGCTGACGAGGGAGTACTTCATCCCCTCGGTGCCCATGGAGATGCCATCGCTCACTGTGATCGTGCCGAACATCTGCGGCATTGCCCCAGCGGCATGGGCAGCTTCTTCGGCGCGGCGGGCCAGATCGTTCAGCCCCAGGTTGCAGGGCGTGATCGTGCTGTAACCGTTGGCAATGCCGATGATCGGTTTGCTGAAGTCACCATCGCCAAACCCAACAGCCCGCAGCATGGCGCGGTTTGGGGAACGCTGAATTCCCTGCGTGATGGCGGCGGAGCGGAGCATGGCTGGAACGGCTCACTGGGAGAAACCTACCGAGCGACCTGACGCAACGGTGCTCAGCCCTGGGGCTGCAGCTGTTCCAGCTGGCGGCGTACCGCCTCGATCGCCTGATTGAGTTCCTGAACCTTGCGATGCAGTTCGCGCTCCTCCAGGGGGTGATCCTGGCTGGAGGGCAACGGATCGAGCGGATTGCCCCCACTCTGAAGACGACCCAGTCTCAGATTGTGCTGCTGGCGGCCTTGGGCGCGGCGGCGCTCCGCTTCTGAAAGCAGCCACCAGCCCAGCCCGGCGGCCCCGATCACGGCGCCCGCCACCACGCTGCCGAGCAGGCCAGCTCCGCCTGCATCGTCCAGGCCTCGTCCCAGGCCTCGTCCCATGTTCCGTTCCCTGCCCCGGGCCATGTCGGATCGTGAAAGTGGCAGATCCAGCCTAGGCAGCTCGGTCCACCGGCTCGAGATTGTGACCGGCGAACAGGCGATTCGCCACGCTGCCGATCCCCGGGCGGATGCGGCCCTCGCCATCGAGCTCTGGATCAATGCAAGCCGTATGCAGCGTCAGATCAGGAGCGCATTCCCCGAGCAGCTGCAGGCCCGGACTCGCAACCAGAGGGGTGATCACCCGCAGCCGCTCACCGGTGAGACCCAGCTCGGCCAGGCGTTCAATCAACCGGCGCAGACTCCGTCCGCTCGCCACCTCGGAGGTGAACACCAGCACGCCGCTGCGACGATCCAGATCAGACGGCAGAACCGGGTCAGCCTGTGTCAGGTGCAGCACCCGTGACGTGGGCAGAACCGGTCGGGCTCCATCCCAGAGTCCAAGGGCGTCGGTGCCGAGCACGCAGGCCAGCAGCGGCACTGTGCTGTCCACCACCTGGCCCTCCGTTGTTGCCAGCTCGGTGCGCAGCTGCACGCCACGGTGGGGCAGCCACTGGCGCAACGCCTCGTAGGTCAGCCAGCGACCCAGCTCGGCCATGGCCGTCGCGTAGAGCGGCCCGGGGGTCTCGCGATCGCGCAGCACACTCAGCCAGTGCCCGATCAGGGGGTGGGGAGGGACCACCACCCGCAAGGTCATCGCCATGGTTGCCATAACTTGGCTTCACACCGTAAGCCTGGTCCCCATGGCGTCTTTCAGCTTCCAGCTGCCAGCTGCCCAGTCCCTGATCGACCGGCTGATCCGCAGGCTTGCCGCGGTCTTCAGCCTGGTGCTGGCCTTGAGCGTGGCAGCTCTCGGGCTGGGTGGCTGGCCTGCCGCAACGGCCGCGATCACAGCACCGGAGCTGCGGGGGCAGTTGTCGTTGCAGGATCTGGATCCGGATCAGCATGGCCGCAATCTCCAACAGGCTGAATTTCTCAAGGCTCCCCTGGCGGGGTTTGATTTCAGCGGTGCCGATCTGCGGGGAGCGGTGTTCAACGGCGCTGATCTGGTGGGCGCCGATCTGCATGGCGCCGACCTGCGAGATGCCGTGGCCTACGCCACCCGCTTTCAGGAGAGCGACCTGAGCGGAGCTGTGCTCCGCAACGCCATGCTGATGCAGAGTCGTTTTCGCGATGCCCGCATTGAGGGGGCTGACTTCACCGATGCGGTGCTTGATCTGCCTGAGCAGAAGGCCCTCTGCGCCAGAGCCAGCGGCACCAATCCCACCACCGGTGTGGAGACCCGCGAAAGCCTCGCCTGCCGTTGAGTCGCTTGTGGCGCGGGCCCTACGATCAAGGCCCGGTTCCGGTGGGGATCAGCCACCGGAGGTAAGGGGGAAAGTCCGGTGCAAGACCGGCGCTGTCCCGCAGCTGTGAAGGGTGGTCCTCGGACCGCCCCAGTCAGAACGCCCGCCGGATTCCCCTTCTTACGGCGCGGACCGTTCAGCCATGGCTTACTTCTCCAGTGCGCGTTCAGCGCACCCCAGCTCGCTGTTGGCGCGCTGCTCCCGATTCAGGGTTCTGTTTCGCTTGCCTCTGGTGAACCGGGCTGCGATCGTCGCAGCCGCCCTTCTGGCCCTGATGCTGGATGTGCCGGCCCAGGCCCATCACCTGATCGAGATCAATGGTCTGCAACCCACGCCACTTAACGGTCTGATCAGTGGCCTGGCGCACCCGCTGCTCGGTCCAGACCATCTTCTTTTTCTGCTCGCTCTCTGCCTGCTGGGTCTGCAGCGCCCGTTCCGCTGGACTCTGGCCCTGCTGGTGGTTGCCCTGGCGGGTAGCGCGGCCGGCCTGCTCCTGCCAGGACTGCCGGGAGCTGACGGGCTCGTGGCAGCCACTCTGGCGGCCGAAGGACTGGTGCTCTGCGGGCTGCTGCCCAGCGCCACGCTGATTCCGGCGATGGCCCTGCATGGTTACGTCCTCAGCGCCTCTGTTCTCGGCTGGACGTCCACGCCGGTGATCACCTATCTCGTCGGTCTGGTGATCAGTCAGGGGCTGATGCTGCTGGTCTCCCTTGGTGTGTTGCGTGGTCTGGCGTCGCGGCTGAGCCCATTGGCCCGGCGGGGTTGGGCGCTGCTGCTGGTCGGGCTGTCCCTGGCGCTGGCTTCTCAGCTCGCCTGATCGTGATGACAACACAGTCCAGCCGGCGCTTGCCGGTGACCGTGGTGACCGGATTCCTCGGCGCCGGCAAGACCACCCTGGTGCGCCATCTGCTGCTCAACTCCCAGCAACGCCTGGCTGTGCTGGTCAACGAGTTCGGTGAAGTGGGAATCGACGGCGATCTGCTGCGCAGCTGCGGCTTCTGTGCTGAGGAGGAGCTGGCTGGACGCCTCGTGGAACTCGCCAACGGCTGTCTCTGCTGCACGGTTCAGGATGACTTTCTGCCAACCATGCAGTCCCTGCTGCGCCGGGCGGATCAGTTGGACGGCATCCTGGTGGAAACCAGTGGCCTGGCTCTGCCTCAGCCCCTGCTGGAGGCCTTCCGTTGGCCGCAGATCCGAAGCAGCACCTGGGTCAACGGGGTTGTAACCGTCGTCGACGGTGAGGCGCTGGCCAATGGCTCGGTCGTGACGGATCCCGCCGCCCTTGAAGCGCAGCGCCTGGCGGATCCCAGCCTGGATCACGCCACGGCGATTGATGCTCTGTTTGAAGATCAGCTTGCCAGTGCCGACCTGGTGCTGGTCAGCCGTGCCGACCGGCTCACCGCCGCCGATCTGCTTCGGGTTCAGCAGCGGCTCGGACCCAGCATCCGTGCTGGTACCGCGGTGCTGCCGATGGAGCGCGGTGCCATCAGCCCTGAGCTGGTGCTTGGTCTGGAGAGCACGGCATCGCCAATGGCTCGCCCGGATCATGACCACCATCACCACGACCACGAGCACGGGCATGACCACGACCACGGCCACGGGCATGACCACGAGCACGACCACGACCATGCGCATGTGCCGATCGAGTCTGCGGTCCTGCGCCTGAATGGGGATCTCGACCGGCAGACCCTGGAAACCCGTCTGCTGGAGCTGATCCGCAGTCACGCTCTGATCCGGGTCAAGGGCCGGCTGCGCCAGATCGGCAAGGCCAGGTCCCTGAACATTCAGGCGGTGGGCCCGCGGCTGGAGAGCTGGTATGACACCGGCGCGGATTCACAGGATCCGGCGGAACCCGGGCTGGATCTGGTGGTGCTGGGTTTCGCGCTTCAACCGGATCAGCTGCAGCAGACACTGGCCCAGGGGTTCTGACGGCCTGGGTCCGTCAGTCCAGGGGGATGTCACCCTTGGCGCAGATTCCGTCCCAGCAGAGGGTGGCGTCCTGGCCCCAGCGCGACTGCACGGGCACCCAGGCCGCCCGGCCCCGCTGCATGCGCACCTGACCGCGCCCATCGTGGGCGAACTCGATCCGCTCGGAGCCCACCTGCAGGCTCCAGGCGGCACCGATCTGCTCCACCACCATCCGGCAATCACGCCAGGGACCGTTCCCCATCCGGCAACGGAGTTGCACGGGTTCCTGCGTCGGTTCAGCCTGCAACGGCTGGCTGCGCCCCAGCTGAGGCGCAGCCAGTGCAAGCGTGCCCACCAGCACCAACCCCATGGCGGGGCACCAGTGCCAGCTTCGGGCGAAGCGCCAGCTGACGGCGGCAGGCATGGCCCTGCAACGGTTGGACCTTCTCAACCTGACCAGTCCGGCGAAGCGCGGTGCCACCGGCTGCCAAGATTTAACAAATCACGCCCTGTCCCGGTGCCTCTCTTCCAAGCCCGCGTCCAGGTCTCGCTGCGACCATCCGTGCTCGACCCCGCTGGCGAGGCGACCCGAGCCGCTGCAGCCCGTCTCGGCATCGACGGCGTTCGTCGGTTGCGGATCGGCAAGGCGATTGAGCTGGAACTGGAGGCCGCAGATGCCTTGGCCGCTCGCCAGCAGATCGAGCTGCTGAGTGACAGGCTGCTCGCCAATCCGGTGATCGAGAACTGGCAGGTGGAGGTGCTTGGCAATCCGCTCAGCGATGAGGAGGCCGGGCAATGAGCGTGGGGATTGTCGTTTTTCCCGGCTCCAACTGCGACCGCGACGTGCGCTGGGCTCTCGAGGGATGCGTGGGGCTGACGACCCGCTTCCTCTGGCATGAGGAGCAGGACCTCAGCGGGTTGGACGCGGTGGTGATCCCGGGGGGCTTCAGCTACGGCGATTACCTGCGCTGCGGGGCCATCGCCCGCTTCTCCCCGGTGCTCGAGGCGGTGAAGGCTTTTGCGGACTCCGGAGGCCCTGTGCTGGGTATCTGCAACGGCTTTCAGGTGCTCACGGAAATGGGGCTGCTGCCCGGAGCGCTGACCCGCAACGCCCGGCTGCATTTCATCTGTGAGACCAGCGAGCTGACAGTCCACCCAGGCCCGTGCCGCTGGCTGCAGGCCTATGGCGCGGCTGAACGCATCGCGTTGCCGATCGCCCATGGCGAAGGCCGTTTTCAGTGCGATGACCGGCAACTCGCGGATCTGGAGGCCCATGGCCAGATCGTGCTGCGCTACAGCCGCAATCCGAATGGTTCGGTGGCTGATGTGGCCGGTCTCTGCAACCGCCAGGGCAATGTGCTGGGGCTGATGCCCCATCCAGAGCGGGCATGCGATCCAGCCACCGGTGGCCAGGACGGCCGCAGGCTGCTGGCGTCACTGCTCGCTTGAGGCTGCCGCAGCACGAAACAGCCGTTCCAGACCACCAAAAAAGGGGGCCTCAGCCCCCTGGTACAGGTTGGTGCCTGCGGCTCAGTTGACGGCAGCGAAGAAGTCCTTCGACTTGACCGGATCGGGATTCATGGTCTTGTCGCCGGGCTGCCAGTTGGCGGGGCACACCTCATCGGGATGGCTCTGCACGTACTGGAAGGCCTGCAGTACCCGCAGGGTTTCGTCAACGCTGCGACCGACGGGCAGGTTGTTGATGGTGCTGTGCATGATCACGCCATCGGGGTCGATGATGAACAGACCACGCAGGGCCACGCCGGCTTCCTCATCCAGCACGCCGTAGGCACGGGCGATCTCTTTCTTCAGGTCAGCCACCAGGGGGTACTGGCAGTCCCCTAGACCACCATTCTTGCGGTCGGTCTGAACCCAGGCCAGGTGGGAGAACTGGCTGTCCACAGACACGCCCAGCACTTCGGTGTTCCTGCTGGTGAAGTCGCCGTAACGATCGGAGAACGCAGTGATCTCCGTGGGGCACACGAAGGTGAAGTCGAGTGGATAGAAGAACAGCACCACGTATTTGCCGCGGTACTGGCTCAGGGTGACCGTCTGAAATTCCTGATCCACCACTGCGGTGGCGGTGAAGTCTGGGGCCTGCAGACCGACGAGGCGGGACATGCGGAGGGGGTTGAGAGGTGCGGGGGGATCAACTGGAGCAGACAGGGCGCTGCAAGCTGGTGCCTGAGGTTGTTCTTGAAGGAGTTGCTGATGGCGGCTCTCCCCTGCGGCAGGGCTCGGGTCCGGTGGCATCGGCTGGCAACAGCCAAACGGCACAGGGAGGAACCCCTGGGAGGACCCGGTCGAGAGGCCAAGTGAACTCGGATCGACTTCCAGTTGGTCGCAACAATTTATCACGGCAGCCAAGGGCCTGGTGCGTTTGCAGCCCTTGGATGGTGTTCATGGGCACCGGGCTTGGGTGCACCATCCAGCACTCGCGCCAGGTCCGGCCCAGCCTCGCTCCCCGGCCAGTGACCGACTGCCTGCGGGCCTGTGGCCATGGTTCAGACTGACGTCAACAGAACTTCAGAGGCAAAGCATGGGCTGGGACCCGAGCGTCTTGCGCCGCTTCAACACCACCAGTCACTACCGGTTGATCAGCCAGCTCCGGGATGAGGTGCGCAGCAACCCGCTGGTGCGGCCCGCGGAAGGGGAGCGCATTGGGGATGTGAACCGAAGCAAGCAGTTGATCCGGGCGATAGCGGCCCGCCAGGGGCTGTCAGGTCGGATCAGAGGCGGTGCAAGGGTTTCGTCGAGCCGCTGAGACCTCCGGTCACGGGATCGCCATGCGGTGCTGCCAGCGGCCCCGGCCTTGAGGATGCTGCAGCCAGCGGCCGGCCTCTGAGCTGTCGGCCCTGACCCGCAGCCATGCCCCTGATTCAGCGCCAGCATCCCTATCCACACTGGGAGTTTCAGGCTCCCGGCGGCGACGATCTGCTAAGAATCGCTCCTGAGCGCGGTGGGCTGATCACCGGCTGGCGCTGCGGTGGGGACGAACAGCTCTATCTCGACCAGGAGCGTTTCCTGGATCCCACCCTGTCCGTGCGGGGTGGCATTCCGGTGCTGTTTCCGATCTGCGGCGATCTTCCGGCCGGCAGCCTGCCGTTGCCCCAGCATGGCTTTGCCAGGGATCTGCCCTGGCACCTCTCGCCCCTTGCAGACGGGTGCGGCATCGCCCTTGTGCTTGAAGACGGCGACGCCAGCCGCCGCGTCTATCCCTACGCCTTTGCTCTGACCCTGGAGGCCCGCCTTGCCCAGGCCGCTCTGGAGCTGACCGTGCTCGTGGAGAACCGTTCCAGCAGCCCGATGCCTTTCAGCCTGGGTCTCCACCCCTATTTCCAGGTGACGGGTCTGGCGGGGCTGCGGCTGGAGGGACTGCCTCCGCGGTCCCTGGATCAGGTGACGATGACGGAGGTGGACAGCGCCCAGCAGGTGGACCTGATGGCTGAAGGCATCGACCTGCTGAGCCACCCCAGCGGTGCCGTGCGTCTGGTGGATGGACCGGGCCGGCGCACGATCGAGCTGGAGCCCAGTCCACCGCTCGATCTGGTGGTGATCTGGACGAATCCCCCCCGACCGATGCTTTGTCTGGAACCCTGGACGGCACCCCGTGGTGCCCTGGTGAGTGGTGACCGTCGCATCGATCTGGCACCGGGCGGCCAGCAGCGCCTGCAGTGCCGCTACCGGGTCGGTCACACCTGAGGCCCCGCAGTTCGGCCCTGTGGAGATCTGCTACTGAGAATCGCTTGCAAGAGGGCGCCCTTGGTCGTTATGTTGAGAGGCATTCGCAACAAGCTGGATCGACCGGGCCATGGGATTCCGTTGTCTGCCCCAGGACGCTGTGGCGGCCGTGCGCGTGCCGGCCGGCCAGTCCGTGCTGATCGATCGCAACCTGCGCCAGGCCAGTGGCTCGATTGAGGTGCTGCAGGGCGTGGCCCGGGTGTATTGCCCTTGTGAAGAAACCGAGGGCATGACGATCGCCTTTCTGCAGGCGGGCGACCAGTTGTGCATCGACAGGCTCTGCAGCGAAGGGGTCTGCGTTGAGGCCCTGACGGCCCTGTGCTTCAGCACCCGTTGCGATCTGATGGAGGGCCACGGTTTCGACGCCGTCAACGAGTGGACCCTCCAACTGCTGCGGATTCGCCATCTGGGCAACGCTGAAATGCGGCTGCACGCCCTGCTGGCGCTGCTGGTGACGCGGCTCGGCCGCCGCTGCGGCGATTGGTGCGATCTGCCCTTCCGCCTCACCCATGAGCGCATTGCCGAACTGATCGGCACCACCCGCGTCACAACCACGCGCCTGATGTCGCGCTTTCGTACCGCCGAGCTGGTGATGGTGCCCAGTGGCTCGCCCGGACTACGCCTTGCGCCAACCCTGGTGGAATCAGCCCCTCTCGCCGCCTGAGCTGCGCTCCCAAGCCAGATCCTCGTCGTCCCAGGAGCCCGGTTCCTCGATCGGTTCCAGGTGCGTGATCACATGGGCCGCAGGCAGGGCGTCACAGAGCTCCCGCTCCACCTGGTCACAGAAGGCATGGCCTGCGGCCACACTCCAGCTGCCCGGCACCAGCACATGCAGGGAGATGAACCGCCGGGCGCCGGCACGCCTTGTGCGGATCGCGTGGAAGGCCAGACCGGGCCCCTGATGCCGGCCCAGCACCGCTTCCACACAGCGCAGATCCTCCAGCGGCAGGGCGTGGTCCAACAGGCCGGACGCTGTCTCTCGCAACAGCCTCCAGCCGGTGAACACGATGTTGAGCGCCACGGCGATGGCGATGATCGGATCGAGAATCGCCAGCCCCGTCAGCCTCACCACAATCAGGCCGAGCACCACACCGAGAGATGTCCAGACATCCGTGAGCAGGTGGTGTCCGTCGGTGCGCAGTCCGATCGAATTGAGTCTTCGGCCTGCCCGCAGCAGGATCACCGCCACGATGCCGTTCACGGCTGTGGCCACCAGGGTGAGGGCCAGACCCAGTCCAAGCTCCTCCGGCGGCTGGGGCTGCAGCAGCCGGGGCACCGCCAACTGCAGGATGCCGCCGGCGGCCAGCAGGATCAGGGCGCTTTCCAGGCCACTTGAAAAGTATTCGGCTTTGGAGTGGCCGAACGGATGCTGCTGATCGGGTGGTTTGCGCGCCAGGCCCAGGGCCCAGAAGGCCACCAGGGCCGCTGCCAGATTGACCAGCGATTCGAGGGCGTCAGACAGGAGTCCGACTGAGCCGGTGGCCCGCCAGGCTGCCAGTTTCAGCAGTGTGGTCGTGACCGCAGCAACGATCGAGATCAGGGTGAAGCTGCGGGCCGTTTTGAAGTGAAGGATCTGGGGCAGAACCATGGGCCTTCCAATCACTGGGATCGTGCCAGCGGCATCGGCCTGCCGCCCAGCAATGATTCGACATCCTGACGGGGCTCAAATCCGAAGCTCGGCGGAAGATCGGGTTGAGGCAGTTGGATCACCACCAGTGTGAAAGCAGAAGCCCAAGGACATGCAGACGCTGATCCCGTGCCCGTCTCACCACAGCGCCAGCGGGCCTGCCGGCGCCCAGAAGCCTCTGGCCGGAGAAGGGGCCGGTCTGGCAGACCGAGGCACCCAGGCCATGCTGGTGGTCAGCCCCCGGGTTCTGACGGAGGCCCCCACGGTGATTGACGCGGTGCGGCGCAATCGGGTGGTGGTGGTGAACTCCGCCTGGTTGGAAGACGCTCCGGGGCAGCGGCTGATCGACTTCATCTGCGGTGGTCTGGCAGCCATCGGGGGCCAGGTGCATCGCATCGCCGAGGATGTGTTCCTGTTCGCACCGTCCTCAGCGCGGGTTGCAGACGAGACATCCATCAGCCATTGATCGAGGCCCTGGCTAGATGCAACGAGCTTGCCCTGATGCCTGAGCATGAACAATTGGTGATGGCAGCCAATGGTGATGGCAGCCAATGGTGATGGCAGCCAATGGTGATGGCAGCCAATGGTGATGGCAGCCAATGGTGATGGCAGCCAACATCTGACGCCTGAGCAGATCGTCAAGCTGGAAAACCATCTTGAGCCGTGAATTCGTTCACCAACCAGCCGGTGATGATGGCGAATGGATTGAGTGAAACAGGTGGAAACACATGGATGGCTCGGGGGAGACTTGAACTCCCGACCTTGGGGTTATGAATCCCATGCTCTAACCAGCTGAGCTACCGAGCCGCTGTCCCAGCACTGTATCAGGCACGTGGTGAGAGAAAGCTCAGGGGGTTGGCAGCGCCGGTCCCTGGCACATGAATCTCGAAGTGGAGATGGGGCCCGGTGCTGCGACCGGTGCTGCCCATCAGGGCGATCACGGCTCCCTGGCGCACCTCCTGACCGTTGCTGACCATCAACCTGCTGTTGTGGGCGTAGAGCGAGCGGCTGCCATCGGCGTGCGCCAGCGTGACCAGATAGCCATAGCCGCCGTCGTGCCAGCCACTGAACACAACGCGCCCCGTGCGGGCGGCCACGATCGGGGTGCCGACGTTGTTGGCCACATCGATGCCGCGATGCATCCGACCCCAACGCCAGCCGTAGCCAGACGTGAAAACACCTTTGGCAGGCCAGATCCAGGAGGCCGTGCCGCCAGGATCCGCCGGACTTCCTTCCTCTCGGAAACGGGGCTGGTCGGGCCAGCTCAGACCACCACTGCTGGATGGGCGAACCGCCAGCACGGTGCGCGGGCGCAGGGGTGCGGCCTGCACCAGTTTGATCTCGGTGCCAGCGACCAGGCGGGCCGTATCCAGCCCAGGATTCATGCGCAGGATCTCCTGCATGGTGGTGCCGTAGCGCTGGGCGATCTTCAGCAACGTGTCGCCCAATCGGACGACTCCACTGGTCTGCACCGGCGGGGGCGTTTGCGGCGGCGGCTGGCTGCGGCGCAGATCGCTCGCGTCAAGAGCGGCGATCTGCCGGGCTGCCGCGCTCTGCTGGCCTGGCAACACCAACCATTCCCCCTGCCGGAACCGGTGCTGCTCAGGAACGTCGTTGAGCTGGGCGAGTGTGCGGGGCGTGAGCCGGAGCTGGCGGGCCAGCTCGGAAAGCCCGACCGGCTGACGGATGCGGATCCAGAGCTGATCGGCTGGTCGGGTTGGGGCGCTGGCAAGCAGGGTGTCGTCCAGGCGAGCCGCGTCGCTTGACTTGAAGGCTGTCGAGAATCCGACGGAGGGGAGCGCTGCTGCCAGAGGTGCCGCAAGCACCAGAGCGATCCGTAGGGTCCGGGTGGCAGTGGTGGCCGGCTTCATGCAGAGGTCCCAAACAACAGAGCCCGGCGGAGAAGCCTGCATCCCCGGGCCGCGCAGACAGTAGCGGACTGAACCTGGGGGGGCAAGATCAGGTCCCACCATCCCTGGTGTGCAGCTGGCGCAGCGCCTCAAACAGCACCACTCCCACAGCTGTGGCCAGGTTGAGACTGCGCACCCCACCCTCCGGATGTTGGCGGGAGCGGGCCATGGGGATCGTCAGCTGCAGATCCGTCTCAGCCAGCACCGCCTCTGGCAGACCATCGGTCTCCCTGCCGAACAGAAGCCAGTCGTCGTTCTGAAATCGGCAGTCGGTGTAGGCGATCGACGCGTGGGCGCTGAGAGCGATCAGACGGCCCTGGCGCCTGCGGCACGCCAAGCGAAAGTCAGACCAGTCGGGATGCTCGTGCAGGGGGACGAACGGCCAGTAATCAAGCCCGGCGCGGCGCAACTGGCGATCGTTGATTTCGAAGCCCAGCGGGCGGATCAGATGCAGCTCCTGGCCGGTTGCTGCACACGTCCGGGCTACGTTGCCCGTATTCGGTGGGATCTGCGGCTGGAACAGCGCGACGCGGGGCATCGGATCGGTTGAAAACGGCCTTCAGTCGTGCCGGATTCCAACAGGATGGCTGGCGGGCAGCAGATCAAGGGCCCGGCCGGCGATCACCAGCCACAGATGGCTGCAGAGCGGTGTGATCGCCTGTTCAAGCTGACCGAGTCGGTCACGGAACAGTCCGCCGATCGCCGTGGCAGGCACCACGCCCCAGCCCACCTGTTCGCTGACCAGCACAATGCGGCCGTTGCAGTGCTGCAGCGCTGCCAGCAAGGTCTGGCTGTGGTGCTCCCAGGCCGATTCGGGCTGCTCGAGCCCTCTGGCGATCCATGTTCCCAACGAATCGATCAACACCAGATCCTCCGGCCCGTAGTCAGCCAGTGCAGCGGCCAGTTCCAGCCCCACTTCCCGGCAGGTCCAGCTGGCTGGCCGGCGCTGGCGGTGGCGTTGCAGGCGTTCCTGCCAGGCCTGGTCATCCGGTAGCTGCGGTCCGGTGGCGAGATAGTGGACCGAGCGTGCACTGGCCATCGCCCGCTGCTCGGCCCAGAGGCTCTTGCCGCTGCGTGCCGGCCCGGTGACGAGCTCGATCGAGCCGCCGGTGTCAACCGCCACCGTTCATGTTGCGCAGGGTTGCCACGGAGGAGGGCGAAACGCGATTGAGATAGCGGAAAATCCAGTATTTGAAGATGGTTGCAAGCACAACCGGAAATGTGGCGATAAACAGCATGATGAAGTTTTCTCTGGCCGGCAATCCAAGATGATGGGCAACGCCGTCCAGCAGTACAGTCCAGCCCTCAGGGCTGTGAAAGCCAACGAAGATGTCGGTGAATAAGATGATGGCGAAGGCCTTGGCACTATCACTCAAGCCATAGACAAGTTCATCGATAAAGCCGCGCAGCACCTGAATATCCTGCCTGCCAAAGAGACACACCAACACAAAGCCGATCAGGCCGGCAAGGTCGGAGAGTACGTTCTTGATGGCTTCAGTGCTGTCTCGGTCGGCCTCCTCCTTCAGTTCCTGCGCCCGGCTGGAGAGCTGGGCGTGCAATTCTGTTTCGCTCGGAAGCGGTTTCCCGTCCAGCAACGCCGCAAACTCCATCTCGGCCTTGTAGACGCGAAGCTTTTCAACAGCCCGTTCCTCCAGATGGGGCTTCGGGTAATTGATGAAACTGCCCACGGGCATGTAACGGTCGACCAGGGGGCCCACCAGATAGCCGCGGCTCACCTGCTGCACGAGCACCGGCACCAGGATCATCAGCAGCAGAATGCGCAGCGACACCAGGGTCGAGTCGCGCCGTCGGCGATACCCCGCCAGCAGATTGGCCTCCGCCTCCGGATCAAGTTGGCGACGCAGTTGATCCACCACGCCGATCAGGGAGCGCGGCAGCATCTCAGGGCTGCGGCTGATCGAGGGCAGTGGCTGCCGTTCCGAGACGTCGTAGCGGGACACCACAGACTCCAGCAGCTGCAGCTGTCTGAGTTCCTGGCCAGCCAGTTCGCTCCGGTAGGGACGGATGGTGGCAATGCTCTGACGACAGAGCGCAAGGGCCGCCCGAAAACGACGCATCAACCGGGGCTGAGCACCGCGAGCCAGGCCAAGATCCACCTCGGGGCGTACCGGACGGTCGTTGTAGTGCTCCAGTTCGATGCTCTGGATCAGCAACGCCGATTCGTACCCCCGTTCCAGAGCCTGGGTGATCTGCAGTCCCTCTGCCCGACCGAAGGCTCCCATCCAGTTCTTCAACACCACAGCACCTAACGGGAGAAGACCCACCACGTGAGCATTGGCACGATTGTGCCGACCACCAGCAACACCACAACCCAGGTGAAGGCATTGCTGGCTTCGGTCTGTTCACGGGTGGGCACGTTGCTCACAACCGCCACCTCCTCCGGTGTTGCCGGCTCACCCGGGTCGTCAGCTCCCTGCACCACGGTCAGGACCCGGCCGATGCCATCGATGCTGGCCTGCCGGAAGCGGGCCCCATCCCGGATCGGCAAGGCCATGGTTGTGCGGGCCGTGCTGCGGAGCAGGTCTGCACTGAGCTGGCCATGCAGGGCTGGCGACGCCACCACGGCGGTGGCGTTGGTCTGGCTGTCGATCAGAAACAGCAGCAGCGAGGCCGGTGACGCCGGCTCGGACCAGCGCTCGAGCAGTTGATCCCCGAGCTGATCGAGCGACAGGCCGTAGTCGAGCTGCTTCACCGTGATCAGGCGGGCATCGATGCGGTCGTCCTGGAAGGTGGAGAGCTGGCGTCCGATCTCAGCGATGGCAGCCCGACTGAGCACATCAGCCTGGTCCAGCACGTGCTCAGGCGGAGGCGTGGCCGGGAAGCTGCCGGCGGAGAGCGCCACAGCGGGCAGAGGAACGAGCAGCACCGCCACGGCCAGCAGCCCCACAATCCAGCGTCTGACGGGGAACGGCAACGACAGCCGCGTGGGCGGGTGCAAAAGGGCCTGCAAAGGGGACTCTGCGGATCTGGCCCTAGTTTGCCGCTTCTGGCCGTTGCTGTCTTCCTTTCATGGCTTTGCCGCGTCCTGCAGTGGTCTGCCTCGGCGTCGGCGGCGGCGGTCTGCTGCTGGTGGTGGTCAATCAGCTGACGGCGGGTCTCAATGAACCGGCTCTGACCCGTGCCGGCGTGCTGGCGAGCCTGCTGGCGGTCGGATTGATGCTGGTGGCCGTTCTCTGGACCCGGGCGGTACCCGAGGCAGCCGCCAGAGCGACGCTCAGCGGTGAGGAGGGATTGCGGCTGCAGGAGGGATTGCCGGAGTCTGTCCGCCAGGAACTGGGCTGGGGCAGTCAGATGCTGCTGACCGCTACCCCCGCCGCCGTGGTGCTGGTGCACTGGCGGGGCCGGGAGCTGCTGCGCCGTGGTCTGCTGGCGTCAACAGCCTTTGCCCCGGGCCCGATCTGCGCCCGCGCGATCGAGCGCCAACAGGCGATCTCCCTGGTGAACCTCAGCCTCTATCCCGGGCGAGAGGAATTCAGCTCCCTGCTGGCGGGGCTGCCGGCGGTTCTGGTGCAGCCGCTGGCGGCAGACGGTGTTGTCGTGATCGGTGGCTGGTCCGCGCGCTGCTTCAGCCGCAGTGATCTGCTTTGGGTGGAGGGTTGGGCCCGGCGCCTCACAGCTGAAATGGTGGCTCTGGATCGGTCCTGAGCTGGCGGGGGCGGGGCACCGGGGCGATCGGACGCGGGCCGCTGCCGGCAGGCACCAGCGCCCTGGTGCGCACCCTGCTTCCGGGTGCCCTGAACACGGCCACGCCCTGCTTGCCCAACCGACCGTCCAGCCTGGCCGCGCTGGTCTCGAGACCGGCGGCAGGGCGACGCACCACCACCTCGCCGGCGGCGGCCACGGCATCGGATGTCCAGTTCCAGCGGCAGGACTCTGCAGTCAGGATGTCGCCCCCCTGCTGCAGCTGGCAACCACGGCGCACTGTCACCGTCGTGGTGCTGCTGCTGAGCGAGACCCCGCCGCCGCTGAGCCGGGCCTGCCGATAGCGGGCCTGGAACGGGGACTCGCTGCTGATGCTGCGATCCAGCAGGTTCAGCTGGGTGGCACCGCCGGTGAGGGAGGCCTGCTGGTCTGGAGCCTCCAGCGTGACCGGCGCCTGCAGATCGATGATCTGGGTGGTGGTGTTACCGCGCAGGGCCGGGGCTGTGAGCCGTTGCTCAGCCCCAGAGTTGAGTCGCCGCAGACCCCGCACCGGTCCCCGTGCTTGCAGAGCGCCGCTGCCGGGCCACCAGGCAACGCTGCCGAGTTCAAGACGCAGCGGTTGATCGCCGCGCTGCACCAGCAACGGTTGCTGGTGCAGCTCCAGGCGTTCGGAATCGAGCAGGAAGCGGGCCAGCCCGGCGGTGAGTTGCAGATCCCCCTGCACGGCTTGCGGCGATCGGTCGATCTCCATGCGCTCCTGCTTCGGGTACCAGCGCACGCGCAGAGCCGTGATCACCGCCGGACGCTCCTTATCGAGGCGCTCCAGGCGGGTCGGTCCCTCCAGCTGCACCAGCTCGCCATCGTTGATCACGACGGCGGTGCTGGCGGAAAGCCTGTAGAGCGGCCTGCCTTTCTGATAGATCACACCACGCAGCTGGCGAGCCTGGGCCAGACGACGGCTGAGGTCGTACCGGGTTTCAGGACTGCTGATCTCCCAGAGCAGGCGCCCCTGAGGGTCCCGCTGCCGCAGCTCCAGGCTGCGCAACACGAACGGCTGGGGGGGCAGCTGCTCCGGTTGGGGCTTGTTCTGGCAGGCCGCCAGCAGCACGGCGAGCAGCAGACCGCAGCGGCCTGCCTTGAAGTTGCCGGTCCAGGCAGGCATCACAGGGGGCTGTCCAGCTCCAGGCGCTGCATCACCGGCTCGGGCTGGGGCAGGGCTTGCCCCGGGCTCAGGTGTCCCCACTGCTGGGCCGCCAACCAGGAGCCGTCACCTGCTGTCCCACTGCCGGAGGCGAAAGGAGTCTGGCCCAGTTGCAACAACATCCGCTCCGAGAGTTCCGGCAGCAGCGGAGCGAGCAGCACCGCAACCAGGCGGCTGGCCTCCAGCACGGCATAGAGATCCGCGGAGACGGCCCGTTCCTGGCCCCCCTGCTTCATCACCGTCCATGGCGCCCGCTCGTTGAGATACAGGTTGGCGGCTCCGGCCAGTTGCAGGATCGCTTCAGCGGCGCCTCGAAAATCAAGGGACTCCAGCCGGCTGCTCACCTGTCTGCAGCTCTGGGCCGCCGCCGTTCTGAGGGGGTGGTCGGGGCTGATCGTCGCTGGGTCGTGCAGGGCTGGCACCGCATCACCAAACCATTTGCGCGCCATCGTGCTGGTGCGATTCAGCAGATTGCCGATCGTGTTGGCCAGATCGTTGTTGACCAGGTCGATGAACCGCTGTTGCTGGAAGTCGCCGTCATCACCGAAAGGGATGTCGCGCAGCAGATACCAGCGCACCGCGTCACGGCCGCAACGCGTCAGCAGCACCTCGGGGTCGAGCACATTTCCCAGGGATTTGCCCATCTTCTGGCCTTCGCGGGTCAGGAAGCCATGGCCGAACACCCTCTCCGGCAGCGGCAGCCCAGCTGAAAGGAGCATGGCTGGCCAGTAGACAGCATGGAACCGCAGGATGTCCTTGCCGATCACGTGCAGCTGGGCCGGCCAGCCCCGTTGCAGCACCCGCTCCAGCTCCACCGGCTCGGCTGGATCGAGCAGGGCCGTGAGGTAGCCCAGCAGGGCGTCGAACCACACATAGAACGTGTGCCCCGGATGGCCTGGCACCGGAATCCCCCAGGGCAGCTGGACCCGGGAGATCGAAAAATCGCGCAGGCCCTGGGCCACGAAGTTCTCCACCTCCCTGCGCCGGCTGGCGGGGGCGATGAAGCCAGGTCTGGCGATCAGGGCTTCGATCTCGGCCTGATAGCGGGAGAGGCGGAAAAACAGATTCACCTCATCACGCCACTCCAGCGGTCGGCGATGAATCGGACATTCCGGGTCCTGAGCTTCGTGGGGATCGTCCTTGAACTCTTCACAGGCCACGCAATACCAGCCTTGCTGGCGCCCCTCGACCACATCGCCTCTGGCTTCCACCCGCGCGAAGAACTGCTCCACCAGCTGGTGGTGACGGCGATCGGTCGTGCGGATGAATCGGTCCTGGCTGATCTGCCAGCGTTGCCAGAGCTCCTGATAACCGGCGCTGACCGCATCACAGTGGGCCTGCGGTGTGAGGCCTGCGGCCTCGGCCGTGCGCTGGATCTTCTGGCCGTGTTCGTCGCAGCCGGTGATGAAGGTGACGCGTTCGCCGCACAACCGCCGATGGCGGGCAATGGCATCGCAGGCGAGGGTCGTGTACGTGCTGCC
>CAMDLO010000032.1 GCA_945901765.1 Cyanobium sp. NIES-981 | reverse complement strand
GGGGGATGGCCATCGGCCAAGGCTAAGAACAAAAGCCCTGGCTGCCTTGCTCTGGATACGGTTGGAGCCGAGCTGAGGTGCCGATGCTTCGCGAACTCGTGCTGGCCATCGGCATCCCCCTGTTGGTGCTGCTCCTGGCGGTGCTGGCGCTGGAGCAGTGGGGCGATCGGCTGCCGCCCTGGTTGCAGCAGTTGGCCGAACGCCCTTCCTGGCTCTGGAACGCCGGCATCGGGCTGATCATTGGCCTTTCGCTGCTGCGCTGGCTGCTGCAGCGCTGAGGCTCAGGGAATGGGGATCTCTTGCTGGTCTCCCGCTCTGATGGCGGCGATCGCGGCCTGGATTGCAACGGTGACCTGGCGAATCCGGGGCCAGCTGGTGGTGCTCAGCACCAGGATCAGACGCTGCGGTTTCGCAGGTTTTGCTGGTAGCGGAGGTTGGTGTCGGTGGTGCTCAACAGTTCATCGCCCTCCTTCGCAGGCCGTCTGGGGCCAACTCAGTCAGCACACAGTGCAGCAACAGTCCAGCAACAGTCCAGCAACAGTCCAGCAGCTGCAGCCAGGGCCTTCAGGCTGCAGGCCCGAGCAGTCAGGCCCGTGCAGTCGGGTCATGGCCTTGGGCGGTCATTGAGCGGCTGGCCCGTCGCATGGTGCTCGCCGGCACGTGCAGCGGAGCCGCAGAACCGCTCCACAGCATCGAAGCTTTGGCATCAAAGCTTTGGCATCGAAGCTTTGGCATCGATGCTTGCCGGCGTGCGGGCCTGACGGGCTAACCGGGCAAGGATGACTTGCCGGCAACCCTTTCAGGCGCGCCGCCGCCGTTCAGCCCCTCACTCCTCCTCGTCGGCGCTGCCGGAGGGAATCAGTTTGATCTGTTTGCGACCCAGTTTGATTTCGAATTCATCGCCGGGTTCCAGCCCCAGCTGGGCGGTGTAGGCCTTGCCGATCAGCAGATTGCCGTTGCCCTGCACGGTGGCGACATAGCTGAGCTTGCGGCCACTCTTGCCCCGGCCGTTGCCGTCACTGCCGATACTCAGGCCCTTGGCCTCCAGCAGTGCCTCATAGAACGCGGTGAAGTTGAGGCGCTCGCCGCCATCCTTCTTGGTGCTTACGTAGCCGCAGGCCCGCACCAGTTCAGATTTGGAGGCTTCGCCCAGTTCCTTGACCTTGGCGAGCAGATCGGCACCGTTAAGCATGGTTGTCTCAAATGCAAGCCAACCCTATCAATTGATCGGGATCCTGCCCATCAAATCTGCCAGGAGTGGGTCTGGCGAGCTGTAGCGGCACCGCCAGACCCTGGTAACGACGCTTACCGCATGAACAGCATTTCCTGGTATGTGGGAAGTGGCCAGCTGCTGTCATCAATCAGCAGCTCCAGTGCATCTGCGCTCTGGCGGATTGTCCCCATGCGCGGTAGTAGGCCGTCCGCGCAATGGCGCAGGTGGTTCTCCACCCCCTCGCTGTGATGCTGCAGTGCCTCCTCCAGTGCCAGGCAGTCGCGCAGCAGCGCCTGGCAGAGCCCCGCCAGCTGGGCGGCCACGCTGCGATCGGCGGTCATGCCGAGCGCTTCCTGGTTGCGCAGCGACTGGCTGAGCCGGTCCAGGTAAGCCATGGCCACCGGATAGATCTGGGTGCGGGCCATCCGCAGCACCAGCCGCGCCTCCACCTCGATCGCCAGGATGTATTGCTCCGCATACACCTCGAAGCGGCTCTCCAGTTCCACCGCTGAGAGCACCCCCTGGCGCTCGAACAACTCGCGCACCTCCGGCCGCTGCAGCACCGGCAGGGCGTCGGCGCTGGTGCGCAGGTTCTCCAGGCCCCGCTCCTCCACCGCCAGGCGGTGCCATTCCTGGGAGTAGCCATCGCCGCCGAACACCACGGCGCCATGGGCCTCCATCGTGCGCTTCAGCACCGCGAAGGCAGCCTCTTCCAGGGGGATGCCGCGGCCGAGCTCCTCCTCCAGCTGGTCCGCCATCCAGCCGATCGAGTCGGCCAGGATCGTGTTGAGCACCACCAGCGGCCCGGCCACCGACTGGCTCGAGCCCACCGCCCGGAACTCGAAACGGTTGCCGGTGAAGGCGAAGGGGGAGGTGCGGTTGCGGTCGCCGGGGTCCTTGTTCAGCTCGGGCAGGGTGTCGACCCCCAGTGACATCAGGGCCGTCTGGGCGGACCCCTCCAGCCTGCCGCTGCGGATCTGCTCGAACACATCCTCCAGCTGGCTGCCCAGATACACCGAGATGATCGCTGGCGGGGCCTCATTGGCGCCGAGGCGATGGTCGTTGCTGGCGGTGGCGATCGCCGCCCGCATCAGCGGCCCGAAACGGTGCACGCCACGGATCACGGCGCCGCAGAACAGCAGGAACTGCAGGTTCTCGTGCGGGGTGCCGCCCGGATCGAGCAGGTTGCCCTGGGTGGCGTTGCCGATCGACCAGTTGACGTGTTTGCCGCTGCCATTCACACCGGCGAACGGCTTCTCATGCAGCAGACAGGTGAAGCCGTGCCGTTTGGCCGTGGTCTTGAGCACGGTCATGATCAGCTGCTGGTGGTCGGTGGCCACGTTGGCCGCCTCGTGGAACGGGGCGATTTCGAACTGGCCGGGCGCCACCTCGTTGTGGCGGGTCTTGGCGGGAATGCCCAGCTTGTACAGCTGGCGCTCCACGTCCTGCATGAACACCTGCACCCGCTCGGGGATGGCACCGAAGTAGTGGTCGTCGAACTGCTGGCCCTTGGCCGGCGGGGCGCCGAACAGGGTGCGGCCGGCGAGCTGCAGGTCGGGGCGCAGGGCCGTGAAGGCGGAATCCACCAGGAAGTACTCCTGCTCGGCGCCGCAGCTGGAGTTCACCGGCGCGATCTCCACCTCGCCCAGCAGCCGCAGCAGCCGCTGGGCCTGGCGGTTCAGGGCGGCGTTGGAGCGCAGCAGCGGCGACTTCTTGTCGAGCGCCTCGCCGGTCCAGCTCACGAACACGGTGGGGATGCAGAGGGTGACGCCGTTCGGCGTTTCCATCAGCCAGGCCGGGCTGGTCACATCCCAGGCGGTGTAGCCGCGGGCCTCAAAGGTGGAGCGGATGCCGCCGTTCGGGAACGAGGAGCCATCAGGCTCCCCCTGCACCAGCAGCTTGCCGGTGAATTCGGCGATGGCGGTGCCATCCCCCTGGGGGGCGATGAAGCCGTCGTGCTTCTCGGCGGTGAGGTTGGTGAGCGGATAGAAGACGTGCGCGTAATAGAGCGCCCCGCGGCTGATCGCCCACTCCTTCATCGCCTGAGCCACCACGTCAGCGACCGTGGTGTCGAGCTTGGTGCCCTCCCGGATCGACCGCTGGATCGAGCGGAACACGGCCTTCGGCAGGGCCGATTTCATCTTGGCGAGCGAGAAGACGTCCCGCGCCCAGAGATCCTCGAGGGCTGCCGGGGCTTCAACCCCGATCGGGGGGCGGCTGAGGATCTGTTCGAAGGCCTGCAGCCTGGGTTGGGAAGGCATGGAGATCCGGAGGAGTGTCAGTCCAGCCAACGTCTCGGTTGGTCCCGCCTGTTGCAGCCGTTGATACCGGATTGCTTCAAATGCGGGCCCCAATGAACCGAGATGCCTACAAAGCAGCGTTGCGCAGCTGGTTGGGATCCATCCTGCAGCAGGGCTGCATCAATCCAGGTCAGCCCGTCCCGCCCGCCGGAGCGCTTCATGGTCCGCACCGAGCCCAGCACCATGAGCGATCTGGCTCAGGCGATGCGCCGCCACCTGGCCTTCAGCCAGGCGAAATCGACCTCCCTGGCCACCTGCCACGACCACTACCGCTCCCTGGCCCTGGCGGTGCGCGACCGCCTGCTGCAGGCCTGGGTCGACACCGCCGACACCTACACCGAAGCGCGGGTGCGCACGGCCGTGTACCTGTCGGCGGAGTATCTGCTCGGACCCCACCTCGAGAACAACCTCGTCAATCTCGGTATCCGGGCCGAGGCCGAGCAGGCCTGCCGGGAGCTTGATCTCGACCTGGAGACCCTGCTGGCGGAAGAACCGGAGCCGGGTCTGGGCAATGGCGGGCTCGGCCGGCTGGCCGCCTGCTTCCAGGAGTCGATGGCCACGCTGGAGCTGCCGGCGATCGGCTATGGCATCCGTTATGAGTTCGGCATCTTCCGCCAGCAGATCGGGCACCACGGCCAGCAGGAAAGCACCGATCCCTGGCTGGCGCGGGGCAATCCCTGGGAGGTGATCCGGCCGGAATGGAGCTATCCGGTGGAGATCGGCGGGCAGACCGTGATCGGCATCGCCCACGACACGCCGATCCTCGGCTGTGGCGTGCGCACGGCCAACACCCTGCGGCTCTGGTCGGCGGCGGCGCCGGATGCCTTCGACTTCGCCTCCTTCAACGCCGGCGACTACACCCGGGCCGTGCTGCGCAAGGTGCAGTCGGAAACCCTCTCCAAGGTGCTCTACCCCAACGACGAATTCGACCAGGGCAAGCGCCTGCGGCTCAGCCAGCAGATCTTCTTTGTGAGCTGCTCCCTGCAGGACATGTTCCGCATCCTCAAGGGCCAGGGCCTGCCGGTGGAGCAGTTCCACCGCAAGTTCGCGGTGCAGCTCAACGACACCCATCCGGCGATCGCTGTGGCGGAGCTGATGCGGCTGCTGCTCGACGACCATCAGCTCGACTGGGACAGCGCCTGGTCGATCACCACCGCCAGCCTCAGCTACACCAACCACACCCTGCTGCCGGAAGCGCTCGAAACCTGGGGCGTGGAGCTGTTCGAGCAGCTGCTGCCGCGGCAGCTGGAGATCATCTACGAGATCAATGCCCGCTTCCTGCGCATGGCCCGCATCCGCTTCCCCGGCGAGCCCGAGAAGCTGGCGCGGCTGTCGCTGATCGAGGAGGGGGGGCAGCGGCGCGTGCGCATGGCCAACCTCGCCGTGGTCGGCAGCCACCGCACCAATGGTGTGGCCGAGCTGCACAGCCGCCTGCTGCGCGAGCACCTGCTGGCCGATTTCGCCGACCTGTGGCCGGAGCGCTTCACGAACGTCACCAACGGCGTCACCCCCCGCCGCTGGATGGCCGTGGCCAACCCTGCTCTGGCGGAGCTGCTCGATCAGACGATCGGCGCCGGCTGGCGCCGCGATCTCGACGCCCTGCAGGGCCTGGCCCCCGGCCTCGACGACGCCGCCTTCCTGGAGCGCTGGCAACAGGTGAAGGACCGGGGCAAGCACCGCCTGATCACCCACGTGCAGCAGCAGCACGGCCTGCTGCTCGATCACGCCTCCCTGTTCGATGTGCAGGTGAAGCGCATCCACGAGTACAAGCGCCAGCATCTGGCGGCCCTGCTGATCGTGGAGCGCTACCTGCGCCTGCGCAACGGCGAGGATCTGCCGCCACGCACCTTCCTGTTCGGCGGCAAGGCGGCCCCAGGATATGCGATGGCCAAGCTGATCATCCGCCTGATCGTCGGCATCGCCGAGATCGTGAACATGGATCCGGCGATGCAGGGCCGGCTCAAGGTGGTGTTTCTGCCCAACTTCAGCGTCAGCCTCGGCCAGCTGGTCTACCCCGCCGTCGATCTGTCGGAGCAGATCTCCACGGCCGGCAAGGAGGCCTCCGGCACCGGCAACATGAAGATGGCCCTCAACGGTGCGGTCACGATCGGCACCCTGGATGGCGCCAACGTCGAGATCCGCGAACGGGTGGGTGACGCCAACTTCTTCCTGTTTGGCCACACCACCGAGCAGGTGGCCGAGCTCGACCGGCTCGGCTATCACCCGATGGCCTGGATCGACCAGGATCCCCTGGCTCGCGAGGTGCTGGCCCTGATCGGTTCAGGTCACTTCAGCGATGGGGACCGCGACCTGTTTGCCCCCCTGCTGGCCAGTCTCACCAGCCGTGATCCGTTCAAGGTGATGGCGGATCTGGCCGATTACCGGCGTGCCCAGGCCGATGTCGACCGGGCCTGGCTGGATCGCGCCGGCTGGGCGCGGCGGTCGCTCACCAATACGATGCGTTGCGGCTTCTTCTCCAGCGACCGCTCGATTCGGGAGTACGCCGAGCGGATCTGGGCGGTGCAGCCCCTGCCTGTGCGCGCTGGGGCGGCCCAGGCAGGCCTGGCCGCCCACTGAAGTCCGCAGCACTGACGGCCGCAGAACTGAAGTCCGCAGAACTGAAGTCCGCAGAACTGACGGCCGCCCACTGACGGCCGCAGCACTGATCGTCAGATCTGATTGTCTGAGCTGATCTCAGAGCTGCGCTCAGAGCACAACTCTGAGTTGCCTTCAGAGCTGATCTTCCACGTCGGTCTCGATGCTGCAGTCGGCCATCGGGTAGCTGACGCAGAGCAGGGCGAAGCCGGCGGCGATCTGCTCGTCGTCGAGGAAGCTCTGATCAGCTTGGTCGACGCTGCCGGAGAGAACCTTGCCGGCACAGGTGCTGCAGGCGCCGGCCCGGCAGGAGAAGGGTAGATCGATCCCCGCTTCCTCGGCCGCATCGAGGATGTATGCGTCATCGGCGCAGCTGAAGCTGCGACCGTCGTTCAGGGTGATGGTGTAGGTGGCCATGGTGAAGACAGTTCCAATCCCATTGGAGCCATTTCGCCCGGAGAAGCCTGTGGTCCTCGACACCGCGGTGGGCCAATCCCCACCCCTCTGGCCGGATCGGTCGGCCGCCGGCCATGCCCTGGCCGGCGTGCGGGCCGACCTGCGCCCGCCCGACCTGCTGCTGGCCCTCCCCCGCGGTGGCGTGGCCGTGGCGGCGGCGATGGCCGATCAGCTCGGCCTGCCCCTGGCCACCTGGTCGGTGCGCAAGGTGGCGGATCCGGCCAATCCGGAGCTGGCGATCGGCGCCGCCGCGCCCGGCGGCGTGGTGGTGTGGCGCGATGGCGCCGCCGGCCAGCGCCAGGCGGAACGGGCCCGCCATCACGGTTGGCTGGCGGCGCAGCAGCGGGAGCTGGCGCGCCGCCAGGCCCTGTTCGGCGATCCCCGGCCGGAGCAGCTGCGCAACCGGGTGGTGGTGGTGGTCGACGACGGCATCGCCACCGGCATGACCCTGCGGGCGGCCCTGCTGTCGCTGCGGCGCCTGCAGCCGGCTTCGCTGCAGCTGGCGGTGCCGGTGGCCGACCGGGAGGCCCTGGCGGGCGTGGCGCCGTTGCTCGAGCGGATCACGGTGCTGGCGGCGGTGGCCGATCTGGTGGCGGTGGGTCAGTGGTACGGCCGCTTCGAGCAGCTCAGCGATGCCGAGGTGCTGGCCCTGCTGGCACCCCGGCGTTTGCAACAGCCGCTCTGACGGGCTGCGCTCAGCCGAGGCTGTCCAGGGCCGCCGTGATCGCGGCGTAGCACTGATTCAGCTGGTCGTCGCTCAGGCAGAGGGGAGGCAGCAGGTACACCACATGGCCCAGGGGCCTCAGGTAGACGCCTGCCTCCAGGCAATGCCGCTGGATGCGGCGGCCCACGCCGTTGAGGTAGCCCGGATCGTCAACCCGCACATCGAAGGCCGCCACGGTGCCGAGCAGGCGGGGCCGCTCCACCCGCGGATGGCCGGCCAGCTGCTCCAGCAGCGGGCGGTGGCGACGGTCGAAGGCCGCGTAGCGCTGCGGCTCCGCCTCCAGCAGATCGAGGCTGGCCAGGGCGGCGGCGCAGCCCAGCGGGTTGGCGGTGAAGCTGTGGCCGTGAAAGAAGGTGGCGCCGGGATCGTCGCTGATGAACCCCGCGTAGAGCCGTTCGCTGGCCAGCGTCACCCCCATCGGCAGAAAGCCACCGGTGAGACCCTTGGACAGCGCGATCAGATCGGGCTGGATGCCGGCGCCTCTGCAGGCGAACAGGCTGCCGGTGCGCCCGAAGCCGGTCATCACCTCATCGGCGATCAACAGGGCGCCGGCCGCCCGCACCCGCTCCTGCACCGCCTGCAGGAAGGCGGGCCGCACCATGGCCATGCCCGACGCCCCCTGGATCAGCGGTTCAAGGATCACCGCCGCCGTGGGCACGCTCAGGGCTTGCTCCAGCTCCGCCAGGGCGCGGGCCTCCCGCGCCAGCGGTTCCGGCTCGCTCCAGTCGCACTGCGGCCAGTCGACCCGCGCCACGTCGAACAGCAACGGCTCATAGGCGGCGGTGAACAGCGAGCGCGCGCCCACGGCCATCGCCCCCACGGTGTCGCCGTGGTAGGCCCCGGCGAAGCCGATCAACCGCTGCCGAGGCTCAGCGCGGTTGTGCCACCACTGCCAGGCGATCTTCAGGGCCACCTCCACGGCGGTGGAGCCGTTGTCGGAGAAGAACAGGCGCTCCAGGCCGCTGTGGGCGCTCAGACGCTCCGCCAGCCGTTCGGCCGGGGCATGGGTGCAGTCGGCGAAGATCACCTGCTCCAGCTCCCGGGCCTGGGAGGCGATGGCGGCGGCGATCGACGGCTCGCCATGGCCGTGCAGGGTCACCCACCAGCTGCTGATCGCATCGATCAGCTCGCGGCCGTCGGCCAGCTCCAGCACCGCGCCGCGGCCGCGGCGCACCGCCAGGGGCGGTGGTGCCGTGCGCACCTGGGTGGTGGGGTGCCAGAGGTGGGGATGGCGGGCGCTGTTCAACGCGACAATCCCGGGACCCTGGGCATCGGCTGCCAGCTTGCCAGGGCACGGTCGGCGGCCTGCGGCAGCAGCAGAGCGCTCGAGAGGGTGTACAGCCCCTCCTGCAACTGCAGAAACGGACGGGTGGCGATCGATTCAGCCGGCCCGAGGCTGTCGATCGTGCGCACCAGCACCCGCAGACCGAACAGCACCGGCTGAAGCTCGGGCCGCTGCAGGTTGATCGGGTGCGGGCGCTGCAGATGCCGCAGGGCTGCATCCAGATCGAGCCGGCCGTCACTGGCCTCGCACAGGTAGCGAGCGAGCAGCTGCTGGGAGAGGTTGTACACCAGGCCGCTGGCCAGACCGTTCTCCAGGCTGTAGGCCATGCCCGGCAGAAAGATGGCCGTGCTGCCGGCCTGCACCCGGTAGCGCTTGCAGTCCAGCGCGTAGGTGGCATGCCCCTGATTGAGCAGCACGATTGAGCAGTCGGCGCTCTCCTCCACCCACATCCGCGTCGGCGTGATGCTGGCGGCGGTCAGAGCGGTGTCGCCGGCGATGCGGTAGCTCGAGCGTTGCCGGAAGCTGCGGAGCGGGCCGATCGGGGTGATGTCGCGCAGCGGCACCGTCAGGGCGATGTGCTCGGCCAGCAGATCGATGTCGTCATCGATCCGGGCCTCCTGGTCTCCCAGCACCAGCGGGAGCCGCAGCAGCTGCTCGCGAAGGGCATGGCTGCGGCCACCGGTCGGGGAACCGGTGCGGGGATCGCTGCCGCCAGGCTCGCTGGGCATGGGGCTGCCGGACATGGACGTTTCTAGCCTTCAATCACACTAGCGTTGAATCGCCCTGGGCGCGGCCCGGGCGCCTCAGCTCTGCAGGGAGGGGAACTGGCTGCGCATCCAGTCCCCGAGCGTGGTGCTGACCTGCTGGCGAAAGGGCTCCACTGCGGTGGCGGCCAGCAGCGGGTAGCTGCTGTCGCTGCCGGCGTCGCTCCGCAGGGGCTTCCAGCTGCCCCGCTCGCTGGCGCTGAGCTGATCCAGCGGGGCCTGAAAGTCGAACCGCCCGATCCGGGCCCCATCCGCCACTGAGGCCACCAATCCTTCCCGCACCGCCATCAGCTCCCGCGCCTTGAGCGTGTCGGGAAGACCAAGCACGGGCTGAAGCTCCTCCAGCAGCCGCAGCTCCTCATTCAGCAGCAGCAGCCAGGCCCCTTCCTCCCCTGCAGCCAGCTGCTGCTCCGCCGCGGCCGCCTGCATCGCGTCGCGGTAGGTGGCCAGCCAGCGGTAATGGGACTTCTGCTGAATGGTCTTTTTCTGGCTGCCCTTGCCGTTGCCGCTGCGTTGGGGGAGAGCCGCCTCGGCACGCCGCAGGAAGGCCCGGTCGTCGGGCTCCAGATTGATCGCGCCCCAGCGGTGGCGGTACTCCCACAGCTCGGCATAGCGGCGCACATCGTCGGCTGGCCAGCCGAGTGCCTGCAGCTCCTCTGCCCTGCTGATTTCGTCCTTGGCCACGCCCGCAAATCCTGCACCTGCAGGCAGCGTAAGGGTCAGCCCATGGCCTGCCGCAGGGCCACCAGGCCGAACAGCAGGAACAGGCCGCCGCTGAGGCGGTAGAGCAGCTTCTCATCCACCCGTTCGCCGATCCAGCGGCCGGCTCCCACCGCCAGGGCGGTGACCAGGGCATGGCCCGCCAGGGTGCCGGCCAGCAGAGCGGCAAAGGCCAGCCCCGGGGCCGCCGCCAGAAAGATCGTGGCGAACTGGGTGCGATCACCAAGTTCGGCGATCAACACCAGCCCAAACGCTTCCCAGGTCACCGCCAGGGCCCGTTCGCCCCGCTGCCGGCCGTCGGCCGCGATCACGGCCTGTTCCGCTTGCTGCTGCTCCACCCGGGCCGCATCGGCGCCGAGACGGTTGGCATCCATCAGCAGCTTCAGGCCGAAGCCGAGGAACAGCAGCGCCGCGAGCCAGGGCAGCAGCCAGGCCGGCAGCAGCTCCCGCAGCCCCCGACCGATGCCCAGCGAGAGCAGCGTGACGGCCGTGAGGGCAGCGAAGCTTCCCAGGAACACCCAGCGGCGGGCATGGCGCGCCGCCAGGATCAGGGCCATGAAGAAGGTCTTGTCACCCAGCTCAGCCAGGGTGATGGCGCTGAAGCCCGAACCGAAAGCCGCCAGACCGGCGTCGCTCATCTGCCCCTTCAGCGCCACCGCTGCACCTGTTTAGCCGATCGGTGGCCTGCAGCGGCCGTTCAGCGCACCACCAGTACCGGACAGCTGCTCTGGGTGAGCACCCGCTGGGTCTCACTGCCGATCAGCAGACCCTCGAGGCCGCGGCGACCGTGGGAAGCCATCACGATCAGGTCGCAGCCCATCTCGCGCGCCTCCGCCAGGATCGCCTGATGGGGCTGGGGGTCGCTGCGCAGGCTCGACTCCACCGTCACACCGGCCTGCCGGGCGGTGGCTTCAGCCGCCTGCAGGATCGCTTCAGCCCGCTGGCGGGTGGCAGCCACCAGGGCATCGATCGTGCTCGGTTCCACCAGTTCACCGACCCCCACCAGGCTGATCGGAAAGCTGCTCTGCACGTGCAGGATGCGCAGACGGGCCCCCAGGGCCGCGGCCAGGGCAGCCGCCTGGCCCACGGCCCGGTCAGAGCGTTCGGAGCCGTCGGTGGGCACCAGCAGGTGGTGGTAGGGCATCGCGGTGGTGGGTCGATCTCCGGTCTAGCGGCAGCGCCTCCGGGTGGCGCCGGCCGATCCGCTCCTGCCGCCTCAGTGCAGCGGATCGCTGATCACCAGCGTGGCCCCCTCGAGCCGCCGCAGCAGCCGACTGGTGAGGTCGCTGGCTGGGATCGGCAGGCCTGCCACCAGCCGGCGCTGCGAGCGCAGGATCACCAGATCGTGATCGCGTCCCGCCTCGAGGATGACCGCCTCCACCCCCTGGTTGGGCCGCAGATCCAGGTGCACCTGCACCCCTTGCCCCAGCGCCGATGGGCCGGGCCGCCAGCGCTCCAGCTCCCGGCGCAGCCGGGTCAGCTCCGCCGGCCCAAGGCGGGGATCGTGCAGGTGCAGCAGGGTGATGGCACCGCCGGTGGATGCGGCCAGCCGTTCCGCCAGCTGGAACTGCTCCAGGGCGCCGGCGGTGAGATCCTTGATCGGCACCAGCAGGCGTTGAAGCCGCAGCGGCGCACTCCCCAGCCGCGCCACCACCACCGGGCAGGGGGCCTGCCGGCAGGTGGCATCCACCAGGTCGCCGAACAGCCAGCGATCCAGGCCGCCGGGTGGGGCCAGGCCCATCAGCACCAGATCGGTGGCCTGCTCCATCGCGGTGCGGGCGATGCCCGCCGCCACATCGGTGTCGACCCGCAGCAGGGACAGGCTCGGCACGCCCTGGGCATCGGTGATTCGCCGGGCCCGCGCCAGCAGCTGGCGACCCTGGCCCAACCCCGCGGCCAGGGCTGAGGCCCCCGCGCCAGCGGCATCCGCCTGGCGGGGTGACACCACCGCCAGGGGCAGCACCCGCCCCGGCTGGTCGGCATCACCGCCGATCAGCAGCCGTGCCAGAGCGAGCAGCGGCGCCTCGGTGTCGGGGTTGGAGACCGGCACCAGCACGGTCAGCGAGCGGCGTGCCAGAGCGAGGGGGCCGCTGCCGCTGGCGTCGAGCTGGGCGGCCGCCGCCCGGCCCAGGCGCGGCATCGCCACGGCCGTGAGGTAGGGGCCGAGGCTGGCGGTGACCACCATCATCGCCAGCACGCTGTTGAGCACCCGCTCATCCAGCAGCCCCGCCCGGAATCCCACGAAGGTGGCCGCCAGGGTGGCCGCCACCTGGGGCAGCGACAGGGACCAGAGCGTGAGCATCTGGGCCCCGGTGTAGCGGTAGAGCCGCCCGGCCCACCAGGCGGCGAGGCCCTTGGTGCCGATCAGCCCGCCGATCAGCAGCACCGCGAACAGGGAGCCCGCCAGGGTGCCGAGGAAGGCGGGCAGGTTGAGCAGCAGGCCCAGATCGATGAAGAAGATCGGAATGAACAGGGTCGCCCCCACGAAGATCACCTGCTCCTTCACCCGTCCTTCCGGTAGCACCGCATTCACGGCCAGGCCGGCAAGGAATGCACCGACGATCTTCTCCACCCCCGCCAGCTCCGCCCCGAGCGACGCCAGGAACAGGGCCAGCAGCACCGCCACGAACAGCTGGCTGTCGTTGTTGACGCTGCGCTGCACCAGCGGTCTGCCCAGCCGCTGGATCAGCAGCAGCACCAGGGCGCCGAACAGGGCCACCCGCAGCAGCAGGGCGCAGATGCCGAGGGCGCTGAGGTCACCGCGGTGCAGGCCCATGCACACCGCCAGCACCAGCAGCGCCGCCAGGTCGGTGAAGATCGTGCCGCCGATCGCCACCACCACCGACTCCTCCCGCACCTCCCCGTAGCTGCGCACGATCGGGTAGCCCAGCGGGGTGTGGGAGGCGAGGATCGATCCCAGCAGCACGGCGCTGAGCAGGGAGTAGCCGTAGCCGAGCCCGAGCACGAGGCCGGCGCTGAGGGGCAGGCTGAAGGTGAGCAGGCCGAAGCGGAACGAGCGCTGGCGGATCCGGGCGAATTCAGCCAGATCGATCTCCAGCCCGGCGATGAACAGCAGATACACCACCCCAACGTCGGCGAGCAGGCGCACCGTTTCACTGGAGCTGCTCAGCCAGCCCAGGGTGTGGGGGCCGATCAGCACCCCCGCCGCCAGCAGGCCCACCAGATCGGGAAGTCCAACCCGCCGCACCAGCGGTGGCACCAGCACGCTGAGGCTCAGCAGCAGGGCGAAGATCGCCAGGGGGTTGTGGCTGAGGAACGCGGACAAGCCGGGCAGGGTGCAGCGGCATCAGCTTGGCGGGAATTCAGCCTTCGGCACCGTTCACCAGCGCAGATGCCACACACGCTGTGCAGGAGGTCTCAGCCCTTCCAGCCCGCCAGGTGAGCGGCGGCGGCGGAGCGGGCCAGGGCCCTGGCGGCGGGCAGGGCCGGCTCGAGTCGCTCGGAGCTGAAGGGCGGCAGGCTGCGGCTGCGCAGCCAGGCCCCCCAGCGGAATTCGTGAAAGGGAATCAGGGGAGCGGCCTGGATCACCCCCTCCCGTTTCAGCTTCCACACCAGGCTGCGATACGGATCGTCCTGCAGGCCGAGCAGATTCGCTGGCAGGGCCGCGGGTGCCAGCGGCCCCAGCCCGCGGCCGTCATGGAGATAGAGCCAGCCGCGGCGGTTCAGATCAGCCAGCACGGCGGCATGGTCGGAGCTGTCGAGCACCAGCGCGACGTAGCCGAAGGCCGTGGCCTCCGGCTGAAGTTCCAGCAGGGCCCTGAGCCGGTGGTGGCGGTCCACCATCTAGAGGGTGCCGTCGCCGCCCCGCACCAGGGGCACGGGTTTACGGCCCAGGTAATCACGCCGGTCGCGCCCGGATTCGGCCTGGAAATCAGCCTGGCGGCTGCGCACCTCGGCCAGGCCCACACACAGCTGGGTGGGATGGAGGGCGGCGATCGGAACTTCAAGCAGGGGCAGATCCGCCGGCGGTGGCGGCAGGGGCTCGAAGGGTGGAAGGCGTAGGGCCATGGGGTCATTCTCGCCTGACCTTGGCCTGCGGGGTGCCGAATAAGGTCGAAACGGCTGTTCCTGGTCATGAGCTCGCAAGCCTTCCCCGTGCCGTTGAGCGGAGCCCATGGGCCCCTGGGTGTGCTGGTGTGCGGCCATGGCAGCCGCAACCGCCTGGCGGTGGAGGAGTTCGCCAGCCTGGCCGAGGCGCTGCGGCGCCGCCTCGATCCCCTGCCGGTGGAACACGGCTATCTGGAATTTGCCCGGCCGATCCTGCGCGATGGCCTGGAGGCGCTGCGGCGGCAGGGTGTGGGTCACATCCTGGCGGTGCCGGCGATGCTGTTCGCCGCCGGGCATGCCAAGAACGACATCCCCTCCGTGCTCAACACCTATGCCCGTGAGAGCGGCCTGAAGGTGGAGTACGGCCGCGAGCTCGGTGTGGACCTGAAGATGATTCAGGCTGCCGGCGCGCGGATCCGCGACACCCTGGCCCAGGCCGATCGGGATGACCGGGCCGCAGGCCGGTCGCCCGTGTCCCTGCACGACACCCTGCTGGTGGTGGTCGGCCGCGGCTCCTCCGATCCCGACGCCAACTCCAACGTGGCCAAGGTGACCCGCATGCTGGTGGAGGGCCTGGGCTTCGGCTGGGGTGAAACTCTCTATTCCGGCGTCACCTTCCCGCTGGTGGAGCCCGGTCTGCGCCACGTGGTGCGGCTCGGGTATCGCCGCATCCTGGTGTTCCCCTACTTTCTGTTCTCCGGCGTGCTGGTGAGCCGGATCCGTCAGCACACCGAACGGGTCGCGGCAGACCATGCCGAGGTGCGCTTCCTGCCGGTGCCCTACCTGGGCGATCACGCCGGGGTGATCGACACGTTTGTGGAGCGGGTGGCCGAGGTGGTGCGGGGCGACACCCAGATGAACTGCTCGCTCTGCAAGTACCGGGCGCAGGTGCTGGGTTTCGAAGCCGACGTGGGCGCCCCGCAGCAGAGTCACCACCACCACGTGGAAGGGCTGGCTGAGAGCTGCACCCTCTGCGAGCGTGAGTGCACCGGGGCCTGCCAGCCCGATGGCGTGCCGCTCCCGCTCGGAACGGGCACCCCCAGCCATCACCACGACCACGACCACGACCACGGTCATGACCACCACCAAGGCCACGACCACGACCACGGCCACGCTCACGGCTCTGAGCACCAAGGGGATCATCATCACCATCCCCCTTACCCCCATGCCGATCACCCCCTCGGTCCCCGCAGCCTGGGGCCGTCCCAGTCCTGAGCGGGGCGGCTCCCGTTCGTCTCGCGACTGGCTGAGACGCATGGGAACTGTCGTTGATCAGCAGGGCTGATCAATCGTCGCTTTCCCCCGTTCTGAAGGGTTTTCCCCGGGGAAATGGGGGTTTTTCCCCAGTGAGAGCGCTCAGGAGGCTCCCGCGAGCGTGATCTTGGGGAATGTGCGGAGACGTTCAAGGTCGTCTTGACAGCCAGGCGGAGGTCCCAACGCTTGCCCGCGCCATGAGCGGGCCCCCTGGCCGGGCCTGTGCGGACGCCCTGTCTCAGGTTGTGGCGGGTTGATTTCGCCCTGACATGCCCGCTTTGACGCCAAGGCCTGTCCTGTGGCGTACTGAGCCAACTTTCCCGCCCAGAGGCTCGCAGCCGATGCCCCCCGAACGCCTCGATGTCAGTCGCCCCGCGCCCAACCCAGCCATCAGCCTTGAAGCGGAGGTGCCTGAGGTGCTGTTCGAGGGCATGCGGCGCTTCATCGAGGAGCACCCCAGCTGGGACCAGTACCGGTTGATCACCTCCGCCCTGGCCAGCTTCCTGTTTCAGCACGGCTGCAAGGACGCCTGCGTGCACCAGCACGTGCTCGACGGCCTGTTCCAGCGCTAGCGGCGCAAAAAAAAGCGGGGTGTGCCCCCCGCTTCTGATCTCCCTTGCCCGACCCTTGGGAGGTCGCCCGATGATTGTGCGGAGGGGACGCCGGCCCGGTTGTGGCAATCGACACCCAATCGCCAGTGGGGTCAGTGCTCCCTGACCGCCCCCCGCACCGCTGTTGTGTCCAGCTGGTGGCCCTCGCCGCGCCGCAGCCGTGCCGCCGCCGCTTCGCAGGCTCGCCAGGTCACCGCCATCTGGGTGAGGGTGGGGCTCTGCCAGCCGGCGCTCGGCCAGCAGGCGCCGTCGGTCACCAGCAGATTCGGCGCCCGCCAGCACTGGTTCCAGGCGTTCAGCACGCCCTGCTCCTCCCTGGCGGCCATCGGGGCGCCCCCCAGCTCATGGATGTAAAAGCCGGGAGGTGCGGCGCCTGGTCGCACGGCCCAGCTGCGCCGGATCCAGGGCTCCAGCAGCGGCAGCACGAACAGATCTTCCAGGTTGCGCAGCTGGCCTCCGGCCGCGGTCACCACCTGTGCCATGCGGGCCTGCATGTGCTCCACCATCGCCTGCTCATTGCGGGCCCAGCCCATGGCGATATGGGGCGTCGGCAGACCCCAGGCATCGGTCAGGGCGTGGTTCAGGCGCACCCGGTTCTGCGGCCGCGGCAGCACCTCGCCGTGGCCGATCAGGAAGCCGGCGGCCTCGCGCGGATGGCGCTGCAGCATGCCGGGTGGATCGAAACGCTGCAGGGCGGCCCAGATGCCGTAGCCGCGGCGGAAACGCTCGGCTCCCGGGTCGTCGAGGTTCAGCGTGTTGGGGATGAAGCAGCTGCCGGCACCGGAGAGCTCCGCTCCCGCGCCGCTGCCCCCGCCGACTGGGAGCGAGAAGAAGCGGCAGCAGGAGATGTGATCCATCAGGCCGGCACCGAGGCTGCCGGAGGGATCGATCAGCCCGCCGCTGCGCTCCTGCTCGCTCGAGAACAGCAGCAGCCTCAGGCTCTCGATCGTGGAGGCGCAGAGCACCACCAGCGGCGCTTCCAGCAGCTCCCTGCCGCCGCTGCGGCCGTCGACCACCACCACACCGCGCAGCCGGTCGCCCGCCGGGTCCATCACCAGGTGGCTGACCACCGTGTCGCTGCGCAGCTGGGTGCGGCCCGTGGCCAGGGCCCGCGCCAGGCTGCTGCCCGGACTGGCGCTCAGGGGCCAGCCCGCGCCGTCGCCGTGCCGGAGCCGGAAGCCGCGTGAGTGGATGAAGGGCAGCCCGAGCTGGTGGCGCACCACCGCGCCCAGCTGCTGTTCCGCCGGCGTGAACGGCAGGGGCGGGGCGAAGCAGCCGTCCGGCAGCTGGGGCAGCCCATCGTTGTGGCCGTGCACGCCGAGCCAGCGCTCCAGGCGTTCGTAGTACGGAGCCAGATCGGCGCTGCCGATCGGCCAGTCCGGGCTGGCGCCATCGCGGCTGCCCGCCTTGAATTCGTAGTCGCTCAACCGCAGGGTGATGCCGCCCCAGGTGAGGCTCTTGCCCCCCACCTGGCGGCCGCGGGTCCAGAGGAACGGTTGCTGCGCTGGGGTGGAGTAGGGATTGCGCCGCTCATCGGTGAACAGCTCCGGGTTGTGTTTCCAGTAGCCCGGATGGTGGCGCTGCAGCCGGTGGCGGCCGCTGGCGAGATGGGTGAGCCGCCGCAGGCTGTTCAGCGGTTCGGAGCCCCGCGCCTGGCTGCTCGTCAGGGCTGGGCCGGCCTCCAGCACAAGCACCCTCAGGCCGGCCTCGGCCAGCACCATCGCCGCCACGCCGCCATTGGCGCCGGAGCCGACCACGATCGCCTCAGGCGCCTGGCCGGTCCCGGGGGAAAGCGAGCCGGTGCTGGGAGCCGGGAGCTGGGCTGGGGCCATGGCACAGGTACAACGGCAGACCTTAAAGGTCACCCGTTGGCCGGGAGCCTGCTGCAACCAAAAGCCCCGGCAGCGGTGCTGCCGGGGCTTTTGAAGTGGTGGCGGGGGCGAGATTTGAACTCGCGACCTTCGGGTTATGAGCCCGACGAGCTACCAGGCTGCTCTACCCCGCGGCGCCTGATGAATCATACCAGCCAGGTGTCGGCGGCTACCTTCGGCGCCGCCGGGGCGACGGCCTCAGTCGAAACGCAGTTCGCCGAGCACCTCCAGCTCCAGATGGGGTGCGGGTCGCAGAAACACCGCATGCAGCTCCTGCAGTGTCGTCGGAGTGAGCCAGTCGAGCTGCCGGAGCAGGTGCAGGGCCACGGCGTGCTTGGCACGCGCCGAGCCGTCTTCCACCTTGATCGCCACCCCCATTCCCTCTCCGACGCGGCTCAGGCACTGGATGCCCTCGGCCCCTCCCTTGCTGAGCACCTGGCGGTGGCCGCGGCGCATCAGTTCGGTGTCGAAGCGGCCCTCGCCCGCCACCAGCTCCGGGTGGGCCAGCATCGCCCGGCTGAGCTGCTCGAGGTCGGGCTGTTCGCTCGCCCCGAGGTGGGCATAGAGCAACGCCATCTGGGCCAGCTGCAGCTGCACGGTGGGCGCGCCGCAGTCGTCGCGGGCGGTGACCAGCTCGTCACCGGGCAGCCCGAGCAGCTCCCCGGTGCGCTTCAGCACCTCGCGCTGCAGTGGGTGATCACTCTGCAGGTAGGTCTCGGTGCTCCAGCCCAGGTGGCGGCAGCTGGCCAGAAAAGCCGCATGCTTGCCGGAACAGTTGTGCTCCAGGGGACTGGTGCGGCCCGCCGGCACCGGGCACTGCAGCAGTTCCGCCTCCAGATCCGCCGCCCACAGCAGGCGAAAGGCTTCGCGGGCGTGCATGGCCGTACCGGCGTGGGAGGCGCAGGCGATGGCCAGGCCCCGCTCACCGCTCTCCCCCTGATCGGCGCAGCCGCTGGCCACGAACACCGTGGCCTGAAACGGTTTCTGGGCGGAGCGGATGAAGCTCAGCTGCTGGGGATCACCCGCCCGCATCAGCACGCGACCCCGGGCATCGCACACCACGGCATGGACCCGGTGGCGCGATTCGGGGATGCCGTTGCGCAGCAACCGCACCTCCAGAGGGGGGATGCCGGACCGGGTCGAGGTCCCGAAGCTGGGCGGGAGGCTCATGATGGGGCCCTTCGGTGCGAAGCCGGGGGATGCAGGCCCGGCAGGTTCAGAGAGCCTGGCAGAGCCCGGTGCCCACCAGCATCAGCACGGCGGCCCAGGTCAGGGCACGGCGCAGCCTGGCCAGCACCGGCCGGACCTGGTGCTGAGCCACCAGCAGATCCTGCTGGCGCCAGCTCAACGGTTTCTCCCAGACCTGGCCGTCGTACCAGCCCGATTCCTCGTATTCGACCCGCTCGCTCACCAGCCGCTGGTGGATCGTGCGCCAGCCCAGCCATTGCCTCAGCAGCAGCAGCACCGGCAGCAGCACGGCCGCCGCCGCCGCTGCCAGCAGCAGCGCCAGGGGGCGATGGCGCAGGCTCCAGCTGCCGCTGGCCACCAGCAGGCTGAGGGGCAACAGCAGCAGCCAGCAGCTGATCAGCGCTCTGGCCAGAGCGGCATCGCCCCGGCAGGCCCAGGCGAAGAACCAGGAATCCCGCAGCTCCTCGTACTGCCGCAGCGGCCGTTGCGGGGGGGGCACGGGACAGCCATCCAGGGGAGCAGCGGCAGCATCGGCACCATTGGGGCTGCCTTCAGGCCCCCCCTTTCTCGCACCGCCGCCATCGGCACCCCGGCCGCTGGCACCGCTTCCGCCCTCACCTGTGGTGCCGATGCGTTCAGCCATCAGCTCAGCTGTTCGGTGCTCCGTCAGAGCTTAGATAGCGCGTCTGTTCGCCGTGACCCCAGAACGACTCCAGGTCGTAGTACTCCCGCTCGCTCGGTGTGAGCACGTGCACGATCACCTCGCCGTAATCGAGCAGCAGCCAGCGCCCCTCCCGCTGCCCTTCCCGCCGCAGCGGCAGCCTGCCCAGTTCGGTTTCCAGCCGGTCTTCCACCGAGCGCGCGATGGCGCGCACCTGCACATCGGAGAGGCCACTGCAGATCACGAACCAGTCGGCCAGGGAGCTCACCTCCTCCACCCGGATCAGGCGGATGTCGACGGCCTTGCGGTCGTCGCAGGCTTCAGCGGCCAGGCGGGCCATGGCCTCGGTGTGGGGATCCGGGCTCCGGGGTTCCGGTGGGGACGATCCCGATGACGCGGTGGTGGCGGCCAGGGGGGCCTCAGCCATAGACGTTCTCGCTGGTGACGGACTGGCGGGAGCCCTGTTGCTGGGCCATTTCGGCCCGGGCCCTGCCTGCACTCTTGCGCAGGGCCTCAAGCCTGTCTTCGTAGAAGGAGCGTTTCTTCTTCTTGCGCGTCTGCTCGGCCAGCTCCTTGAGGGCGCCACCGAGGCTCTTGTAGGCATTGGGCAGGGTGTAGCCGAAGCGGCAGGCCAGATCGATGGCCCGCTCGTCCGCCGCGATCGCGTCGGCCAGACGCTTCTCCGAGTTGTTCTTGAGGTAAAGCCGGTAGCCGGCAAAGCCCGAGAGGCCAAGGGCCATCAGCAGCAGCAGGCCGTCCTGCACCCACAGCTCGCCGATGGCACCGCCCAGGCCGATCGCCAGCGCGGCCATCTCCCAGCCATCCCGGGGCACGGCGTCGTTCTGAATGCGGCCCACCTCGTGCCAGAACAGCAGGTTGCGATGGTCGATCGCCAGGGCGTCCCAGGCTTCCAGATCGAGTTGGATCTCGATCTCATCGCGGCCGATCTCCTCGATGGCGATCAGCGGTGGTTCCACCGAGGCCGCCGCTTCCACGAACACCCAGCTCTGCATTTCCGGCGGCAGCAGCCCCTTGAGGCGCTGGAGTTCACTCATGGACCACAGGGTCACGTCAAGGCTCAGGTTAGCCACGGCACATGCCTGGGCCGACGGGGTGTGGATCAGCTGCCGCCTTGACCCGTGAGAGGCTAGGCAGGTTTGGCCGCCAGACCCTTCCCATGCCCCGCCGCACGGACCTGCATCGCATCCTGCTGCTGGGCTCGGGGCCGATTGTGATCGGCCAGGCCTGCGAGTTCGACTACTCCGGCACCCAGGCCTGCAAGGCGCTGCGGGCCGAGGGCTACGAGGTGGTGCTGGTGAACAGCAATCCGGCCTCGATCATGACCGATCCCGACATGGCGGATCGCACCTACATCGAGCCGCTCACCCCCGAGGTGGTGGCCCGGGTGATCGAGATCGAGAAGCCCGATGCCCTCCTGCCCACCATGGGCGGCCAGACCGCCCTCAATCTGGCGGTGGCCCTGGCCGAGAACGGCACCCTCGAGAAGCATGGGGTGGAGCTGATCGGCGCCGACCTGACGGCGATCAAGAAGGCGGAGGACCGCCTGCTCTTCAAGGAGGCGATGGAGCGCATCGGCGTGGCCGTCTGTCCCTCCGGCATCGCCAACTCTTTGGAGGAGGCCCGCCGGGTCGGCGAGGCGATCGGCAGCTACCCCCGCATCATCCGCCCCGCCTTCACCCTCGGCGGCAGTGGCGGCGGCATCGCCTACAACCCCGAGGAGTTCGAGGCGTTCTGCAAGAGCGGGCTCGAGGCCAGCCCGATGAGCCAGATCCTGATCGAGCAGTCACTGCTCGGCTGGAAAGAGTTCGAACTGGAGGTGATGCGGGACACCGCCGACAACGTGGTGATCGTCTGCAGCATCGAGAACCTGGATCCGATGGGGGTGCACACCGGCGACTCGATCACCGTGGCCCCCGCCCAGACCCTCACCGACCGCGAATACCAGCGCCTGCGCGATCAGTCGATCGCCATCATCCGCGAGATCGGTGTGGACACCGGCGGCAGCAACATCCAGTTCGCGATCAATCCCGCCAATGGCGATGTGATCGTGATCGAGATGAACCCGCGGGTGAGCCGCAGCTCGGCGCTGGCTTCCAAGGCCACCGGCTTCCCGATCGCCAAGATCGCCGCCCGGCTGGCGGTTGGCTACACCCTCGACGAGATCGTCAACGACATCACCGGTGCCACGCCGGCCTGCTTCGAGCCCACGATCGACTACGTCGTCACCAAGATTCCCCGCTTCGCCTTCGAGAAGTTCCAGGGTTCTCCGGCCCTGCTCACCACCTCGATGAAATCGGTGGGTGAGGCGATGGCCATCGGTCGCTGCTTCGAGGAGTCGTTCCAGAAGGCCCTGCGCTCCCTGGAAACCGGACACGCGGGCTGGGGCTGCGACCGCCCCGACGCCGCCAGCGACCCGGTGCTCCTGGAGCGGGCCCTGCGTACCGCCACCCCCGAGCGGATCTTCGCCGTACGCGCCGCCATGCTGGCCGGCCGCAGCGACGCCGAGATCCATCGGCTCTCGGCGATCGATCCCTGGTTTCTGGCCAAGCTGCGGGGAATCGTCGAGGCCGAGCTGCGCCTGCTGCGCGGCCGCAGCCTGGCGGATCTCGATGCAGGCGCCCTGCTGGAGCTCAAGCAGCTGGGCTTCTCCGACCGCCAGATCGCCTGGGCCACCGGCAGCGACGAACTGGCCGTGCGGCGCCATCGCCAGGGGCTGGGCATCCGGGCGGTGTTCAAGACCGTCGACACCTGTGCCGCCGAATTCGCCTCGCGCACCCCGTATCACTACTCGACCTATGAACGGCCGCTGCAGCGCCTCAATGCCGCCGGCGCGCTGGAGCTGGTCCCGCCGGAGGACGAGGTGCAGCCCGAATCGCGCCGCAAGGTGATGATCCTGGGCGGCGGCCCGAACCGCATCGGCCAGGGGATCGAATTCGACTACTGCTGCGTGCACGCTTCCTTCGCCCTGCAGGAGGCGGGTTTGGCCACCGTGATGGTGAACAGCAACCCGGAAACGGTATCGACCGACTACGACACGTCCGATCGCCTGTATTTCGAGCCGCTCACGCTGGAAGACGTGCTCAATGTGATCGAGGCGGAGCGCCCCGAGGGGGTGATCGTGCAGTTCGGCGGCCAGACGCCGCTGAAGCTGGCGATGCCGCTGCTGCGCTGGCTGGCCTCCCCCGAGGGCCTGGCCACCGGCAGCCGCATCTGGGGCACCTCACCGGAATCCATCGATTCGGCGGAAGACCGGGAGCAGTTCGAGGCGATCCTGCGCCGGCTGGAGATCCGCCAGCCCCGCAACGGTCTGGCCCGCAGCGAAGCGGAGGCCCGGGCGGTGGCCGAGCGGGTGGGTTACCCCGTGGTGGTGCGGCCCAGCTACGTGCTGGGCGGCCGGGCCATGGAGGTGGTGTTTGACGAGCTGGAACTGAACCGTTACATGGCCGAAGCGGTGAACGTCGAACCCGACCATCCGGTGCTGATCGATCAGTACCTGGAGAACGCCGTGGAGGTGGATGTCGACGCCCTCTGCGATGCCACCGGCACCGTGGTGATCGGCGGGGTGATGGAGCACATCGAGCCGGCGGGCATCCACTCCGGCGACTCGGCCTGCTGCCTGCCGGCGGTGAGTCTGGGCGCTGCCGCCCTGGCCACGATCCGCCAGTGGAGCCGGGATCTGGCTCTCGCCCTGAACGTGCGTGGGCTGATCAACCTGCAGTTCGCCGTACAGCGCCATCCCTCGGAGGGCGAACGCGTCTTCATCATCGAGGCCAATCCGCGCGCCTCGCGCACGGTGCCGTTCGTGGCCAAGGCCACCGGTGTGCCCCTCGCCAAGCTGGCCAGCCGGGTGATGGCCGGTCAGAGCCTGGCTGAGCTGGGGCTCTTCCACGAGCCCATCCCGCCGCTGCAGACCGTGAAGGAGGCCGTGCTGCCCTTCAAGCGCTTCCCCGGTGCCGACACCCTGCTGGGCCCGGAGATGCGCAGCACCGGCGAGGTGATGGGCATCGCCTCAGGCTTCGGCCTGGCCTACGGCAAGGCGGAGCTGGCGGCGGGCGAAGCGTTGCCCACCAGCGGCTGTGTGTTTCTTTCCACCCACGATCGCGACAAGTCGGCGCTGGTGCCGGTGGCGAAGGGGCTGGCCCAGCTCGGTTTCTCGCTGATCGCCACGAGCGGCACCGCCGCCGTGCTGGTGGCGGAGGGGCTGGACGTGGAGCCGGTGCTGAAGGTGCATGAGGGCCGGCCCAACATCGAGGACGCGATCCGCTCCGGCCGCATCCAGCTGGTGATCAACACGCCGATCGGCCGTCAGGCGGCCCACGACGACAAGTACCTGCGCCGCGCCGCCCTCGATTACGCGGTGCCCACCGTCACCACCCTGGCGGGAGCCAGGGCCGCGGTGGCAGCGATCACCGCCCTGCAGCAGCAGCGCCTGGAGATCAACGCCCTGCAGGACATCCACGCCTGAGCCCCTGCCACCGCTGCCTAGGGTTGACGCCATTCGCCGATCCCTGTCGATGACCGCCGCACCCCAGGCCCCTGCCCTGCTCGCTCCCGGCAGCGATGCCACCGCCGCCTTCCGCGCCGCCTACCAGAACCGCTACACCTGGGAGCCTGGCTTCGGTGGTTATCAGGGCCGCTGCGTCTGGCTGCAACCCGGCGCCGCCGGGGAAGCCGAGCGGCTGGTGGAGGGCCGATTCGTGGTGGGCGCTGATCTCAAGGCCAGCGTTGAAGGGGTGGCCGATGAAGCGGTGCACAAGGCGATCGCCTCCCAGCTCTGGGAGGTGGCGATCCACCGGGTGCGCCGCAGCTTCGAGCAGACCCACGGCGACAACACCTTCACTGCCGGCGACACCGATGCCGTGGGCACCGAGGTGATTGTGGGCGGTAAGAACAGCGGCGACCGGTACCGCATCAAGGATGACGTGGTGACGATGGTGCACCGCCACATCCACGGCACGGTGGTGACGATCTTCACCGAAAGCGTCACCCACACCGGCAGTGGCTATCTCAGCCACAGCTACACCAGCCGCTATGCCGATCCCGCCACCGGCGAGCCCAAAGGCGGCGTGAGCCGCTTCACCGACACCTTTGTGCCGTTGCTGGAGGGCGGCCCCTGGGTGCTCAGCGAGCGGCTGGTGGAAACCGAGGCGTTCGGCGAGACGCCGGCCGGTCGGCAGCTGTTCCGTTTCGAAGCGCTGGAACCCCTGGCCTGAGGCGCGTTTTGATGGCACCATCGCCGCAATGACGTGGTGATGTGTTGTCTTTCCTTGACGCCCTCAACAACCTGGTGTGGGGTCCGATCACCCTCTGGCTGATCGGGCTCACCGGCCTCTATCTGATGCTCGGCCTGGGGTTCATGCCCCTGCGTCGGATCGGTTTTGGTTTCCGCCAGGCCCTTGCCTCGATCCGCAGCAGCAAGGGTGAAGGCGATGTGAGTGCCTTTGAGGGCCTCACCACCGCACTGGCGGCCACCATCGGCACCGGCAACGTGGCCGGGGTGGCCGGCGCGATCGCTTCCGGCGGCCCTGGCGCTGTGTTCTGGATGTGGCTGATCGCCTTCGTGGGCATGGCCACCAAATACGCCGAGTCCGTGCTTGCGGTGCACTACCGCGAGGTCGACGAGCTCGGCGAGCACGTGGGCGGACCGATGTATTTCATCCGCAATGGCCTTGGCCCTGGCTGGGGGTGGCTGGCCACTCTGTTTGCCCTGTTCGGCACCCTGGCGGGCTTCGGCATCGGCAACGGCGTGCAGGCCCACGAGCTGGCCCTGGCCCTGCGAACCTCCCTGGGGGTGCCGGAGCTGCTCACCGGCGTGGTGATGGCCGTGATCACCTTTCTGGTGCTGATCGGCGGTATCGAGCGGATCGGCAAGGTCACCGAGGTGGTGGTGCCGTTCATGGCGATCGTGTATGTGGGCGGTGCCCTGGTGATCCTGCTGGCCCATCTCAGTGAGATCCCGGCAGCCCTGGGGGTGATCGTCCATGACGCCTTCACGGGCCAGGCCGTGGCCGGCGGTGCCCTCGGCACCGTCATTCAGAAGGGCATCTCCCGCGGAGTGTTCTCCAATGAGGCGGGTCTGGGCACGGCTCCGATCGCCCAGGCCGCCGCCAAACCCGGCGATCCGGTGCTGCAGGGCACGGTGGCCATGCTCGGCACCTTCATCGACACGATCATCGTCTGCACGATGACGGCCCTGGTGATCGTGATCAGCGGCCTGTACACCGGCGACCAGAGCGGCGTGGCCCTGACGATGGCCGCCTTCGACAAGGGGCTGCCCGGTGCCGCCTGGCTGGTGACCTTCGGCACCGTGTTCTTCACCGGCACCACGATCCTGGGCTGGGGGTACTACAGCGAGCGCTGTCTGGAGTTTCTGGTGGGCACCAGGGCGATCAGGCCTTTCCGCCTGGTGTGGGTGGCGGTCGTGGTGATCGGTGCCGTGGCTACCGGCGGTGTGATCTGGACCATCGCCGACATCCTCAACGGCCTGATGGCGATCCCGAACCTGATCGGTCTGCTGCTGCTCTCCGGCACCGTGTTTCGCCTCACCCGCGACTACAGCTTTGCGGCAGCAGCCCAGCCTGCCGCCCTGCCGCCGGAGCGCTGAGGGCGGCAGGGCCCTCTGACGCCTG
>CAMDLO010000031.1 GCA_945901765.1 Cyanobium sp. NIES-981 | reverse complement strand
CGGTGAGCCAGCCGCCCAGCGCCAGGTAGGCGGTGGGGAACAGCAGCAGGCCGGACCAGCCCACAAAGACAAAGCGGTCGCGCTTAAGCCAGTCATCGAGGACGTCGAACCATCCCCGCTGCGGCAGGCGCCCTGCAGCGATCGTCATGGAAAGTGCGGGATACCGGGCGATGGTAACAATGCTTTCCCGCTGTGCGTGGTGCTCTGCAACGGGCTGAAATCCATTGCGGGGGCTGCTGTCTGCCGCCTGCCGCCGCTCCGGTTCGGCCGGCGCTGCCGCCTGCGGCCGTCCGGACGCCAAGATGGCCGCCAGTGCCACGCCACCCTGGATGCCTCCCTCCACCGACATCCTCAAGCCGGATGCCGCCAACCCTGATGTGATCTTTGAGCAGTCGGTGCTCGGTTCACGCCGCTTCTCCAACCTGCTGGTGGCCTTGGTGGTCAGTCTGGGCGGGGTGGGTTTCCTGCTCACCAGTCTTTCGAGCTATCTGCACCGGGATCTGCTGCCGGTGGGCCATCCGGCCGAGCTCACCTGGGTGCCTCAGGGGCTGGTGATGGGGTTGTACGGGGTTGCGGCGGTGCTGCTGGCTTCCTACCTCTGGGCAGTGATCGGCATCGACGTGGGCAGCGGCAGCAACCGCTTCGATCGTCAGACCGGTCAGGCGACGATCAGCCGCCGCGGCTTTCGGCAACGGATCGACGTGGAGTTCCCGCTGCGGGACATCCAGGCCATCAAGGTGGAGGTGCGCGATGGGCTGAGCCCCCGCCGTCGCCTGGCGCTGCGGCTGCAGGGCCGCCGCGATCTGCCCCTCACCCGGGTGGGGGAGCCGATGCCCCTGGCCGAACTGGAACTGGCGGGAGCCCAGTTGGCCCGTTTCCTGGGCGTGCCGCTGGAGGGGATATGAGCTGGCGTTCCAGGCCGGCCGGCCGGCTTGTCCGCGCCTGGCTGAGCGGCCTGCTGATTCTGACGATCGGCAGCGTCCTCAGCGCCTGCGCGGCCGAGCAGCGCAGCAGCGCTCCGGATGGGTGTGCCGCGGCGGCCACCCCTTGCCTGAGCGGTAACGCGATCGTGGCTCTGCAGACCAGCAAAGGTGAGGTGCGTTTCCAGCTTGATGGTGCCGCCGCGCCGCTCACGGCGGGCAATTTCGTGGATCTCGTGCGCCGCGGCGCTTACAACGGCACCGCCTTTCATCGGGTCGTGCGTCAGCCCACCCCCTTTGTGGTGCAGGGGGGGGATCCCCTCAGCGCCAACCCGATGACGCCGCCGAACCAGTACGGCATGGGCAACTACATCGATCCGGCCCGTGGTGAAGCCCGGCTGATCCCCCTGGAGATCCGTCTCAAGCGGGAAGCGGGGCCCCGTTACGGACAGGAGCTGACCGAACCGGGCATCACCGGCGAGCTGGCCTTGGTGCATCAGCGGGGTGCTCTGGCCATGGCCCGCTCGGGCGATCCCAATTCAGCCAGTGCCCAGTTCTATGTGGCCCTGCAGGCGTTGCCCGAACTGGATGGGCGCTATGCGGTGTTTGGTCGGGTGAGCAGCGGCATGGAGGTGGTTGACCGCATCCAGCAGGGCGACCGGATCATCAAGGCAACCGTGGTTGAAGGCGGCAAACTGGTGGGCGGCAAACCTTGAGTTCAGGCGGGCACGCGCTTTTCCGACGCGGTCACCTTGAGCCACTCGGTGTTCACCCCCGAAGCCCTCTCCAGGGCCACCTTGCCGGTGCGGGCGATTTCGAGGATGCCGTAGGGCTCCATCAGCTGTTCGAGGGCCACCAGCTTGCCGGGATCACCCACCACCTCCAGGGTGAGGGCGTCGTCAGCCACATCGACGACCTTGGCGCGGAACACCTCCACCAGGTCCAGGATCTGGCCGCGGTTGCTCGCCGATGCCGCCACCTTCAGCAGCATCAGCTCCCGCTCCACCGCTGGGATCGTCGAAAGATCGATCACCCCGAGCACATTGATCAGTTTGTCGAGCTGTTTGGTCATCTGCTCGACGGTGCGGTCGTCGCCTTCCACCACCATCGTCAACCGTGAGACCCCACGCCGTTCGGCCGGCCCCACGGCCAGGCTCTCGATGTTGAAGCCCCGGCGGGCAAACAGTCCGGAGATGCGGCTCAGGGCACCGGATTCGTCTTCCACCAGCACCGAGAGGGTGTGCTTCATGGCTGGGGGCTGGTATCGCGGGCAATCCAGCCAAATTACCGGTCGGTGTCGGTCACCTGGTTCAACCAGGCGATCAGGCCCGCGTTGAAGCCGGCCGCGTCTTCATCGTGCGGGCAGTGACCGCAGCCATTCAGCACGGTCAGCTGCAGGTCGGGACGCTGCAGACGCACCCGCTGGGCCACGCGCAGGGGTACCAGCTGGTCGCGGTGGCCCCAGATCAGCAGCAGGGGCCGACGCAGGCGCTGCAGCAGGGCGGGTGCGGTAGCGCCGTAGGGGCGCAACGCCATGGCGATGCTCATCGCCCGCAGGCTGCGCACCGCCCCCGGTCGCCGGGCCGGCCGGGCAATCAGTCGGTGCAGCTCCCGGTCGCCGATCACCGCTTTGGCATAGGCGCTCTGGATGCCCAGGTCGAGCAGCGGGGAGTGGGCCAGCAGGGGCACGAGCAGTTCCAGCGGCAACAGCCGGCAGAGGGCGATCACCAGCCAGCGCTTCAGCCGCCGCCGCCAGGGGCGGCGGCGGGGCGGTCGAATCGTGGCGTTGCTCATCAGCGTGGGGTCGGGCAGCGGAGCCGCCACCACAGCCCGCACCCAGCCTGGAAAGAACACGGCGCAGCTGAGCGCCACCAGACCGCCGAGCGAATGGCCGACCAGCACCGCGGGCTGCCCCACCACCTCCGCCAGGAAGGCCTGCAGCTGGCGCGCCCAGAGCCGGTTGTCGAGCCACAGCGCCGGCTGGCTGGAGGCGCCGAAGCCGATCAGATCAATGCCGTACACACACCAGCCCGCCGCGGCCAGCGCCCCGGCGTTGTGGCGCCAGTGGCCGCAGGCTCCGCCGAAGCCGTGCACCAGCAGCAGCGGCGGATGGGCCGGATCGCCCAGCACCCGCCAGTGGCAACTCTGCCCACGCCAGATCCAGTGGCTCTGGCGGCCCCACTCGGCAGTCGGGACGGCAGGCTGGAGCCGGCTGCTGTTGATCCGCATTCCGCTGCAACCCGCCACAGGCGCCCACTATTGCGAAGGAGCCGTGCGGCTGCAGCCCGGTGGCGGCTTCTTCCGGCCGGAATCGCGCCCGTCCCGCGATCTGGGCGTGCTGCTGGCGCGTCAGCTGGGCGCCGTCGGGCCGCTGCGGGTGCTCGATGCCATGGCCGGTTGCGGCATCCGTGCCCTGCGCTACGGCATGGAGGCCGGAGCTGAGGCGGTGTGGGCCAACGATGCCGACCCGGAGCGCCTGCCGCTGCTGCAGGCCAACCTCGCCCCCCTGGCGGCGGCAACCTGCGGCGTGCGCCTGTCCAGCCGCACCGCCGAGCAGCTGCTGGCCGACTGTCTGCTGCGGCGGGAGCGTTTCGAACTGGTGGATCTCGATGCCTTCGGGGCGCCGACGGCGCTGCTGCCCCTGGCCCTGGAGGCCGTGACGATCGGCGGCGTGCTGTATCTGGCCAGCACCGATGGCCGCTCTCCCACGGGCCACGACCGGCGGGCCGCCCTCCGCAGCCTGGGGGCGGCGGCGCGCGCCCATCCGGCCAGCTGGGAACTGGCCCTGCGCCTGCAGTTGGGCACCCTGGCCCGCGCCGCCTGGGCCCAGGGGCGGGGCATCGAGCCGCTGCTGAGCTTCAGCGAAGGCCGCACCTTCCGCACTGCCATCCGCCTGCGACGGGGGCTGGCTGCCGGGGAGGAGTGCTGCCTGGGACTGCTGGCCCACTGCCATGGCTGCGGGGAGCAGTTGGTGCAGTCACTGCTGACCCTGCGCCGCTGGTCGCCGTGCGCCTGCCCTGCCGGTACGGCGCCGCCCCTGGCGGTGAGCGGCCCACTCTGGATCGGCCCCCTGCAGCATCCCGCCACCCTGGCGGCGCTCAGCGCTGAGGCCGCCGGCATGCCACCTGGATGGCTCGATCGGCCTGGAGCGCGGCTGCTGGCGGCCCTGTTGGCCGACCCGGGCGAGCCGGCCCGCTGCTGGCCACTGGCGGCGATCGCCCGCCGCCTCGGTGGGGGGCCGCCCCGGCTGGCGGATCTGGTGGCGGTGCTGCGGGGGGAGGGATTTCAGGCCTGCGCCAGCGGGGTGCGGGCCGGTGAGCTGCGCAGCGACGCCCCCTGGACGGTGATCCTCCGCCACGCCGCCGCGCTCACCCGCTGACGGAAGGGACGCTGATCCTGCTAAATAGAGACCCGTTCTCGGCTTCTGCCATGGCCTCCGAAATCTTCGGCATCGCTGCACTGTTCTGGGTGCTGATTCCTGTGGGCCTGCTCGGTGGCGCCCTGCTGCTGAAGGTCGCTGACGAGGAGTGACCCTGCCCATCAGCCGCGCCCGAGCCGAGCGGACCCCTAGGCTCAGCGCCGCTTGAGGGTGTTCATGCAGGTTCTGGTTGTCGGCGCCACGGGCACGCTCGGTCGTCAGATCGCCCGCCAAGCCCTCGAAGCCGGCCATCAGGTGCGTTGCATGGTGCGCTCGCCACGCAAGGCGTCGTTTCTGCAGGAGTGGGGCTGCGAACTCACCCGCGGCGACCTGCTGGAGCCCGACAGCCTCGACTACGCCCTGGAGGGCCAGGAGGCGGTGATCGACGCCGCCACCGCCCGCGCCACGGAGCCGGGCAGCGCCTACACCATCGATTGGAGCGGCAAGCAGAACCTCTTCGCCGCCTGTGAACGGAGCGGCCTGAAAAGGCTGGTCTTCATCTCTCTGCTGGATGCGGCCAGGCACCGGGATGTGCCGCTGATGGACATCAAGGCCTGCACCGAACAGTGGCTGGAGGCTTCCGATCTGGAGTACACGATTCTGCAGGGGGCAGCCTTCATGCAGGGGTTGATCAGCCAGTTCGCGATCCCCGTGCTGGAGGGGCAGACGGTGTGGGTGAGCGGCACGCCGACGCCGATCGCCTACATGAACACCCAGGACATGGCCCGTTTCGCCGTGGCAGCCCTGACCCGGGCGGAAACCGTGCGGGGCTCTTTCCCGGTGGTGGGCCCGCGGGCCTGGACCACCGGCGAGATCACCCAGCTCTGCGAGCGTTTCACCGGCAAGGATGCCCGCGTGTTTCGCGTGCCGCCAGCCCTGTTGAAGCTGATGCGCTCACTCACCAGCTTCTTCGAAGCCAGCCTGAATGTGGCTGAACGCCTCGCCTTCGAAGCGGTGACCGGCGGGGGTGCCCGGCTCGAAGCGCCGATGGAGCGCAGTTATGCGGCATTTGGCCTCGACCCGGCCGAGACGACCGGCCTGGAGGCCTACCTCAAGGAGTATTACGACACCATTTTGAAGCGGTTGCGCGAGATGGAAGCAGACCTCGACAAGGATGCCAAGAAGAAGCTGCCCTTCTAGATGCCCGGCTGGTTCATCTGTACCATGGCTGCAGTGATGCCTGCAGCCGATGTCCGTGGCCCAGATCAAGAACCTGCAGCGGCGTCTGGCCAACCTCGAGAGCGAGGCCAGCGATGAGCTGACTCGGGCCTGCGGCCATGAGCTCTGGCAGAGCCTTGGTTTTGACGCGCTCGACACGCTGGAGGATCCAGGTCGGCGGGCTCGAGCCAACTACTACTACGGTCAGTTGCAGACCGTGCGCGAGCTGCGCGATGTGCTGGGTTGAACCAGCTCGCGAGCGAGCCCGCCCTCCCTATGCGCCGCCGCCGGCCCGCCCCGATTTCCCGCCACCGGCCCGCCCGCCCCGTCCTGAGCGTGGTGCCCGCAGCAGCCGCTCCAGTCGTTGCTGCTCTGACGGCGTCACCGGACGCCAGGCCCCAGGCTCCAAGCCGGCCAGGCTGAGGGGTGCCTGGCCATCCATCAGGTCGATTGCCACCCGCAGCAACCGCAGGGTCGGGTAGCCCACTGCGGCGGTCATGCGGCGCACCTGCCGGTTGCGCCCCTCCCGCAGTTCCAGCTCCAGCCAGCTGGTGGGGATCCGCTGCCGCTGTCGGATCGGGGGGATGCGCTCGGCCAGGGATGCGGCGGCAATGGTGTCGGCCGGCAGCGCCCGGGCCCGGGCAGGCAGGGTGATACGCCCCTGAATCACCACGCCGCTGGCCAGTCGCTCCAGCGCGGCAAGGTCTGTTTCGATCGCCCCTTCCAGCTGAGCCCAGTAGCGCCGCCAGTGACCGAAGGCCGGATCGGTCAGGCGCCGCTGCAGCTGTCCGTCGCTGGTGAGCAGCAGCAGGCCTTCGCTGTCGGCATCCAGCCGTCCGGCGGCATACACATCCGGCACGGGGATGTGATCGGCCAGGCAGCCCCAGGCGCTGCCGGCTTCCGGCGTGAACTGGCTGAGAACCCCGTAGGGCTTGTGGAACAGCAGGCTGATCAAGGGCTGATCAGGAGCGGCGCGCCCGCCAGAGATTCACCACGCCGATCGAGATCAGCAGCAGGCCGAGATCCATCGACAGCGGGGGCAACAGCATGGGCTTGGATCGCTCGGGGAAAACCGTCTCGGGGCGACCCTACCGTCTGCGGCTGCAGCCGGGGGGAGGTTCGCGCTTAAGCTGAGTTTCTTCCGACTTGGGCTGAGCTTTCCTGCATGATTGAGACCTCTGGTGTGATCGAAAAGGAGCAGGGCAACGGGTTCTACCTGGTTACGCTCGAGCAGCCTGCCGGTCACCAGTGCCTCTGCCGTGCCGCCGGCAAGCTCACCAAATTCCGCATCAAGCTGCTCGCGGGCGACAAGGTGCTGGTTGAAATCAGCCCTTACGACCTCACCCGGGGCCGAATCACCTATCGCGAACGCAACGTCGGTGCCACCGGCCCCAGGCCCGGCGGCAACCGTCCGGGTGGCCCTCGCAAGCGCTGAGTTCAGACGCTGACAGGCAGCAGGCTCTCGATTGCGGCCTTGAACGCACTGCGCTGCTTCACCCCCTTGAACTGCTCTTTCAGCTCTTTGCGAAAGAACAACTGCACGGTGGGCGTCCCCGTCACGCCGGCCTGCTGGGCGATCGCCTGGTCGGCTTCGATGTCGATCTCCACTCCCTGGGCGGCGCCGTCCAGCTCCTCCAGCACGCGCTTCAGCTGGGGCTTGAGCACGTGGCAGGGGCCGCAGGTCGGTGAGGTGTAGACCACCAGCAGGGGCTTGTCGCTGTCGTGATAAAGCTTGCGCAGGGCATAGCTCCCCTTCTGCCAGAGGGCATCGGCGTTGTAGTTGGCCTCGTCGCTCTCGGCGGTGTGCTTCGGTTCGCCCACCGTCTGGGGCTCCAGCGCCTGGCGCTTCACCTCCACCGCCAGGTTGTGGTGACTGAGCCAGCGTTCGGCGGCCAGGGCGGCCTGGCAACCGCTGCCGGCGGCGGTGATGCCCTGGCGCCACTCGGCGTCGGCCACATCGCCGGCGGCGAAAACGCCCTCGATGCTGGTTTCCGGCCGGCCGGGCTGGGTCACCAGATAGCCGTGACTGTCCACCTCCAGCTGACCCTGCACCAGGCGGGTGTTGGGGGTGTGGCCAATGGCATAGAACAGGCCCTTCACCGCCAGCTCTTCGGTGGTGCCGCTCTGGGTGTCGCTCAGGGTGATCGCCTCCAGCCAGTCACCGCCGCTGCAATCCACCAGCTGGCGCTGCCAGTGCACGGTGATGGCGGGGTTGGCCAGCACCCGGTCGGCCATGGCCTTGCTGGCGCGCAGCTGGCCGGAGCGCACGATCAGGTGCACGTGGTCGCCGTATTTGGTGAGATACACGGCCTCCTCGCAGGCGGAGTCGCCGCCGCCCACCACGGCCACGGCCTGGTTGCGGAACTGGGGGGTGGCACCGTCGCAGATGGCGCAGGCGCTGATACCGCGGCTCCAGAAGCGCTCCTCCTGGGGCAGCCCCAGGCGGTTGGCACTGGCACCGGTGGCCAGGATCACGCTCTGGGCCAGGTGGGTGATCCCGTCGGCCTTGATCTGGAATGGCCGCTGCGATAGATCGATCTCCGTGGCGTCGGCCAGCACCAGGGTGGTGCCCCAGCGCTCGGCCTGGGCCTTCATCCGGTCCATGAGCTCGGGACCCAGGATGCCGTCAGGGAATCCGGGAAAATTTTCCACGTGGGTGGTGGTCATCAACTGGCCGCCAGGGATGCCGCCGTCCTGGAAGCCGGTGATCAGCAGCGGATTGAGATTGGCGCGGGCGGCATAGATGGCGGCGGTATAGCCGGCGGGGCCAGAACCCACGATCACCAGGTTCTCGATCTCCGGTCGGGACACGGCTTAAGCGGACTGACTATGAGTTGAGCTTAGGCGATCGGCCGGCGGGCTGTTGCCCTGGCCTGGTCGGGGTCGGTCGGGGCGATGGTCGCTTGGCGATGGTCGCCTGGTGATGGCGGGGTGGTGGTTGTGGCGTGGTGGTGTTGCCAGATCGGGGGACTCGTTTTATGTTTTTTTCAGATTTCCAGGAGATCGTCGCCTTCTGAAGACAGCCGGCCAGCCCGCTCGTGGCTGGGAAGGCGGTCATTGAGGTCCCGGGGAACCATCAGCACACTTGCGGCAAGCAGGTCGGGATGGTCTTCCAGGCAGACGAGCCATTCCCGGAACTCTTCGGTGAGGGCATAGCTCTCCTCGAAATGTTCCTGGGCATCGAGGGTGGCCCTGCGGGCCAGAGCCCAGCTGACGGCGACGGTGAGACGGCGATGCACTGCGGCAGTCATTGCGGCATCCATCGCTGTTCCGCTCTCCTGTTGGTGGCACCACGCTGCCGGTCGGCGGCTTGAACTGACGTATTGGTTGACACAACGTCGTAAAGATCCCTGGCGGGTCTGGTGTGGGCAGGCAGCCAACAAGCCAGGGGCATGAACCGGCGCGATCGGCCCCGCTGACTGCCCTCCGGTGGCTTCCCCCGGCCGGGGCAGGGCGGCTTCGATCGCCGCGCCAGCGGGTCTGGGCCGTGGGGCCCTGGTTCAGGCGGCCCGTTCCGGTTTGAGGAAGCCCGGCAGTTCAGGCCCCCGCACCCGCAGCAGCGTGCCGACGCGTTCATCGATCGCCTCCAGAGGCAGGCGAACCGTGCTCGGACCAGTGCCTGAATCGGGTTCGCCGGGGTCGCTGGCCCGGCTGCGCAGCAGATAGGGTTCGCTCAGGGACCAGCTGCGGGCATAGCGGATCAGCAGCGGATCGGCCGGGGCATACACGTAGGACGGCCGTCGCGGGATCGGCTCCAGCGCAGCCCGCTCCCCATCCAGCCGCACGGCCCGGGTGATTGCCTGGACGAAGCGGCTGCGGGTCACCACCGTGGTGAGGTAGGCCACCACCCGCACCCGCGGGGCGTCGAACCCCTCGGCGCACATGTCGATGCTCACCAGCCAGTCGGCGTCGCCGGCGCGGAAGGCGGCCATGCGCCCGGCCGCCTCCGGATCCTGGGAGTGCACCAGGTGCACCCGATCGCCCTGTTCAGCCAGCAGCTGGCTGATGTGCCGGGCATGGGCGATGTCGCGGGCGATCACCAGCCCGCCGGCACCGGGGTGGTCGGCGCGCAGCCTCTCCAGTCGGTTCCGCGCCGCCAGCAGCAGCCGCAGGGCAATACTGCCCGCATCCCCGAGCGAGATGGCCCGGCGCAGGTTGCGCGCCCGCCAGCTCTCCCGTTCTTCGGCGGAGAGGGGTGAGGTCTCGGTGCCACCGCAGCCTGCGCCGTCGTCACTGGGGCGACCGTGATCGACCCAGCCGTCCTGAAACCGGAACTCCAGCGGGCGCACATCGCCTGCGGCGATCAGCTGGCGTGGCTCGACGCTCAGATCGGGAATGATCTGCTCCACCAGCAGGTCGCCGTCCCGTCGGCTCTGGCGGCGGGCGGCGCAGAAGGCCAGATTGTCGGCCCGGAAGGGGGTGCCGGTGAGACCCAGCCGCAGACTGGCCCCCGCCGTGATGCGGCTGAAGGCATGGCCCCAGGCGGCGGCCTCCGGTTCGTCAGGATCCACACCCAGGTGGTGCACTTCATCGGCGATCGCCAGCCAGGGCCCCAGGCTGCCGCTCGACCACTGGGCCTCCAGGTCGTGCAGGTGGCGGGCAGCGCTCTGGTAGCTCACCAGCAGCCCCTGCCAGGTCTGGTGGCTGTTGCTGCTCTGGGCCGGATCCCAGCTCTGCAGGTGCAGACCCAGCCGCCCGGCAGCTTGTTGCCACTGCAGGGCGATGGCGCTGCGGTGGCAGAACACCACGAAGCGGCCGAGCCTCCCCTCCCGATGCAGCTGCTGGAAACTGAGCAGCGCGCCGAGGGTCTTGCCGGCGCCCGGGCCGGCATGGATCAGCACGTCCTGGAGGCCGCCGCCCTGCTGGTGCATCCGGGCCCGCAGCAGCTGGATCAGCTGGCTCTGCCACTGGCGGGGCTGCACCGCCGGCCGACTCTCCATCTTGAAGGACATGGCCGCCATCGTGCGTCGCTCTCGCCCCCTTGCCGGACCGTCATTGTGCGCGCCTGGCGGCCAGGCTGGGATTGAGTGATCTGGCCTATGGGGCAGGGCGATGGATCTCCTTACCCTCACATCGACGACAACTCCTGCCAGGGCTTCCTGTCATGGCCCAGTTCTTCGAGGCTTCGGCCAATGGCGGTCCGGCAAGGCTGCGCCATCTCGAGCGGTGCTGGCAGCACATCTGCGACCTGGACCCGATGATTCTGCGGGCCCGCCAGTTGCGCTCCCGCGGTTCCCTGCCCCAGGCCGCCTCCCTGGAGCAGGAGCTGCTGCCGCTGATCTGATGTCCCTGATCTGATGTCCCCGTTCTGATGTCCCTGATCTGAGCGGTTGGCCGCCCGCATCACCGCTGATTGTGGTGAGGGACCCACAAAAGGCCCGCAGGGCTTGCCGTTGCCGGTGGCGCTCCCCCCAAATGGAACCAGTGCGATGTATCGCCGGTGACCCAGCTGCTCATTCCGCGGGAGCGCCATCCGGGGGAGACCCGGGTGGCCGCCACCCCGGAAACCGTGAACCGGCTCAGCAGCCGGGGTGTGCGCTTCGCCGTGGAGCGGGGGGCTGGAGCCGCCGCGGGCTTCAGCGATCAGGCTTACAGCGACGTGGGGGCGGCGTTGCTGAACGACGACCATGGCAGCTGGGGCGAGGTGGATGGGGTGTTGTGCGTCCAGCCACCGGCGCTGGAGCGGATCGCCCGGCTGCGCCCCGGTGCCGTGCTGGTTGGGCTGCTGGCGCCCTACGGGGCAGAGGCTCTGGTGGCTGGCCTGAATGACCGCCAGCTCTCGGCGCTGTCGCTGGAGCTCCTGCCCCGCATCAGCCGCGCCCAGACCATGGACGTGCTCTCCTCCCAGGCGAACATCGCCGGCTATAAGGCGGTGCTGCTGGCGGCGGCGGCCCTCGACCGCTACGTGCCGATGCTGATGACCGCCGCCGGCACGATCCAGCCGGCGCGGGCCCTGATCCTCGGGGCCGGCGTGGCCGGCCTGCAGGCCCTGGCCACCGCCCGCCGCCTCGGTGCGGTGGTGGTGGTGAGCGATGTGCGTCCGGCGGCCCGCGAGCAGGTGGAGTCGCTCGGAGGCCGTTTCCTCGCCCCGCCGGAGCAGGTGCCGGCGCCGGCCGAACAGGGTGGTTATGCCCAGCAGGCCACGGAAGACTTTCTCGCCGCCCAGCGCCGCCAGCTGGAAGAACAGCTGGCCCTGGCCGACATGGTGATCTGCACGGCCCAGGTGCCGGGCCGGCCGGCGCCGCGGCTGATCAGTGAGGCGATGCTCGACCATCTGCGCCCCGGCTCGGTGGTGGTGGATCTGGCCGTGGCCCAGGGGGGCAACTGTGCCGCCACGGTGGCCGGACGCACGGTCGAGCGCAACGGTGTCAGCCTGATTGGCGCTGATGCTCTGCCCTGCAGCGTCGCCCATCACGCCAGCGCCCTCTACGCCCGCAACCTGGCAGCCCTGGTTGAGCATCTGCTCGACAGCCCCCCGGCCGGGCAGGAGCCAGGCCCCATTCCACTCAATCTGGAGGATCCGATCGTGGCCGGTTGTCTGTTCACCCACGGCGGCAGCTGTCGCCGTGAGGACGTGCTTGCTGCCAGCCGGCCGGTGGAGGTGGCGGCATGAGCGGCCTCAGTCAGGCCCTGTGGGTGCTGCTGCTGGGCAGCCTGCTGGGCTTCGAATTGATCGGCAAAGTGCCTCCCACCCTGCACACGCCGCTGATGAGCGGCGCCAACGCGATCAGTGGCATCACCGTGCTCGCCTCGCTCACCCTGATCCTGCAGGCGGAAGGCAACACCGCCCTGCTGCTGCTCGGTTCGGCCTCGCTGGCCTTCGCCCTGTTCAACGTGGTGGGTGGCTTTCTGGTCACCGACCGGATGCTGGCGATGTTTTCGCGCAAGCCTGCCTCGCCCAAATCTGATTCCCGGAGGGACTCCTGATGACCGTTGCCGTTGCCCTGGGCTGGGCGATCGATCTGCTGGCGGTGCTGCTGCTGGCTCTGGGCCTGAAGGGTCTTGCCAAGGTGCGCTCGGCCCGCTCCGCCAACGGGCTGGCCGCCCTGGCGATGGGTCTGGCGGTGCTGGGCCTGCTGATCCAGTCGCCGCTCACGCCGGTGGCCTGGTTGTGGATCGCCATCGGCACGGCCATCGGCGGCCTGGCCGGCCTGTTCATCGCCCAGCGGGTGCCGATGACGGCCATGCCGGAGACCGTGGCTCTGTTCAACGGCTGCGGTGGCATGGCCTCGCTGCTGGTGGCTCTGGGCGTGGCCCTGTTCCAGGGCGTCAGCGGCCTGGTGGCGGCGATCTCGATCGTGGTGTCGGTGTTTGTGGGTGCCATCACCTTCAGCGGTTCGCTGGTGGCGATGGGCAAGCTGCAGGGCTGGATCGGCACACCGGGCTGGACCCAGGGCCAGGTGCGCCACGGCCTCAACATCGCTTTGGCGGTGGTGGCGTTGGTGGCGGCCATCGCCCTGCCGGTCGATCCCGCCGGCCCGTCGCTCTGGCTGCTGGTGACCGCCTCCACCCTCCTCGGCATCGGCGTGACCCTGCCGATCGGCGGGGCCGACATGCCAGTGGTGATCTCGCTGCTGAACAGCTACTCCGGAGTGGCGGCAGCGGCGGCCGGTTTCGTGGTGGCCAGCCCGCTGCTGATCGTGGCCGGGGCGATGGTCGGCGCCGCCGGCCTGATCCTCACCCAGGTGATGTGCACGGCGATGAACCGCTCGCTGCTGAACGTGCTGTTCGGCGGTGCGCTCGGTGGCGGTGGGGGCGCATCCGTCGGCGGTGGCGGCGATGAGGCCGGCTACAGCCGCATCACCAGCTGCAGCGCCGAAGAGTGCGCCCTGGCTCTGGAGAGCGCCGAGCGGGTGGTGTTCGTGCCCGGCTACGGACTGGCGGTGGCCCAGGCCCAGCACACCCTGCGGGAGCTGGCCAAGCTGCTGGAGGCCAATGGCACTGAGGTGAGCTATGCGATCCACCCGGTGGCGGGCCGCATGCCTGGCCACATGAATGTGCTGCTGGCCGAAGCCGACGTGCCCTACGAGCAGCTGGTGGAGATGGATTCGATCAACCCGGACTTTCCGCGCACCGACGTGGTGATCGTGCTGGGGGCCAATGACGTGGTCAATCCCGACGCCAAGACCGATTCCAGTAGCCCCCTGTACGGCATGCCTGTGCTGGAGGTCGACCGGGCCCGCCAGGTGTTCGTGGTGAAGCGCAGCCTCGGTGCGGGCTACGCGGGCATCCGCAACGGCCTGTTCGAGCTGCCCCAGACGGCGATGGTGTTCGGCGATGCCAAGGCGGTGTTGCAGGGCCTGGTGGGGGAACTGCGCGATCTGGGCGTGGGCAAGGCCCGCGCAGCGGCCTGATGGCAGACCGTCGGTTCAGAAACGCAGGTAGAGAACCGTGATTCCTTCGATGTCCCGTCCGTCGCCGTCGTCTGTCTGGCGGATGTAGTTGAGCCCTGTCACGATGCTGATGTTTTTCGTCAGCCTGAAATCAAGACCGGCGCTCAACAGGAGATCAGTGGAGCCGTTGCTGTCGGTGTTGGTGGCAATGCCGACGCCGACGTAAGGAGAGATCCAGTGATCGGGGGCAAAATCCAGAGTGACAGGCATCTGGAAAGCGCCTTCGTTGTTGGCTTCGCCGAACTGATCGCTGTTCCCAAAGATGTAGGAAGGGCGAATGGACAGGGCGAGATCGTCATTCAGCGCTACGCCAAGGCGCCCATAGGCCATTCCATAGGTCGGTTCGCCGGCGCCGATACGCGCCCCGCCGCCGATGCCGACGATCCAGCGGGAGGCTTCCCTGGTCTGGCTCACGGCTTCCAGGGCTTCCAGGGCTTCCGCCTTGCTGGCCTGCGCGGCTTCGATCTCGCTGGCTATGGCTGTGTCGCTGGTCTCCTGCCCCGGCGTCACCAGCTCCCAGGCCAATGTGGAGGGTGCTGCCAGCGGGTCGGCCGTGCTGGGGGCCTGGGTCTGGTCGGGGGCGGTTGCCACCGGGTTGATCTGGCTGGATCCGGCTGGTTCCACCAGCTCCCACACGAGGCCGGCCTGGGGCACTGCGCTGCTGGCGTCGCCGGGCCCGGGGGGCCGTGTCGAGAGGTTCCCGTCCAGCTCCTGCGCGGCCAGCGGACCGGCCAGCAGCAGCTGCAGGCTGGCCAGGGCCAAGCCGGCACGGGCGGTCGAGCGGGCGGTTGAGCGGAATGGGATGTCCAGGATCGGGCTCCAGCGCAGGGGGCAGACTCGGCGGGGCTCAGGCAGCGACCTTGGAGTGCTGCCATGACTGCCAGGCTTTGATACCAGACCTCCGCGCCGGAAAACGAGTCCATGTGCCGGAACTGTGTCCTCGCTCGTCCGGTTGGTGGCGGTTGCCCCTTCCGCCAGCGCTGGCCCTGGATCGGGCCCGACTTGCAGACTCTGCGGGACACATTGCGGCCCGACCGGTTGCCGCCGGAGCAGGGGCTGCCCCTGGCGGTGCCGGTGGGGGGCGCTGATCGGCTGGTGGTTCTGGTGGATCGGCCGGCCCCTGCGGCTGAGCCCAAGGCGCTGGTGCTGCTGCTGCATGGTCTGGCGGGCGACAGCGGTCGGCCGGGGGTGCGGCGGCTGGCCCTGTTGCTCCAGCACGCCGGCTTCGCGGTATGGCGCCCGAATCTGCGTGGCGCCGGCCTGAGCCGCTCCACCAGCCGCGGCACCTATGCCGCCACCTGCAATGCCGACCTGCTGCCACTGCTGGCCGAGGCCCGGCGGCGGGCCGCCGATCTGCCGCTGCTGGCGGTGGGGCTGTCGCTGGGCGGCACGATCCTGCTCAATGCCCTGCTGGAGCAGCCAGGGGCCCTGGACGGCCTGGCCTGCGTCAGCAGCCCCCTCGATCTGGAGGCCTGCTCCCAGCAGATCGACAGACCCCGCAACCGTCTCTACGCCCGTTGGCTGCTGCGTCGCCTGATCGCCCAGACCCTGGCCGACCCCGCCTGGCCCGCGGCCGCCACGGACCTGAAGCGGCTGCGGCGGATCCGTGCCTTTGATGCCCGGATCACGGCGCCCCGCTGGGGCTACGACTCGGCGGAGCAGTACTACGCCGCCGCCAGCCCCCTGCCCCGCCTGCAGGCGGCGGCGGTACTGCCGCCGCTGCTGCTTCTGCATGCGCTCGACGACCCCTGGGTGCCGGTGCTGGCCACCCAGCGGCTGGGGGAGGCTCCACCGGCCGGGGTGCAGGTGCTGCTCACGGAACGGGGCGGCCACAACGGCTTTCACGGTGGTGGCCCATGCCGCGGCTGGCGGGCCGCTGCCGGATCTCTGCCCGCCAGCTGGGCTGATCGGGCCGTGCTCGCCTGGCTCGCCGCTCAGGCAGGGGGGTCTCCCGCCAGCTGGTAGGTGCGCAGGATCCAGGCCTCGATCGGACGCCCCGCCAGCACATGTTCTTTCAGGATCCGCTCGATCCGTTCGGGGGAGACGCCCCCGTACACCACACCCTCGGGCCAGATCAGCAGGATCGGCCCTTCAGCGCAGATGCGCAGGCAGTCGGCCTTGGAGCGCAGCACGATCCCACCGGGCCGGGTCGGATCCTCCAGCCCCAGCTCGCGCACCAGACGCTTGAGCGTTTCCCAGCTGGCGGCGCCGCTGGCGGGATCGGGGCAGCACAGCGCCTTGCTGGGCGTGGCGCAGAGCAGCAGGTGCCGGCTGACCGTGATCACGCCGGGCCGCCGGGCTGGGCGGCGATGGCCTGTTGGAGGCGCTGCTCCAGCGTGCGGCTGGCCGTGGGATGCCCCTTCACCTGCACCTCCCCGCTCTCCGGCCACACGTTGATGTGCTCGCCGCTGTCGCAGCTGAAGGTGTGGAAGTCGCCCGCGTCGACCCAGTGGCCCTCCAGGTGCAGCAGGCGCACGATGGCCTGCAGATCCTCCAGCGATCCCTTGAACTGCATGGCGGCCGCGCTCGACAGGTTCAGACCCCGATTCTGGCGGGTGTGCGGGCGTTGAGCCGGGCTGCAGCCTCCCGCACCGCCTGCCGGGCCCAGGCGTCCACGGCCAGCACGTCGGCCAGGGAGGGGTGGGCCGTGAGGTCGGCCTGGTGGCGATCGCAAACCCCGTCGATCAGCCGCGGAATATCCAGGAAATGCACCTGCTCCTCGAGGAAAAGAGCCACGGCCTGCTCATTGGCGGCGTTCATCACCGCTGGCATCGTGCCGCCGGCGCGGCCTGCGGCGTAGGCCAGTTCCATGCAGGGGTAGCGGGCCGGGTCGGGCCTGCGGAAGGTGAGGGAGCCCACCTCGGTGAGGTCGAGGCGGCGCCAGGGGGTGCTGAGCCGTTCGGGCCAGCTGAGGCAGTAGAGGATCGGCAGCTTCATGTCGGGCCAGCCGAGCTGGGCCAGCACCGAGGAATCGGCCAGCTCCACCATCGAGTGGATGATCGACTGGGGGTGGATCACGATCTCGATGTGGTCGTAATCGAGGCCGAACAGGTAGTGGGCTTCGATCACCTCCAGCCCCTTGTTCATCAGGGAGGCCGAATCCACCGTGATCTTGCGGCCCATGCTCCAGTTGGGGTGGCTGGTGGCATCGGCCACGGTGGCCTTGTGCAGATCGGCGGGGTCCCAGTCGCGGAAGGCGCCGCCGCTGGCGGTGAGCTGGATGCGACGCAGGCCCGGGGTGGGAGTGCCGGTGCTCAGGCGCGCCGTTTCGGCGTAGGGGGTGCCCTGCAGGCACTGAAAGATGGCGGAGTGCTCGGAATCGGCCGGCAGCAGGCGGCTGCCCGATTTCTCCAGTTCCGGCAGCACCACAGGGCCGGCGGCGATCAGGGTTTCTTTGTTGGCCAGGGCCAGATCCTTGCCGGCGCGGATGGCGGCCAGGGTGGGCAGCAGGCCGGCGCAGCCGACGATGCCGGTCACCACCAGATCGGCCGTGGGCCAGGCGGCGGCCGCTTCCAGCCCGTCGTTGCCCCCCAGCAGCTCGGGCAGGCGGGCCGGGCGGGCAGCGGGTTCGAGGGCGTTGAGGCGCTCGCGCAGGGTCGCCACTTTCCCGGCATCGGCCAGGGCCACGGCCTCGGGGGCATGGCGCAGGATCTGCTCGATCAGCAGGTCGAGATTGTTGCCGGCGGTGAGGGCCACCACCTTGAAGCGATCGGGAAACTCCTCGGCCAGTTCGAGAGTTTGGGTGCCGATCGAGCCGGTGGAGCCGAGCACAGAGAGGGCTTTCACGGCGGGGCTCCAGATTTCTCACGGACCAGTGTCCCACCGGGTGTCTCCGCCCGGCAGGATGCCCGCAAACCCCGGCCCCCTGTCATGGCTGACGCCCCTCGCCGCCCCCCCGCCCCCGGCTGGCCCTACGTGCTCGGCTGCGGCCTGGCCATGGGCGCCGCCGATGTGGTGCCGGGGGTGAGCGGCGGTTCGATGGCCTTCATCCTGGGCATCTACAGCCGGTTGCTGGAAGCGGTGGCGGGCTTCGATCTGGCGCTGTTGCGCCTGCTCGCTCAGCGGCGCTGGGGCGAGGCGGCGGCACGGGTGCACCTCGGTTTCCTGGTGCCGCTGCTGGCAGGGATCCTGGGCTCGGTGCTGCTGCTGGTGCGGCCGATCACCTGGCTGTATGCCCAGCACCCGGTGTGGCTTTTCGCCTTCTTCTTCGGGCTGATCGTGGGGTCGATCGTGTTGATCGCTCGCCAGGCCCACTGGGGCAGCAGCGGTCTGGTGGCGATGGCGGTGGGGGCGGCGGCCGCCCTGGTGTTCGTGACCCGGGTGCCGGTGAGCATGCCCCACGACGCCTTCACCCTGTTCTGGAGCGGGGCGGTGGCCATCATGGCGATGATCCTGCCCGGGATCTCCGGCTCGTTCCTGCTGCTGGTGCTGGGCCAGTACCAGCACGTGATGGAGGCGGTGAAGGGGCTGGACCTGGCCACCCTGGTGCCCTTCGCCCTCGGCTGCGCCATCGGTCTGGCGGCCTTCGTGCGGCTGCTGCGCTGGCTGCTGGAGCGCTGGCACGGCCAGACCGTGGCCCTGCTGGTGGGGGTGATGGCCGGCTCGCTCTGGAAGATCTGGCCGTTCCGCACCGTGCTGGAGAGCACCACCAACGCCAAGGGCAAGCTGGTGGTGCTGCGCGATGCCCTGGCGGCGCCCCCCGATGCTGGGGCCCTGCTGGCCGCGGTGCTGCTGGGGGCGGTGGGCGTGGCTCTGGTGGTGGGGCTGGAGTGGCTGCAGCAGCGGGCCGGTGTGGCGGAGATGGGTGGCTGAAGATCCACTGGAGCCCGTTGTGCTGTGGAGCGACCCCTGGTTGCTGGCGCTGCGCAAGCCGGCGGGCCTGCTCAGCCAGCCCGGTCTCGGGCCCGAGCTTGCGGATTCGTTGATCAGCCGGGCCTGCCGCCGCTGGCCCGAGGCCCTGCTTGTGCATCGGCTCGACCGCGACACCAGCGGCCTGATCCTGCTGGCCCGCGACCCCGCCACCCATCGGCGCCTGAGCGCCGCCTTCGCCGAGCGGCGGATTGGCAAGATCTATCGGGCCCGGGTGTGGGGGGTGCCGGCGGCCCGCAGCGGCCGGATCGACCAGCCCCTGGCCCGCCTCAGCACCCGACCGCCCCGCTACGGGGTGGTGCCGTTGGGTGAGGGCGGCAAGCAGGCCCTCACCCGCTGGCGCCGCCTCGCGGATCCCGCCCCCGCCGCCGACCGTGCCAGCACTCTGCTGCTGCAGCCGATCACCGGTCGCAGCCACCAGCTGCGGGTACACCTGGCCTGGCTGGGGCACCCGGTGCTGGGGGACCCCCTCTACGGCGCGGACAGTGCAGGCGCCGACGGCAGCGAGCCGGGCCTGCAGCTGCGGGCCATTGGTCTGCGGCTGCGCCATCCGCACACCGGCAGGCCGCTGCGGCTGCGTTGCCCGGGCTCCCCTTAGGCTCAGCGCCACCTCTGGGGCTGCCCGCCTGTGATCCGACTGCTGCAGCGTTGGAATTTCATCGAGCGGGCCCGCCTGGAGCGGCGTCTCTGGGATGCGTTCGAGCGCGGCGAGGACCTCGAGGCCCTGGTGGAGCAGTGCCGCCAGGCGGTGGCGTCGGGCGATCGCAGCCAGGCCTTTCAGCTGGAGGTGTGGACCTTCACCCTGGCCCGCATCCGACGCATCGAGCGGCTGATGCGCGACCAGCAGCGCCCTGAGGAGCGCTGAAGGGTCTCAGCGCCGCAGCCATTCGGTGTGCCCCCCCGGTCGATCGATCAATTCAATCCCCTGCTGCAGCAGGTCGGCGCGGATGCGATCGGCGCTGGCGAAATCCCGGCAGGCCTTGGCGGCGCGGCGCTGTTCGATCAGGGCCTCGATCGCCGCCTGGTCGGGGCCGCCGGCAGCGAACGCCGCCGGCGTTGAGACCGCTTCAGGCCGGAGGCCCAGCACCGCCGCCAGCTCCAGCAGCAGCTCGCCCCGCTGGTGCAGCGCGGGCCCGAGCGCCGGATCGCCGCCGGCTGCGTCGCCGCGCTCGAGCCGGTTGGCCAGGGCCCGCAGGGGCCGGGCCAGTTCGAACAGCACCGCCAGGGCGGCGGAGGTGTTGAGGTCGTCGTCCATCGCCGTGGCAAACCGCTCCCGGGCGGCGGCCAGCTCCGGTGCCAGCGCCGCGGGGTCACTGGCGGGCTGCGCCGGCGTGATTGCAGCGCGCTCTCCGTCGGATCCAGCCGCCAGGGTGAGGGCCGCGTTCAAACCCTTCCAGCCCGTGGCGGCCGCCTCCAGGGCCTCAGTGGTGAAGTCGAGCGGTTTGCGGTAGTGGGCCTGCAGCACGAACAGCCGCAGCGTCATCGCCGACACCCCTGAATCCAGCAGGGCCCGGATCGTGGTGAAGTTGCCGAGCGACTTGCTCATCTTTTCGCCGCCCACGTTCACCATGCCGTTGTGCAGCCAGAAGCGGGCCAGCTCCTGGCCGGTGGCCGCTTCCGACTGGGCGATCTCGTTCTCGTGGTGGGGAAAGATCAGATCGGCCCCGCCCAGGTGGATGTCGATCGTGTCGCCCAGCTCCGCGCGCACCATCGCCGAGCACTCGATGTGCCAGCCGGGCCGGCCGGGGCCCCAGGGGGAGTCAAAACTGGGCTCACCCGGCTTGGCCCCTTTCCAGAGGGCGAAGTCGAAGGGGTGCTGCTTGCGGGCCTCTTCCTCGCTGGCCACGCGTCCGGCGGCGTTCTGCTGCTGCTCGCCCAGGTCGCGGCCGGAGAGCTTGCCGTAGCCGGCGTGCCGCATCACCGCGAAATACACATCGCCATCCGCGGAGTAGGCAGCCCCCTTGGCTTCCAGCTCGCCGATCAGGGCGCAGATCGCCGCCAGGCTGCCGGTGGCGCGCGGCATCCGGTCGGCCGGCAGGATGTTCAGCCGGGCCATGTCGGCCACAAACGCCTCGATGTTGCGCTCGCTCACCGCCGCCATCGAGCTGCCCTCCTCGGCGGCCCGCCGCAGGATCTTGTCGTCGATGTCGGTGTAGTTCTGCACGAACCGCACCCGGTAGCCGCTCCAGATCAGGTGGCGGCGCAGCACATCCCAGTTGATGTAGCTGCGCGCGTGCCCCAGGTGGCAGAGGTCGTAGACCGTCACGCCGCAGCAGTAGATGCTCACCTGGCCGGGGGCGAGCGGCTGGAACACCTCCAGGCGGCGGCTGAGGCTGTTGGTGAGACGCAGGGACACGGAGGGGCGCGGCCGGGCTGGCTGGATCGTGGCACGGCTGGGCGATGGCCAACGGCAGAGCCGGATCAGCGGGCCGCCTCTGGCGCGGGGTGCGGCCTACTCTCCCCCCCAGGCCAGCAGCCCTCCTCCAGTTCCCCGGGAATCCCCCCATCCCGAGGGGCCCCACGTTTGCCCATCCGCTTCCGCTTCGCCCGTGCGCGTCACCGCCGCCCGTTTTCTGGCCCCCTCCCTCTCGGCGGTTCTGCTGAGCGTTCCCGGGTTGCACGCCGCCGCGCAGACACCGCCCTCCAGGCCGACGCCCGCCTCGCGCTCCCTGGATGGGAGCCAGCCCGGCTCCCCCGGCCCGGCGGCGGTTCAGCCCCTTCAGGAGGATGCCTACATTCTCGGCCCGGGGGATGGGGTCACCCTGCGCTTTCTGGTGGAGAGCGGCCTCTCCGGGGCGGTGGAAATCCTCAACGACGGCACTGCCAGCCTGCCGCTGCTCGGCAATGTGCGCCTCGTCGGGCTCACCGTCGCTCAGGCCAGCGTCTGGTTGCAGAGCCTCTACCAGCGCCAGCTGCTCAGGCCCGATCTGCAGTTGGTCGTGAGCCGGCCCCGGCCCTTGCGGGTGGCCGTGGTTGGCGAAGTGGAGCGGCCGGGTCTTTATACCCTCACCACCTCCGAAGCCTCCCAGACGGAAGCGGCGGTGTCGATCAGCGGCCTGCCCACGCTGGTCGACGCGATTCAGAAGGCCGGCGGCATCGCGGCCCAGGCGGACCTGCGCCAGGTGGTGCTGCAGCGGCGGCTGCCCGGAGAGAAGCCGCTGTTCAAGCGCACCCGCGTCGATCTGCTCGCCCTGGTGCGCGACGGTGACCAGCTCCAGAATCCGTTGTTGTTCGACGGCGACACGATCCGGGTGCTCAAGGCCGATGAGTCGGTGAAGGAGGCGATCGAGGTGTCGTCCACCACCTTGTCCCCCACCACGATCACGGTGAATGTGGTGGGCGAGGTGAAGGGCCCTGGCCGGATTCAGGTGCCGGCCAACACCCCCCTGATCCAGACGGTGCTGGCCGCGGGTGGTCCGGTGTTCTGGCGCGCCAACAAAGCGGACGTGGAACTGATCCGCATCAACCGCAACGGTACCGCCAGCCGGCAGCGCTTCCGGCTCAACTATGGCGAGAGTCCCTCTGCGGCGCGCAATCCGCCCCTGCGCGACGGCGACACGGTGATCGTCAATCGCAGCGCCCTCGCGGTGACCAGCGATGCAATCGGCGCGATCACAACGCCGATCACCGGTCTGGTGAATGCCTGGGCGCTGGTGGACTTGATTCAGGATCGCTGATCTCAGCCGTGCCATCCCCGTGAGCGACACATCCAGGCGGCGCCAGCAGGCGAGCCAAGGCTGGAACTGGGTGCTGCGCGACCGGTTGGCGGTGGGCCCGGCGCCCCGCAGCAATGAGGATCTCGATCAGCTGGCCGCGGCCGGCATCCGGGCCGTGCTCAGCCTCTGCGATCCGCGGGAGGCACCACCGCCGCCCGGCCTGGTGGAGCGTTTCACCTGCCGCCGGCTGGTGTTGCCCGATCACCGTGCCGGCCGTCCGCCGGAACCCGTCGAACTGGAGCAGGCCCTGGCCCTGCTGGCGGAGCTGGAACCCCACGGCCCGGTCTATGTGCACTGCGTGGCCGGTGTGGAGCGTTCGCCCCTGATCTGTCTGGGGTGGCTGATGCGCCGCCGCCGCCTGCCCCTGCTGAACGCCCTCGACTACCTGATGCAGGTGCATCCCGCCACGGGCCCGTTGCCCGAGCAGCTGGCCTGCCTGCGTGAGGTGATCAACGGCTGAGCGGCGCGGAGCCGTGCTGCACTTGGCTGATCAGGGTTTTCTGGAGTAGGACAGGCCCAAGTACCGGTCGCTAGGCGTTTGAGCACCGCTCGCGCCAGTGCCCGTGGATGCCAGGAATCGGTGTGACTGTCGACAGGCAGACTCTGGCCCGTGAGGCCCTCACGCTCTTCCGCCCGTTTCCCGCATGACCGTTCTGGTGACCGGCGCCGCCGGCTTCATCGGCTATCACCTCAGCCGGCGGCTGCTGGAGCGGGGCACGCCTGTGCTGGGGTTTGACAACCTCAACCCTTATTACGACCCCGCCCTCAAACGTGCCCGCCTCGCGCAGCTGGTGCAGGTGGCGGCTCGAACGGGCACCTGTTTCGATCTGGTGGAGGCCGACCTGGCCGATGGGCCGGCGGTGGAGGCGGCCTGCCGCGGCGAGAACAGCGTTGGTGGCCCCCTGGCGTGCGGCCGCCCCACCCGGGTGGTGAACCTGGCTGCCCAGGCGGGCGTGCGGTACTCCCTCGAGAATCCGGCGGCCTACATCCAGAGCAATCTGGTGGGCTTCAGCCACGTGCTGGAAGCCTGTCGCCACAGTTCGATCGAGCACCTGGTCTATGCCAGCAGCAGTTCGGTCTATGGCGGCAACGGCCGCCTGCCGTTTGCCGAGAGCCAGGCCGTGGACCACCCCGTGAGCCTCTATGCGGCCACCAAGAAGGCCAATGAGCTGATGGCGCACACCGCCAGCCATCTGCATGGCCTGGCGGCCACCGGCCTGCGCTTCTTCACGGTGTATGGCCCCTGGGGCCGGCCGGACATGGCCCTTTTCCGTTTCACCCGGGCGATGCTCGCCGGTGAACCGATCGACGTCTACAACAACGGCGCGATGGTGCGGGATTTCACTTACATCGATGACGTCATCGAAGCGGTGCTGCGGGTGCTGGATCACCCGGCCACACCCAACCCCGCGTTCGATGCCCTGCAGCCGGATCCGGCCACCAGTTGGGCCCCCCATCGGCTGTTCAACATCGGCAATGCCAGCCCCACACCCCTGAGTGCCTACATCGAGGCTCTCGAGCAGGCCCTGGGCCTCACGGCCCGCAAGCGGTTCCTGCCGCTTCAGGCCGGTGATGTGGTGGCCACCGCGGCAGATACGTCAGCCCTGGAGGCCTGGACGGGCTTCCGGCCCGGCACGTCCGTGCGCGATGGCGTGGCCCGCTTTGTGGCCTGGTACAGGCAGTTCTACGGGGTCTGAGACCCTCACGCTCCGCCTGCTTCAACTCCTCCCCTCTCTGATTTTCCGGCCATGACGTCCAGCTCAGGTTCCCGCTCCGCCTCATCCTCCGGATCAACGGCTGATGTGCGGCTGCTGAACACATCCGGCTGGGCGCTGGTGGTGGTGTTCGTGATCACCGTGGTGGCCACGGCCCTGCCGTTGGATGTGACGAACCTGGCCTGGAGCCAGGGCTTGTCGCGGCTGATCGTGGATGCCTGCTCCCTGCCGTTGGTGGGGCTGACCCTGGTGCGTTACTCCCTGTACCTGCAGCGCCGCTCGCTGCCGCGCTCCGATGGGGAGGCCAGCTCCAGCCGCAGCTCCTCAGCCCGCGCGCGCGAGCGAATCGAACGCTGGCGCATGCTGGTCAAACGGCTGGCTCTGGCCGGCGTGGTGGGCATGGTGCTGCTGGCGGTCTGGCAGACCGGGATCTTCTTCCGATCGGTTTCAGCCATCGATCAGAAGCTCAACGCCGCCAGCAGTCGGGAGAGCCAGGGGTTCGTGGCCGTGGAGAAGGCGCTCTCCCAGGCATCGGAGGCGGAGGTGAAGCAGGCCTGGGCGGATTTCAAGGGCATCAAGCCGGGCACCCCCGTTCTGGATCAGCCCGCCACCGCCGAGCAGCGCAAGCAGCTGCTGGCGGCGGCCAAATCCCGCAATGCCCAGGTGCTGGAGCGCTTCGACAAGGACGCCAGCACCGTGATCTTCATCGAGGGTCGCGACCGGGTGCGGGTGCTGCTGGTGGCGCTGGTGTACGCGGCTGCCTTCTGGGCCTTTCTGAAGCGGGCCTGAATGGTTGATCGGCTCCGTCATCTGCTGCGCCGCCATGGCGGCAACCGGCGTTCGCTCTGGCTGCTGCTGGCGACGCTGCTCAGCTCCTGGAACGCCTACGTGCTGTGGCTTGCGGATTTATATCCCAGCTTCCAGGTGCTGAACCTGTTTCTGTGGTTCGGCTGCGTGATCGCCCTGGAGGATCGGCTGCCCGAACTCTGGCCGCGGCCATCGCGCGCCTCGGCGGCTTGCGGCGCCCTGCTGGTGCTGTTGTTGCTCTGGCGAGGCTCCTGGATCCTGAACCAGCAGGACCGGTTCGGGTACCTGATCCTGCCTGGGGCGGTGCTGGCCCTGGCCCTGCTCAACCGACCGTGGCGGCAGCTGGGGCTGTTCGCCCAGCCCCTGCTGATCGCCCTGCTGATGCCCGTCCTCTCCAGGTTGGTGGTGTTCAGCGATCTGCTCTCCTCGATCACCGCTGTGCTCACCTGGGTGCTGCTCACCGCGCTCGGCACCGCTCCGGTGATCCAGGGGGTGGACATCGCCCTGGGTTCTGGTGCCGTGACGGTGTCCGGTGCCTGTTCCGGTGTGGATCAGCTGGCCATCAGCCTGGCGGTGGCGATCATTTTTCTGATGGTGTTCCCGCTGCAGCGCTGGACCCATCGCCTGCTGGCCCTGCTGGTGGCCGTGCTGGCAGCGGTGGCGGTGAACATGGTGCGCATCACCCTGCTGGCCCTGCTGGTGATGCTGCCCGATCAGTCGGGCAAGGCTGCCTTTGATTTCTTCCATGAATCGATGGGCAGCCTGATCTTTTCGTTGGCGGCGGTGTGGATCTTCGGCTGGTTCTACACACTGCTGGTGGATCGCGAAATCGCCCAGCGCCAGCGGCTCAGCGAGGAGGTGGTCTGAGTGTCGACCCCGACCAGTTCCCTCACGCGTGCCAACCAGCGCACCCTGTTTGCGGCCCTGGCTGTGGTCAGCGTGCTGGCGCCCCTGCCCCTGCTGATCCGGCATCCCCAGCCGCCGCTTCCCCAGCTGGTCGCACCGTCTGATCCCACCGGCGGCTGGACATCCGCATCCCCGGCCGAATCGGCCGCTCTGCTCAGCGCCCCTCCACCCGCTGCAGCGGATGCACACCCCTTGGCCCGCGCCGCCCGTCTCGGGCCAAGCCTGATGTTGGTGCGCAACGGCGGAGCGTGGCTGCTGCTCACCCCCGTGGCGAGCTGGACCCACCGCGGCCTCGATGCCGCCGAGATCACCAAGGGCATCTCCGCCCTGAGCCTGCGCGACCCGGTGCTGACCAAACGGCCCGGCAGCCGCGATGAAGTCGCCACTTCCAAGCCCAGCACTTCCAAGCCCAGCACTTCCAAGCCTGCCCCTGGCAAGAGCACCGGCAGCCGCTCCACTCTTTATCAGGCCTGTCTCAATCAGGCCGGCCAGCTGGGGCACGACAACGAAACCCTGAAGGCCCTCAACCCCCATCCTTCCGCCCCGCTGCGGCGCGTCCTGCGCCAGGTGGTGCAGCCGGCTTCCCTGCCCGCTGCGGGCTTCAGCTGCCTGCTGATCACCACCAACGCCGCCGATGTGCTGGATGGGTCGGCCCGCTCCCTCCAGCTCAGGCGCCAGCTCGCCGCCGCCGTGCGCTGGCCCGCCCCCCAGCCCTGATCGCACGGAATCCCCGGCTC
>CAMDLO010000030.1 GCA_945901765.1 Cyanobium sp. NIES-981 | reverse complement strand
GCGGGCCTGAAAATCACCGGTGACGACTGGGATCGTGGCGAGCGGGTCACCGGCACCGAAGGGGTTTCAGCCCGTCGTCGCAATCCAACGCGGCCAGGTCCGATGACAGCCATGCCCGGTCACCAGCCGAAGCGCAACGAGTCGGTACCTGAACCGGTCAGTCGCGTCACCGGCTCCAGCGGCAACACCGCAGCTGGTTCGCTGATCACGGTCTCCGGTGGAGCCCGCGGCTGAACGCCATGGTCTTCCGTTCGGCCGCGAGCCAGCGGTCCCTGGCCCCGACCGCGCCGCGGCGCCGTCCAGGGACCGAGTCCACCCCAGCCCCAGCGGGCGACGCCAGCTCGGCGTTGAGCCTGGACGATTCGGTCCCCTTGCGGGGAACCCGGGCACGCGCTGCCATGCAGCAGGCCCGCAGTCTGTCGCCGGGTCTGACGACGGCACAGCCTCGCCCGGGACGCAGTCGCCCTGAGACTCCAGGCCCATCGGCCACTGCTGTTCCCCAGGTTTCCCGAGCCTTTCGTCCTGGAGATGGCACAGGGTTTCATCCCCTCACGGATGCCGTCAGCAACGCCGCTCTCCAGGCCTACGACCAGACGGTGAAGCAACGCTTCGACCGGATCGTGCCCGTGCTGAAACGCATCTCTGCTCTTCAGCACGACGATGCGTTCGTGCAGCGGGCCCAGGCCATGGCTCGAGCTGAACTCGACTGCGAGCTCCCCCTGCCGATCCTGGAAACGGCCTGGGTGCAACAGCTGGATATGCGCAGTCTCTTTGCCTGGTGTGTGTTCGAGGCTTACGAACAGACCAGCATTGAGTTCTTCTGCCAGGACCCCCTGGCAGGCAGGCCCGGCTCCCAGAGTGCCGAGGCGTTTGACAGCTTTCTGCTGGAGTGCGGCTTTCATCTGTTCGACATCACGCCCTGTGCCGACGGTCGCCTGGCCCATGCGATCGCCTATGGCCTGCGCCTGCCGTTCAGTTCCGTACGCAGACGTCCCCACGCCGGTGCACTCTTTGATGTGGAAAACACCGTCAATCGCTGGGTTCGCACCGAACATCGCCGCTACCGGGAGGGGGTCCCCAACCCGGCCCATGCAGATACCCGCTACCTCAAGGTGGTGCTCTACCACTTCAGCTCCCGGGATCCCCAGCACGAGGGCTGCGCTGCCCACGGCAGTGATGACGCTCTCGCTGCCAGCTGCGGTCTCTCCAGGTTGCAGGATTTTCAGCAGGCTGTGCAGAACAGCTTCTGCTGTGGAGCATCGGTCGACCTGCTACTCCTGGGAATCGACACGGACACGGATGCCATCCGCGTCCACATGCCCGGGCTGGATGGCTCCATCCGTCTGGATCGCTGGCTGGATGCTCAGGAGGTTTACAGCCTCACCAGACCTCTGTCGGTTGAGCAGGGGCGCAGCCGCATCGCGCAGCTTGTGGAGCAGGCTGCTGCGTCCAGCCCTGATCCCGGCATGGTGCGCCTGGTGAGCAAGTTGCTGGAGAACAACATTTCCCAGATCGACTACGTGCGCCAGCAGCATCAAGGTCACTATGCCGATGCTGGCCATGCTGAACGGTTCATCGGCGTTGGGCTGGGATTCAAGGAGATCCACCTGCGCAATCTCACCTATTTCGCCCATCTCGATACTGTCGAAGAAGGTGCCGCTGACCTCGACGTCGGCGTCAAGATCTTTAAAGGCCTGAATGTGACGCGCGGACTGCCGATTCCGGTGGTGATCCGATTCGATTATCACGGTCAGGTGCCCGGCGCCCGTGAGCGTGCCCTCAGTCACGGCCAGCGGGTGCTGGAAGCGATCCAAGCCCGCTATGCCGATCTCTGTGATCGGGGACTGTTGCATGCCCTGGTCAGTCTGCGGGACCAGGACCGTCATGTTGCCGCAGAGACGGTAGGTTCCACCATCACCTTCCCGATCGCAGGAGGCCATTGACATGCTGATCTGCCGCGTGGTCAAGCCGCTTGTCTCCACCAATCGCATCCCCGACTTCGAGCACAAACACCTGCAGGTCGTGCTCGATGGCAGTACCCAGAAAGTGGCTGTGGACGCGGTCGGCGCCATTCCCGGTGACTGGGTCATCTGTGTGGGCAGCTCGGCGGCCCGGGAAGCTGCTGGCAGCAAGTCCTACCCCAGCGATCTCACCATCGTCGGGATCATCGATCACTGGGATCCCGAGGCCGCCAAGGCTGAAGCTGCGCGCATCGCCGGGGGGCCTGCCTGATGGAGATCATGCAGGTCGTCACGTCCCTGGTCTGCACCCAGCGCGTCGCGGGGCTGGATCATTCCAATCTGCGGGTGCTCCGCAGCTCCAAAGGCAAGCTCAGCGTTGCGGTCGATCCGGTCGGAGCCTCGCCCGGCAACTGGGTCTTCACCGCCAGTGGTTCGGCAGCGCGTTGGGCCTGTCCCAACCCGGATGTGTTCACGGACCTGACCATCGGCGGAATCATCGATTTCTGGGAGCCCGATGGCTGAGTCCTCCCTGAGTTCCCCTTCCCCCCATCCGTCGTCTCCCCCCTCCGCACCCGCCATGGCCACTCCTTCCACCCCCGCTGGATCCAGTGCCGCTGCCCCGTCCGGCAGCCCGACTCCGGCTCCGGCCGCTTCGGAAGCCCAACCGGCCGCTGTGAGTGCCTCCCCAACACCGGCGAAAGCCCTCCCTGCCGCCACCGGCCGCTCCAGCTCTGCTCGCAGCACGGCCACCCGCAGCAGCAGCACCACCAGCCGCCGTGCCTCGGCCAGCTCGGCCAGCGCCCCGACCCGCCGGGCAGCTGCGGTCAGCACACCCCGTCGCAGCAGCACCGCCGCCGCTTCCACCCGCTCTACCGGTCGTAATGCCGGCGGCGGACGACCCACCCCTGCCGCCAGCACTTCGCCGTCCCTGCCCGCTCCGGTGCGTGGCATCGCCCTCGGGATGATCGAAACCCGTGGTCTGGTCCCGGCCATTGAGGCAGCTGATGCCATGACCAAGGCCGCTGAAGTGACCCTGGTGTGCCGTGAATTCGTCGGCGGCGGTTACGTGACGGTGATGGTGCGCGGTGAGACCGGTGCGGTCAATGCCGCCGTGCGGGCCGGAGCAGACGCCTGCGAGCGGGTCGGTGACGGTCTGGTGGCTGCCCACATCATCGCCCGGCCCCATGGCGAGGTGGAGCCCGCTCTCAACATCAGTGGCGTTAACCGTCGTCTGTGAGCGCCATGGACGCCGTTCATCCGCGCGTCCTGGGTTATCTCGGCCGCGCTCTCAGTTTGGAGCTGACTGCTGTTCAGCAGTACATGACCCAGGCTGCTCTGGTATCGGTCTGGGGTGACCAGGACTCGGCCCAGTGGTTCCGGGAGGAGTCCGTTTCAGAGATGCGTCATGCCGAAGCCATCGTGCACCGGCTGATCGCCCTCGGCTCTGCTCCAGCTGCATCCCAGCTGCTGCCTGCAGCCCATGCCCCTGACCTGGTGGGGCTGTTGCGGGCTGATCTGGTCCTTGAGGATCAGCTGCTGAATCTGTACGCCGAAGCCGTGCGCTTCTGCCTCCTGATCGGCGATGGCGAGCAGGAGGGCTTCTTTCGTCAGCTCTGGCGCGAAGAGCAGCAGCACGGTGAGGTGCTGGCCGCCTGGTTGGGCCGCCTGCAGCATCCCCATGGAGCCCTTCACGAGCGTGCCATGTTCTGATGCCAGGTCTTGCGCCTAAAGTCCGGCGCCAAAGGCCTCCGGAACGAGGCACAGACCCATTTCAGCAGCCCTGCTGTCGTTCAGCTCCGCCGATCCCCCGTCTGCCTTGGCCGCCTCTTTGCCCCTGTCGCTCCAGCTGGCCTGGCTGATTCCCTTCTATGGGTTCAGCGGCATGATCATGGCCATCCCCTGGGCCTGCCGCTGGCTGCCGCGCAACGGGCAGAGACCCGCCGCCTACCTGAACATCCTTGTCACCCTCCTGGCTGTTCTGCATGGCAGCCTGGCCATGCGTGATGTGTGGTTGAGCGGTCCCCATCACATCAGCATCCCCTGGTTTTCGGCCGCGGACCTGACGTTGCGGATCGGCCTCGATCTGTCGCTCACCAGCCTGGCGGCTCTGGAGCTGGTCACCTTCATGAGCCTGGTGGCCCAGGTTTTTGCCCTGGGCTATCTCGACAAGGAATGGTCCCTGGCCCGGTTCTATGGCCTGTTGGGCTTTTTCGAGGGGGCTCTTGCCGGAGTGGTGCTGAGCAGCAATCTCTTTCTCAGCTACTTCCTGCTGGAAATGCTCACCCTCTCCACCTATCTGCTGGTGGGTTTCTGGTATGCCCAGCCTCTGGTGGTCACCGCCGCGCGGGATGCCTTTCTCACCAAGCGGGTTGGTGATGTTCTGCTGTTGATGAGCGTTGTGGCCCTGGCTGCCTGGTCGGGCTCGATGGAGTTCACCGATCTCTACAGCTGGGCTGCTGAGGCCCGGCAATCCGGCACGGTGGCCCCGCTGGCCGGCACGTTGGTGGGGCTTGGCCTGATTGCCGGTCCGATGGGCAAATGTGCTCAGTTTCCAATGCACCTCTGGCTGGATGAGGCCATGGAGGGGCCCAACCCCGCCTCGATCCTCCGCAACTCGGTGGTGGTGACCGCCGGGGCTCTGGTGCTGATGAAGCTGATGCCCCTGTTGCAGCTGGCCCCGCTCGCCAATGATGTGCTGCTGGCGGTGGGCACCATCAGCGCCATTGCCGGCGCGCTGGTGGCGCTTGGCCAGGTTGATCTCAAACGGGCGTTTTCGTATTCCACCACCTCCTATCTCGGCTTGGTGTTTGTGGCGATTGCCCTGCAGCAGCCTGGTATCGCCCTGTTGCTGCTTCTCTGCCACGGTCTGGCCAAGGCTCTGCTGTTCATGAGCGTGGGAAGTGTGATCGCCACCACCAACTGCCAGGACCTGACGGAGATGAGCGGTATCGGCCGCCGCATGCCTGCCACCCTCAGCGCCTACCTGGTTGCAGCGGCCGGACTCACCGGTCTGCTGCCCCTGGGCTGCTTCTGGTGTTTTGGGCAGATGGTGTCCGCACTGCAGACCTCCGCTCCGCTGTTCGCGGCTGTCTTCCTGCTGACCAACCTGCTCACCGCACTCAATCTCACCCGCGTGTTCCGGGCATTGTTCCTGGGCACGCCCCTGCCCAAGACCCGCCGATGTCCGGAAGTGAACTGGCTGATGGCCCTGCCGATGGTGAGCCTCACCGTGGTGGTGTTGCTGATGCCCCTGCTGCTGCAGCGCATTGATCCGGTGCCCGGCATTGCCGCCTTTCCCCTGGGGGTGGCCGGGGTCGTGGCATTGAGCGGCGGTGCGGGGGTCGCCATCGGCGCCCTGATCCCACTCGATCAGTTCCGCTCCCGCTCGATCGCCCGGCCGTTCCGATCCCTGCAGGACCTGCTCTCGCACGACTTCTACACCGAGCGGGTGTATCAGCTGACGATCGTGACCTGGGTGGCAGGCCTGGCGCGCCTGACCAACTGGCTGGATCGGCGTGTGGTGAACGGGGTGGTCGACGGCATCGGCCGGCTCTCGCTGCAGAGTGCCGACAATCTCAAGCTGAGTGTGAGCGGCCAGCTTCAGAGCTATGTGCTCACGGTGATCGTGGCGATCGTGCTGCTGCTGATGGCGCTCAGTTGGCGCGGCATCCCGGGGGTGCTCTGATGATGCCCTCCCCTGCCCTGCAGCTCCCGGAGAGCCTGCACGCCTGGCTCAGCCAGCTGCCGCTGCTGTCGCTGCTGCTGGCAGTGCCGCTGTTGGGAAGCCTGCTGATTCTGGTCTGGCCTGGCGATCCAGCCCCAAATCGGCTTCGCAGGCTGGCCATTGCCGCCCTGATGCTGCAGCTGGTGCTCAGCGCCCTGGTGTGGCTTGCCTTTGATCCCCAGCAGAGCGGCCTGCAGCTGCGGGAGCTCCATTCCTGGGTGCCGGGCATCGGCCTTGAGTACAACCTTGGCGTGGATGGCCTCTCCTTGCCGCTGGTGCTGCTCAACGGTGCGCTCACCCTGGTGTCGGTGGTCTGCACCCGTGAGTTCAGCCGGCGCCCACGCATTTACTTCTCGCTGCTGCTGCTGATCAGTGCCGCCGTGAATGGAGCTTTCCTGGCGGACAACCTGCTGCTGTTCTTTCTTTTCTATGAGCTGGAACTGATTCCACTGTGGCTGCTGATTTCGATCTGGGGAGGAGCCAATCGCACCTACGCCGCCACGAAGTTTCTGATCTTCACAGCTGTTTCCGGCATGTTGATCCTGGGTGCCTTTCTTGGCCTGGCCCTGTTCACCGGCAGCGTTGATTTCAGTCTCACGCCCGTGGGCAGCGACCGCCTCGCCATCGGCACCCAGCTTGTGCTGCTCGGGGCTCTGCTGGTGGGTTTCGGGATCAAGATGCCCTTGGTCCCATTTCACACCTGGCTGCCTGATGCTCACACCCAGGCTTCCACGCCGGTGTCGGTTCTCCTGGCTGGCGTTCTGCTCAAGCTGGGCACCTATGGACTGCTGCGCTTCGGCCTCGGGCTCTTCCCCGAAGCCTGGGCCCGGCTGGCCCCGGGGCTGGCCATCTGGGCAGCTGTTTCCGTGGTGTTCGGTTCGCTGGCGGCCATCGCCCAGCGCGACATGAAGCGGATGGTCGCCTACAGCTCGGTTGGGCATATGGGTTACGTGCTGCTGGCGGCTGCCGCAGCCACCCCCGTGGCTCTGCTTGGTGCCGAGTTTCAGATGGTCACCCATGGCCTGATCTCCGCGCTCCTGTTTCTGTTGGTGGGGATCGTGTATCGCAAGACCGGCACCCGTGAGCTTGATGTGCTTCATGGTCTGCTCAATCCCCAGCGTGGTCTGCCCCTCACCGGCAGCCTGATGATCCTCGGGGTGATGGCCAGTGCCGGCCTCCCCGGCATGGCCGGTTTCATCGCTGAGTTCCTGGTGTTTCGAGGCAGCCTCAACGCCTACCCCGTCGCCACCCTCTTGTGCATGGTGGGCTCGGGGCTGACGGCGGTGTACTTCCTCCTGCTGGTGAACCGTGCCTTCTTCGGCCGCCTGGCGATCACGCCGGTGCTCGACCCTCTGGTTCACAGTCGCCTTGACGTCCGGCTGGCGCCGGTGGCACCCCGCGAAACCATCCCGGCCATCGCCCTGGGCGCTTCCGTGGTGGTGCTGGGCCTGCTGCCTGCGTTGCTCGGCCAGATCAGCGAAGCCACCACCACCGCCATGGCCCAGCTGCCGGTCCTGCTGGCGGCCATCACCCAGGGAGGCCTGAGCTGATGGCCGTGATCTCGTCGGATCTGGTGCGTTCGGGTGGCATGCCCAGCGCTGCGGCGATCGCGGCCCAGCTGCTGGCTGGCCAGCCCCTGCTGGATGAATCGGCAGACCACCTGGTGGAAGTGGTGGGGGTGCTGGAGAGTTATGGCGAGGTTCTGGATGCTTACAGCAACAATCTCATCTATCAGGCTGAGCAGCAGTTTCTCAACCCTTTTCCGTTTTTTAAATATTTTGATGGTGACCTTGATCTCGCCAAGATCTGGCGCCATCTCAATCATGATCGCATTAACTTTGAGTACGCTGAATACTGCATGAAGGCCATGCTGTGGCATGGTACTGGTGGGCTTGACGCTTATCTTGACTCGGACGATTTTCGGGATCGCTGCATCACGATCATCAACCGCAAGCGCCGCCGGGATCCCCTCCTGGCTCTGCTCCATCCCCTGGCGCCGAGCTTCCTGCCGGAACTGATCCGTACCGCCGCCACCGTGCACGCCCTCGGCCAGTTCTGGCGGGTGATGAGCGATATCTTCCTCGAGCTGGCCCGGGCTGAACGGGCAGGTCAAGTCAGCTCGATTGCAGCTGTGGTGACGTTCATCAAGGATGGTCTGGTGGCTGCGGCTCCTCAGCCGATCACCTACGGCGTGCCGATTGCCGGTGAGTCGTTCTGGGTGTTGCCTCCCGAGGCCGGGCTCACGTTTCTGGTCGATGTGGCCGTGCCCTATGTGGAGGCTGTGTTTCTGCGTGGCATGCCCTTCTTCGGAACGGTGAGCTTCAACGCCCAGGCTCAGCAGATTTCACCGGATCAGGGCCGCTTTGCCTATGGAGCCCTCTACGCCGATCCCTTGCCCACGATGGGGGCCGGCATTCCCCCCAGTCTGCTGATGCAGGACATGTACCGCCATCTGCCCGAGGCGCTGCATCAGCGCTATCGGCGCGACTGCCGCGGCGAGGGAGATGTGCACGTCAAGATCTGCAGCAGCTTCCAGAAGGCGATGTTCTGCGTCACAAACGCGGCCATCGATGGCACCATGCCCCATCCTCTCGACACTGCAGATCCTGGCGACCAGCAAGCCAACCGGGCTTATGCCGACGCCTGGGCGGCCCGCCTCTGCGTTGCCCGCACGGATTGCCTGCAGGCGAGTGCCCCACCACCGCTGGCTTAAGGTCAGACCATGGAGCAGTTCTGGACAGCGCGGCCGAAGGCTGATCAGCCCCAATGGCTGGAGCGTCGCATCGAGTTCGACACCTATGCCGCCACTCGCGACTTTCTGGAGCGGTTGAATGATTTCTGCGAAGCCGAGCAGCGCTTTCCAGACATCAGTTTTGGCCGCACCTACGTGAACCTCACCCTGCGTGCCGCTGCCGATGATCAACCTCTCGGCCCTGCCGATCACGCCTTTGCCAGCGCCATCGACGGGCTTCTCTGAGCATGGACAGCGGCAGCTCTGGCGATTCCGTTGCTCAGGCTGAAGAGCTTGTTGATCTGCGCCAGGCCTACGAAGGTGCGGGCATGCAGGTCATGCTCGATGAACTCGATCGTGAGCTGATCGGTCTGAAGCCTGTCAAAGCGCGGATTCGTGAGATCGCCGCGCTGCTGGTTGTCAATAGGGCTCGCTTGCAGGTGGGCCTGCAGACCACGCCACCCAGCCTGCACATGTCGTTCACCGGCAGGCCCGGCACCGGCAAGACCACAGTGGCGGAACGGATGAGTCGCATCCTGCACGGCCTTGGTTATGTGCGGAAGGGACATGTTGTCACCGCCACGCGGGATGATCTCGTTGGTCAATACATCGGCCACACGGCTCCAAAGACGCGGGAGATGCTGAAGAAAGCGATGGGCGGGGTCTTGTTTATTGATGAAGCCTATTACCTGTATCGACCTGAAAATGAGCGCGATTACGGAGCTGAGGCCATCGAGATTCTTCTGCAGGTCATGGAAAGCAATCGTGATGACTTGGTTGTTATCTTTGCTGGCTATAAAGAGAGGATGGATGTGTTTTATCAGAGTAACCCTGGTCTCTCTTCGCGCGTCGCCAACCACATCGATTTTCCGGATTACAGTGCTGCAGAGCTCTTGGCGATCGCTCAGTTGATTCTCGCCGCAGAGAACTACCGTTTCAGCGCTGAGGCCACCGCCGCCTTCGCTGAGTACATCAGCAAGCGCATGCAGCTGCCCTTTTTCGCCAATGCCCGATCGATTCGCAATGCTATCGATCGGGCTCGCATGCGGCAGGCCAATCGCCTGTTCAGCAGCATCGGCCGCCCCGTGACCAAGCTTGATCTGATGACGATCGAGGCTGAGGACATCACTGCCAGCCGGGTGTTTCAAGGTGAACTGGAGGGGCTGGATCCTTCCCTGCCGCTCACCTAAGTTCGGGGCGCCATTCCTTCCGTCCATGCTGCGTCAACTCCTTACCCTTTCGCTCAGCTGTGGCCTGGGCTGCGCTGTCGCCCCCCTGCTCACCCCCGCCTCTGTTGAGGCCCAGCCCCAGCCCAAGTGCGTGTTTCTGCAACCGATCGGTGGCAATGGCATGACCCCGATCGTCGCCAAGACGGTTGGACGGGGCAAGCTGATCGGCCAGACCAATTGGTGGACCGACTTCATCGTGGATCGCCCCTACGCCACCTTCAAGTACTTTTTCACAGCCAATTCCTCCGATCCGAAGGCTCAGTACCCGGTGGAAGGGTTCATGAAGTTCTCCGATGGCACCAATCTGCAGCTGTTCAACGTGATGATGAGCCCGCCCATCGGCACCGGCCGTGAGTTCGGACCTTACCAGGCTGTGCCCGGCAAGCAGACCAGTCAGATCAGCTTCAAGGTCGGCGCGAGCAATGACCCGGGCGCCCTTGGTTTCAGCTACCGCATCTCGGTGCAGGGCTGCAACTGACCTCGAGCCTCAGCGCCGCCTGCGGGAGCGAGAGTCGATCTGCAGCAGGTCGCGGACCTGCTGCACTTGACGGGCCAGAGCGGGATCGCTGTTCAGCTTCTTTTCGGTCTGCTCCACGGCGTACATCACCGTGGAGTGGTCTTTCCCCCCGAATACCTCGCCGATGCGTGGCAGGGAGAGATCGGTGCTCTGACGCATCAAGTACATCCCCACCTGGCGCGCCTGGCTCACCGCGCGCTTGCGGCTCGCACTGCGCATTTCATCAGCCCCCACGCCGAACACTTCAGCCACCTTCTCCACCACCTGCTCCGGCTTCACTTCCACATCGCCACCGCTCGGATCGAGCATCGGGGCCACCGAGTCCACTGTCATCGGCAGTCCGGTGATCGACACGAACGCCACCGCCCGGGTGAGGGCGCCTTCCAGTTCGCGGATGTTGGAGGTGAAGCGTCCGGCGATGAACTGGATCAGGTCGCGGGGCAGGCTCATCTGTTCCTGCTCCGCCTTCTTGTGCAGGATCGCCATGCGGGTTTCCAGATCCGGGGCCTGGATGTCGGCGATCAGACCCATCGAGAAGCGCGAGATCAGCCGCTCCTGCAGACGGGGAATCTGGCTGGGGGGGCGGTCGGAGGCGATCACGATCTGGCGGCCCGCCTCATGCAGGGCGTTGAAAGTGTGGAAGAACTCCTCCTGGGTGTACTCCTTGCCTTCGATGAACTGGATGTCATCGACCAGGATCAGATCGGCAGCCCGGTAGCGGTCGCGGAAAGCCTGCATGCCGTCCTTGCGGATCGCCTGAATCAGGTCGTTGGTGAAGGTTTCGGTGCTCACATAGAAGACCCTGGCCCGAGGATCAATCTCCAGCCGGTAGTGGCCGATCGCCTGCATCAGGTGGGTCTTGCCCAGGCCGACGCCGCCGCAGATGAACAGCGGATTGAATTCCCGCCCGGGGGCCTCGGCTACCGCCAGGGCCGCCGCGTGGGCCATGCGGCTGTTCGGACCCACCACAAACCGCTCGAACACGTAGCGGGGGTTGAGTCCGCTGCCGGGTTGGCGGCTGCCGGGGCTGGCGCCAGCCGGGCTGATCGTCGGCACCGGTGCAGGCGCCAGGCTGCCTCGGCCCTCCGCGGCGCCGTTCAGGCCCTGGGCCGGAGAGGGCAGCTGCTCATCGCCGGTCGGGCTCGCCACCTGCACCGCCACCGGCTTCCCCACGATCTCGGTCGCCACCGCTCCGATCGTCTCGAGGTAGTTCTTGCGCAACCAGCCGCTGGCGAAGCTGTTGGGGGCCTCAAGCTCCAGCCGCCGGCCATCGAAGCTCAGGCACCGCGCCGGGCGGATCCAGGTCTCAAAGGTGGGCTTGCTGAGATTGGCCTGCAGTGCTGTCTGCACCATCAGCCAGAGCTGGTCGGCATCTGTCGGCTGATTGGCCTGCTGCACCGACTGCCTCCCCCAGGGGCGATGAATCTACGCAGAGGCAGCCCGCCGGGCGGTCTTTAATGAAGCGGATCACCATCCGGTTCGCCCCTTCGCTCCATGCCGCGCTCCGTCCGCCTCAACACCACAGCACTGGCCGGTGTGTTCGCCGTGGCGGCGACCCTGGTGGGCTGTGACGGGCAACTGCCTCGGCTGCCGGGGCGTTCGGCTGCGGCGCCGCCCGTACGGATCAGCGATGCCGTGCCCGCCCCGGCCCTGCCCGGCAGCGGCAGCACAGTGATCGTCGATGCAGTCGAGAAGGTCGGTCCCGCTGTGGTGCGCATCGATGCGACCAAACGGGTGATCAATCCGCTTGGCGGCTTGTTTGGCCGGGGGCCGGCGATCCAGCAGCAGCAGGGGCAGGGCTCCGGGGTGATCACGCGCTCTGATGGCGTGATCCTCACGAACGCCCACGTGGTCGACGGCGCCAGTGATGTGAGCGTGACCCTGCCCGATGGCCGCAGCTTCAGCGGCAAGGTGCTGGGGGCCGATCCCCTCACCGACGTGGCGGTAGTGAAGGTGGTGGCCAGCAAGCTGCCCGTGGCGCCGCTGGGTGATTCAGCCCGGGTGCGCCCCGGCGAGTGGGCGATCGCCATCGGCAATCCGCTCGGCCTCGACAACACCGTCACTGCGGGGATCATCAGCGCGATCGAGCGCACCAATGCAGTGGGTGAGGGTCAGCGGGTTCCCTATATCCAGACTGATGCTGCGGTCAATCCCGGTAACAGCGGTGGGCCGCTGATCAACGATCGCGGCCAGGTGATCGGCATCAACACCGCCATTCGCCAGGCCCCGGGCGCCGGCCTGAGCTTTGCGATCCCGATCAACGTGGCACGCCAGATCGCTGCCCAGATCCTGGAGCGGGGCTACGCCAGCCACCCCTACATCGGTGTGCGCCTGCAGGCGATCACGCCCCAGCTGGCCCGGGAAATCAATGCCAGCACCGACCAGTGCAACCTGCCTGAGGTGAATGGTGTGGTGGTGGTCGACGTGATGGGCGGCAGTCCGGCGGCCCGTGGTGGCTTGCGGCCCTGTGACCTGATCGAGCAGGTGGGTGGCCGACCCGTGAAGAATCCCTCCGAAGTGCAGCTGGCGGTCGATCAGGCGCAGGTGGGCGAGCCTCTGACCGTGGTGGTGCGGCGTGGTGCGTCCCGCAGCACGCTGAATCTTCAGCCGGCCGAACTCCCGCGTCAGGGCTGACGATGCCGGCCAGGCGGCATGCTCCTGCCGGTCTGACGCGGGAAGCCCAAGTGGTGGTGCTGGCCCGTTGGCCGGTCCCCGGCCGCTGCAAGAGCCGGCTCGCCGGCGGCATTGGCATCGCCCGGGCCGCCGCGGTGCAACAGCGACTCACCGAGCACACCCTGGCGGTCGCTGCCCAGGCCCGCGCCAGCCTGGCGCTGTCGGTGGTGGTTGCTGTGGCCGGAATCGGGCCGGTGGCGGCCGAGCGCTGGCGGTGGCAGCTCGGCTGCGATCGGATCGTCCCCCAGGGAGCAGGGGGGCTGGGTCTGCGACTGCAGCGCCAGCTGCGGCGCGCGCTGCGGGAAGGAGCGCGTCGGGTGGTGCTGGTGGGCAGCGATCTGCCCGAGTTCTGCGCTGCTGATCTGTTGCAGGCTTTCGCCGCGTTGGAGCGCTGCGACCTTGTGCTGGGACCGGCCTGTGATGGCGGCTACTGGTTGATCGGTCTGACGGCCAACCATCCGGTTCTGTTCAGCGGCATCGCCTGGGGCAGCGATCAGGTTCTGCGCCAGACCGAACAGGCTGCCTCCACACTGGGTTTGACCGTCCGGCGGCTTGCCTGCCGCCAGGACCTCGACCGCCCGGGCGATCTGCGGCGCTGGCGTTGATGGTGGTGGAGCACTGATGGCGCAGGTCCGGTGATGCTGGAACAACCCCCATCACCGCCCCTGTCGGTGGTGATCGCGGCACGCAATGAGGCGGATCGGCTGCCTGCCCTGCTGGCCCAGCTGGCCACTGCTCCTGCTCTGATTCGGGAGGTGCTGGTGGTGGATGGTGAGAGCAGCGATGCCACCGCCCGGGTCGCCACCCTGGCTGGAGCGACCGTGCTGCGCACCTCAGCGGGGCGTGGCCACCAGTTCGCCTGCGGCGCCGCCCGGGTGCTCTCCCCCTGGTTGCTGCTCCTGCATGCGGACACCCGTCTGCCGCCCGGTTGGGCCCTGGCACTGGAGCGGGCCATCGCCGCCGGCGGCCGTCATCGCTGCGCGTGGTACTTCGAGCTGGCGATCGCTGCCCCTGATCCAGCCCTGCGGCTCGTGGAGCTGGCGGTGCGGCTGCGCAGCCGCTGGTGGCAGCGCCCCTACGGCGACCAAGGACTGCTGCTGCCACTGGATCTCTACAGGGCCATCGGTGGTATCCGCCCTCTGCCGCTGATGGAGGATCTTGAGCTGGTGGAGCGGTTGAACCGGCGGGCCCGCCTGTGCAGCCTGCGTCTGGCCCTGCGGGTGGACGGACGGCGCTGGCGCCGCAGGGGTGTCTGGCAGACCACCCTGACCAACCTGGCGCTGCGGCGTGCCTGGCGGCGTGGCGTACCGGCGGAGGAGCTGGCCGCTCGCTACTACGGCGGCCCTGTGGTTCAGGGGGCGTACCAGAAGGCGCAGCGGCGGTCCTGAGGTTCAAGATCCCATCCCTGGGCCTGATAGAAGGCCACCACGCCTGGGTCGGCGAACAGGCTCACCCGCTCCACCTCCATGCTGCGGAGTTGATCCAGCACATAGAGCATCAGCGCCTTGCCCAGCCCTGCCCCCTGGTAGTGAGGATGCACGGCCACATCCCACACCGTCGCCTCCACCACTCCGTCACCGGTGCAGCGGGCGAACCCCACCAGCTTCGGCAGGCGGGGATCATGGCGCCACAGTCCGACGCGCAGCAGGCTGTATTGGAGGGCCTTGCGCACACGGCGCAGGGGGCGGCGGCTCCACCCCACCGCATCGCACAGCTGCTCCAGTTCGATCAGGTCGATCTCCCGCTCACAGCTCAGCACCAGCTCCACGCTGGCGGAAGGCACGTCACAACGGCGGTGGCGCTGTCCGTAGAAATCGGTGAGGCCTTTGACCGCAGGCACGCACAGAGGGAGCCGAGATGCCACGATCCTGCCTGATGGTCAGCAAACTCCACGGTTCATCCGTCGCTCCGACGGCAACCCAGCGCCCGTTGCTGGTGGCGCTGCATGGCTGGCTGCTCTCCGGCAGGCTCTGGCAGCCCCTGATCGCGGCGCTCGGACCGGACTGGGAGGTGTGGGCCCCGGATCTGCCGGGCTTCGGGGGCCTTGAGCGTCCCCGGGGGCTGGCTCCCAACCTGGCGTCCTATGGCCGCTGGCTGGCCGATCAATGCGAGCTGCGCCTGTCTGATGGCCGCGAGGTGGTGCTGATCGGCCACTCGCTCGGGGGCAGTGTGGCTCTGCATGCGGCCCCGGTGCTGGCCAGTCGCCACCGCCTGGCAGGGCTGGTGCAGATCGCGGTGGGCGGTGGGGTCTATCAGCCACGCCCCTTCCGGCAGGTGCGCCGTGGTGGGGCCGCCTTCGTGCGCTGGCGGCCCCGTTGGCTGGCCCGGCTGCCCGCCCTGGCCGCTGTCCGCGGCCCATTGATCGCCGAGGAGCGGGCCGCCCTGGGGCTGCTGGCCAGCAGCATGCGGCGTGAGGCCGTGCAGCAGTTGCCCCGTCTCACCGCCGCACTGGCGGTGCCCAGCCTCTGGATCGCCGGTGGACGCGACACGGTGATGGCCCCGCGCTACGTGCGTCACCTGGCGGGTTACGCGCCGCAGCATGCGGTGAGCGAGCTGCCAGATGCCGGCCATCTGCCGATGCGCCAGATGCCTGCCGACCTTGCCGCTCTGATGCTGCCCTGGCTCGACCAGCTCAGCTGCGGGGATGGGGTGGCTCAGAGTGCCGCCAACCCCCGTTCCTGGAGTTCCGCCAATCGGGCGTAGAGCCCGCCATTGGCCCGCAGTTCCCGATGACTGCCCTCCTCCACCAGGCGCCCTTTGCGTAGCACCAGGATGCGATCGGCAGCCTCCACCGTGGCCAGGCGGTGGGCGATCACAATCGCGGTGCGTTCCTGCAGCAGTCGATCCAGATCCCGTTGCAGGGTGGCTTCCGTGGCCGGATCGAGAAAGGCCGTGGCTTCGTCCATCACCAGAACCGACGGGTCTCGAATGGCCACCCGGGCCACCGCCAGCAACTGGCGCTCTCCGGATGACAGATTGCCGCCCCGTTCCCGCAGCTCACTCGCCAACCCGGCTGGCAGGCGCGAGATCAGCCCGGACAGTCCCAGTCCGGTGGCCATGGCCTCCAGCTCCTTCGCGGGAATGGGCGCATCGAGGCGCAGATTGTCGGCAATGCTGCCGCTGAACAGGAACGTGTCCTGTAGAACAACCCCCAGGCGCCTGCGCAGGGTGGCCAGCGGCAGCTCGCGGATGTCCACCCCATCGAGCAGGATCCGGCCAGCCTGGGGTTCATAGAGGCGGCAGAGCAGGCGGATCACGGTGGTCTTGCCCGAGCCGGTCGGACCCACCAGGGCGACGTGTTCCCCTGGGCTGATCCGGAAGGAAAGGTCGGTGAGGATCGGCTCATCGGGCCGGTAGGAGAAGCAGACTCCCTCAAACACCACCTCGCCGGGGCTGCGGGCGGCCTCGGCCACCCGGGCGGCGGCGCTGGAACGGTCGCTGGCAGGCAGGTCTGCGATCTCGATCGGTTGTTCGAGCAGCTCGCCGATCCGTTCCACTGCCGTCAGTCCTCCCTGGATCTGCGTGAAGCGCTCCGCCAGCTGGCGCAGCGGGTCAAACAGACGCTGTGAGAACAGGATGAAGGTGGTGAGGGTGCCCAGGCCGAGGCTGCCGGTCGTGACCATGGTGCCGCCCAGGGCGAGCACGGCGGCCACCGCCAGCAGGGCCACCCATTCGATGAAGGCCGAGATGGCGCTCTCGTAGAGAATGGTGCCGGTCACGGCCCGGCGGTACTGGTCTGTGGTGGCGGCGAAGCGGGCGCTGTTCTCCTGTTCACGCCGGAACATCTGCACCACCTCCAGACCCTGGAGGTTCTCCTGCAGGTCGGCATTGAGCTGGCTCAGTTCCTCACGCACCCGGTAGTTGGCGCGGCGGTAGCGCCGCTGCAGCCAGAGCATGCCGATCACGACAGGAACTTGGGCTGCCAGCAGCAGCAGGCCCAGGCGCCACTCGATCGCCAGCATCGTCGCGGCGATCACCACCAGTGTCACCAGATCGGCCAGCACGCCCACCGCGCCACTGCCGAACACCTCGGCCAGGGCGTCGACATCGCTGGTGAGCCGGGTGAGCAGTTTGCCGACGGGGGTGCGGTCGTGGAACCGCAGCGACAGAGCCATGGCATGGGCAAACAGGTCGTCACGGATGCGCGAGGTGAGCCGCTGGCCGACGGCCTGGACGTTGTAGGTCTGCAGCCCCTGCAGAGCGAGCCGCACCAGCACCGCCACCAGCAGGGCGAGCACGAGCAGGCGCAGGGCGCTGCCCTCGGGCAGGGTGCGCAACCAGGCCAGGGTGGGTTCCCCCCGCAGCACGGCGATCGCCTGGCCCACCAGCAGAGGCTGAACCGCGGCAGCGCCGGCAACCGGCAGCAGCAGCACCAGTGAAAGGATCAGCCGACGACGGTCACGGCCGAGGTAAGGGAGCAGTCTTGCCAGGCGCTGGCGGTCGAGCCTGGCCATCAGGAGAGGGGCGCCGAAGCGCTGGCAACGCGGTCGACGATCTCCTGCAGGGCTCCGTCGTCAAGCCGCAGGGCCAGAGGGTGGCCCACCAGCCGGGCGGTGGAGTGAAACAGATCCTCAATGGCGATCAGGCCGTTCTCACGCAGGGTGCGGCCGGTGGCCACCAGGTCCACGATCGCTTCGCTCATGCCGGTGATCGGCCCCAGTTCCACCGATCCCGCCAGGTGGATCAGCTCCATGGGCAGATCGAGCGCTTCGAAGAACTCCTCGGCGCAGCGCGTGAACTTGCTGGCGATGCGGCAGTGGGCCGGCAGGTCGGCGGCACGGCGATACGGGCTGCTGGCCTTGACCGCCACGCTCATCCTGCAACCACCGAAACCGAGATCCACCAGCTCGGCCACCGGCAGCTGATGCTCCCGCAGCACGTCGTAGCCCACCACCCCGAGCTGCGCCTGGCCATAGGCCACATAAACGGGCACATCGGCATTGCGCACCAGCAGGGCCCGGGCGCGTCCACAGGCGCTGGGCACCATCAGCAGGCGGTTGCCGGGGTCAAGCACAGCCTGGAAGTCGAGACCTGCGGCGGCAAACCGGGCGACGCTGTCCTTCAGCAGGGCGCCCTTGGCCAGGGCGATCGTCACGGGCCCGCTCATGACCGGTCTTCGGCGGGGATCATGGTGCTCTGCCGCAGAGCGGACTTTAACGATGAACACGACGCACGCCGCCGGGGCCGATCCATCCGCACTGCAGGTGTGGCTGATTCCCGTGCTGCGGGACAACTACGTGATGGTGATCGAGCGGGCTGGCCGGGCGGCCGTGGTCGACCCGGCGCTGGCTGATCCGGTGGCGGCGGCCCTGGCGGAGCGGGGTCTGGAGCTGGAGGCGATCCTGCAGACCCACCACCACAGCGACCACATCGGTGGCACCCCCGGCCTGCTGGCGCGCTGGCCAGCGGCGGCGGTGGTGGCGGCCTCGGCGGACCGCGAGCGCATCCCCCTGCAGACCCGTGGCGTTTCCGGGGACGACAGCTTCACGCTTCTGGGCGAGCCGGTGCGGGTGCTCGCCGTGCCCGGTCACACCCGCGCTCACATTGCCTTCTGGCTGCCCGACAGCGGCCATCTGTTCTGTGGCGACACGCTGTTCGTTGGGGGCTGCGGCCGGCTGCTCGAGGGCACGGCGGAACAGATGCTGGCCTCCCTGCAGCGTCTGGCGGCCCTGCCGGAGCCCACCCTGGTGTGGTGCGCCCATGAATACAGCGAGAACAATCTGGCCTGGGCCCATGCCGAGGCTCCGGCTGATGCGGCGATCGCCGACCGGCTTGCGGCGGTGCGGCTGCTGCGGGCTTCAGGCCATCCCTCCGTGCCAACCACCATTGCCGCCGAACGCCGCACCAACCTGTTTCTGCGGGCCGCCGATGCCGGCGAGCTGGCCCGCCTGCGGCGCAGCAAGGACCAGTGGTAGGCGCTGCCCGGTACGGTCAGGGGCTGCCCCGATCAGACCACGCTCAGATCGGTGCCGCAGGGGAACAGTCGAGCACGCTCGCCAGGCACCAGCGCCAGCCGGCCGCGCTGGCCGCGGGGATGGTCGGCCGCCAGCGGCAGGCGCAGGCGCAGGCGCAGCTCATGGCCGCCGCGCTGGCAGCCGACCAGATACAGCCACTGGCGGCCCAGAAATTCCCGCCCGAGCACCTCGGCCTCGCCGCTCGGATCGGCGCGGAAGCTGAGAGCGTGTGGGCTGATCAGCACCTGACAGCTGCCATCCCCGCCGCTGCCGATCGGCTCCAGCGCCTCCAGCCGGCCCAGGGGGGTGAGGACCCCATCAGGGTCGACCTCCGCCGGCAGCAGGTTGCCCTGCTGCACGAACCGGCCGACGAACGCCGTGGCCGGCCGTTCCACCAGCTCGCGCGGTGAGGCGCACTGATGCAGCTCCCCTTCGCGGAGCACGGCGACGCGGTCGCAGATCGCCAGGGCTTCCTCCGGATCGTGGGTGACGATCAGGCCGCTGGCGCCGCATTGGCTGAGCACCGCCGGCAGTTCGCTGCGCAGCCGCAGCCGCACCTCCACATCGAGGTTGGAGAAGGGTTCATCGAGCAGGACCACCGAGGGGCTCGGTGCCAGGGCTCGTGCCAGTGCCAGCCGCTGACGTTGGCCGCCGGAGAGTTCATGGGGGTAGCGACGCTCCAGACCCGCCAGGCCAAGCAGCTCCAGCAACCAGGCCACCCGGCTGGTGTCCTGGCCGCGCTTCAGACCGAAGCAGGCGTTGCGCCAGGCATCGAGATGGGGGAACAGGGCGTAGTCCTGAAACACCATGCCCACCCGGCGCCGTTCCGGCTCCAGCCAACGGCCGGGTCCGGCCACATCCCGCCCGGCCAGGCTCAGCCGCCCCCGGCTGGGCCGCTCGAAACCGGCGATCAGCCGCAGGAGGGTGGTCTTGCCGCAGCCGGAGGGGCCCAGCAGCCCCACCAGCTCTCCCGCTGCCAGCGTGAGGTCGATGTTGCGCAGGATCCAGCCGTCGTCCCTGCTGTGCCCGTCGCTGACAGGCGTGTAGCGGTGCCACACACCCTCCAGCTCCACCGGCGCGCCCGCTGCACCGGCCTCGCCATCAGAGGCGCCCGGGGAGTGGCTGGGGTTGGGCATCTCCGGTCAACGCCATAGGCTCGCCGCGCCATCCTCCCTCCGCATGAGCTCAGCCGTCAGTCCCGAGGCCGTGAACACAGCCGCAGCCCCAGCCCCGGTCGGCCCCTACAACCAGGCCGTCAAGGCTGGCGGCCTGCTGTTCTGTTCCGGCCAGATCGCCCTTGATCCCGCCAGTGGCGTCCTGGTGGGTGCGGGTGATGTGGAGGCCGAGACCCGTCAGGTGCTGGCCAATCTCACCGCCGTGCTGGGCGAGGCAGGCCTGACGCCTGCAGCGGTGGTGCGCACCACGGTCTTTCTGGTCGACCTGGCTGATTTCGCTGCGGTGAATGCGCTCTATGCCACCTGCTTCGACGGTGGGGTGGCCCCGGCCCGCGCCTGTGTGCAGGTGGCGGCCCTGCCGAAGGGGGCCCGGGTCGAAATCGACTGCATCGCCCTGTTGCCAGGCTGAGGGCTGCTGTTCAGAGCGGATCGACCGGGCAGGCCATCAGGCCCGCCGCCTGGACATCCGCCGAGCTGAGGCGCGTCAGGATCTGCTGGAGATCCAGGGCTGAAAGTTCTCCGTCGGCGCTCCATTTCATCACCGAGCGGCCCAGCGGTCCGTCGTCGCCGGCCCCGGGGCTGGCCGAAGCAGTGCTGCGGATGTCGGCCCCCATACCCGTGTGCCCGAAGTGTGTTGGTTTCAACACTAGCTGGGGGTGGCCGCACCGTCCACTCCTCCGGGGCTCCAGGCCGCCCATCAGGGCGGCGGGCCGGCATGTTCAGGGGCTGATCGTCAACGCTGCAGCGCCGATGCCCGATTCCCCAGCCAGGGCGTAAAAGAGGTAGGTGCGATCACCATCCTGGAGGACCGCCGGATCGCGGAGCTGTCTGGCGCGCTGTGTCGCCCCCGAGCGTGAGCGTTCCACGGGCAGATCAACACCTTCCGCTGCCGTGCTGGGTGTCAGCACATCCTGGTGGGCGCTGAGCCGGGGATTGCCGCCATCCGGGTCGAGCTGCAGGCTCGCCACCACGATCCGCTCCGGTGCATCCCCGATGCGGCTGTGGAACACCAGCAGGCGGTCCCGCCAGGGCAGCACAGCTCCATGGCGCATGGCGGGCAGCAGGTTCGCCCTGGGCGTGAACGGTCCGTGGGGGCTTGGCGCTTGGTAGAGCCGCCCGCCAGCGCCCGCCTGCTTCGCCAGGGCCAGCCAGCCATCACCCCAGGCAAACACCCGGAAGTAGGCACTGCCCAGATCCTGCTCCAGCATCCGGAACGACTGGCCATCGCTGGAGACGGCCAGCCCGGTGCGCTGCACCCCCCGTCCACCCGCCTTGCGACCATGCACGTAGAGGCGGATCTGTCGGCGTTCCTCATCCACGTGGGCGTCCGGCGAGGCAATGTGATCGACGAACCCCTGCGCCTGATGGAGCTGCAGGGTGCCGCCCGGTTGCACTGTCCATGGACCGCACGGCGTATCGGCATAGGCCAGGCGGATCGATCGGCCCCGGTGTGAGGCGAAATAGAGGTAGTACCGGCCAAGGCGGTTCGGCAGCCAGTCCGGTGTGCGGATCGGTGACGGCCCGTTGATGTTGGCGCCCACGTCCGGGGCCGTTTCCGGGCTGACCAACGGATTGCCTGGGCAGCGCTCCGCCCTGATCATCGGCAGGGGGAGCTCGCCGGCGGCGGCCCAGGTCCCGGTCGAGGCGGTCAGCCATGCCCAGGCTGCCAGCAGCCCCTGCGCAAGCCTGCTGCCGTGGCTCCGGCACGGCTGCGCCTTGCTTGCCTGCGCCCGGAGCGGTCGGCGCAGCCTGTTGCCTGCGGCTCCAATCATTTCTACGGTTACCTTGACCGCCGGCCCTCACCATGGCCTATCAGATCATCGATGGTGAGCAGTACGAGAAGGAACTGCTCGACCTGGCCCACCACCACACCACCGGCACCAACGAGCAGAACCTCTCCAAGGACGAGGTCGCGGCCCTCTTCGCTTCCGCCGCCGACGGACCGGGGGTGACAGAGATCGAAAGGAACACCCTGGCCTACATCCGCCGCACCTTTCCGTTTACAGAAGCGGCTGTTGAGGATTTTGATCGGCGCTTCGCCGCCCTCTGATCCGCTGCCTGCCAGACCGGGCTGCGGCTTGCCGCTATGCTCCAGTTCTTCGGGGCGTAGCGCAGCTTGGTAGCGCGGATGCTTTGGGAGCATTAGGTCGCAGGTTCGAATCCTGTCGCCCCGATTCAGGGATACCCGATTCAGAAACACCAGGGGTCTCGGCGAAGTCGAGACCTTCTTTTGGTACGACGCTGCCGGCCGGCTGCTGGGGCTGGGTCTCCGACCGGGAGTGGAGGAGCTTGCAGCCAGCGCCCGGTTGCTCGAGGTCAGCTGTTGGGAGGGATCAGCAGCCGGCGACAAGCCAGGCCTTTCGGTTGGTCGGGTGTTCGTCGGTCCAGCGTTGGACCGGTGTCTTTTCCGCGTGATCACCCTGGCCGATCGGCAGGTGCAGCAGTTCTGCCTGATTGGCATTCCTGCAGGGCCCGTGGTGATTGATCAGGCCTGCTGAGCGGTCAGGTTTTCCCCGAAATGCGGTGGTTTCCCCCGCAAATCAACGACTTTTCCCCAGGTGATGTCGCTGTGTTCGGACCGCTGGTCGCTGCTCTGGCTCGGTCGATGGGGAAAAGCTCTCTCCCCTTGACCACGGCGAGCTGGGGCGTCGCCCCATCGGTTCCAGCGTTACAGCAGGTGCGGAACCGAATCCCTGTCTGGGGTCTCATTGGGAGACCAGGCTTTCTCGGTATGGTTCCGCTGCTTTGACGGCGATGCCTTCGCCGTGGATTGATGGTTCGGCAACCCGAGGCGCGCATGAGCCAGACACCGGACCACCTTCCGCCTCACGTGAGTGTGGTCAATGAGTTCCCTCAGGACCTGTACGACGCCATGCGCTCTTTCATCAGCGCCCATCCCCGCTGGGATCAATACCGGCTGATGCAGGCGTCCGTGGCGGGATTTCTGTTCCAGCAGGGCTGCCAGGACCGCTCCGTCGCCCGGCACTACCTCAACGGCCTGTTTCAGCGTGAGGCGGAGCCTCAACCCAGCGATCCGAGCCGTTCGTGAGGGGCAGCTGGCTCCGATCCAACAGGACCCAAGCAAAAGCGCCGCCGAAGCGGCGCCCGCATCTCCCAAAGATCACCCGACAGGAGTTACAGGTGATCGCCCTCATGTTGCGAACCGGGCTGGCGATGGTGCCCTAAACAGCCGGATCACGACAGCTTTACGCAACTGGATGTTGTTTTGCATCGTCTGGTTGCTGCAGATCACCGCAGCTTGCGGATTGTGCCATTCCTGCCAGGGTCTCTGGATTCCTGCAGAGGTTGTTTGCAGGATGGATTCGGGAGAGCAGGGCAGCGGCCTCGGCGCCGGCTGCTGCAATCGGGATTGTGATGGTCCGGCCGATTCGTTTGGTACATCCTGTGGATCCTGGTGGCCCTGCTGAATCCGGGCCGCCGGGCTGCGGATCCCCGTTCCAGATCGTGACGGATGCGTTGCAGTACTTCGGTCATCATTTTCGTGATCCGATCTCCATCAATGACCTGGCCGGATTTCTGGGTACCCGCGAAGACTGCCTGCAATTCAGCTTTGACCGCATCCGTGGCATGACGCCAGCTCAGGCTCTGCTGGACCATCGGCTCAATCGCCTGTTCGCCGCACTCACCGCCCAGCCTCGCCAGGGACTCCGCCAGGCAATCGCCGACTGCGGCCTGGCTCGGACCGCAGGCGTTCTGGTGCTGTTTGAACAGACGTTCGGGATCGAGATGTCACTGTTTCTGCTGACCTGTCGTCGCGCTGCCGATGACCGGCTATTCCGCCGTTCTCACCCAGAGGCGGGTGCACTGATCGAACCGAGCTGAGGGAGCATCGCGCCCTTGCTGCAGCGGGCCCCCGCGCCGGAGCTGCCGGATCAGCGACGGGTCCCGCTGGGTTGATCAGCCTTCGCCATGGCTGCGGTCCCACTCCAGGTGCACAGCGGTGAGTTGCGATGACGGTGAAGCGTCGCCGATCAGATCACCTTGCTGGCAGGTTTCGATGCTTTGCTTCAGCAATGGATAGCGCTCCACCATGGCTGCATATTGGGCCGATTGGCGGTAATTCCTTTCCAGGAGTCGATAGTGGATTTCTTGATTGGTCACCAGCGGATGCAGATCATCCGGCCAGGCGTGTTGACGGTCGTTGCTCATGGTCGTCAGAGACTGCTGCAGGCGTTGATGTCTTGCTTCAACGCTGCTGCATCTGGCAGTTTCAGGCCATCATCTGAGTGGCCCGGTCAGCGGGAGCACACCGCCGCAGCGGTCAGGCCTGGAGCTGGAACCTGAGATCTGGAATCCCTGCAATCCCATGCCATCCATCGCGACGTCTTCCGATTGCCTCCCATCCCATCCCAGCGCATCCCAGCGCATTTCATTCCATTTCATCCAAACCAAGACCGGTTCAACGCCAGCTGCGATGGCACTGCGATGATGAATCTCTGCCCCAGCGACAGCCATGGTGATTGATGGTCGTTGAAGTTGCCCTGGCGATGCTGCATCGGCAGGGATGCTGGCTGATGCAGCTGCGCGATGACATCCCCGGAATCGTTGCGCCCGGCTGCTGGGGTCTGTTTGGCGGCCATCTCGATCCCGGCGAAATGGCGGAGCAGGCGTTGCGGCGCGAACTGCTGGAGGAGATCGGCTGGCAACCCTCGGAGGTGACGTTCTGGATCCAGCACCGCAACCAGCGGCGACTTGCCCATGTCTTCTGCGCCGAGCTGGCGGTGCCCCTGCAGCAGCTACGGCTGCAGGAGGGACAGGATCTGGCCCTGGTGCGCGAGCCTGAGTTGTTGTCGGGTGCGATCTGGAGTGAAAAGCTCCAAGCCCCTCGTCCCCTAGCCGAAGGCCTGCAGGAGGTGATGGAGCAGTTGCTCTGCTCCACCTCAGTCAGACCAGGCAGCTGATGGCCGTGTCGAGGCGGGTTGCAGGTGTTGACGCTCTGCAGCGCTGACACAGCTGCCGCAAACGTCGCTGTGCTGGCGGCTGCGCCAGTCTGGGGGCAATGATCACCCCAGGAATGGTCGACGCCCTGCTGCTGCTTGTGGTGATGGTCGCTGTGGTGGCCACGCTCAATCCCAGCCGCGCTGATTTCAGCTGGTTCATGCGTCTCCGCCGCCCGGGCTGGCTGACGTTTGAACGCTGGATTCCCCTGATCTGGCTGCTGATCTACGGCTGTTTCTACGCTTCGGCTCTGCTCATCTGGACGACGAGCCGGAGTCTGCAGCTGCTCGCCGGCTATGCCCTGCTGTTGGTGCTGGTCCAGACCTACACCCTGGTCATCTGTCGCAGCCGCAGTCTGCGCAACGGCACGGTTTTGGCGATGACCGGTTGGGTTTGGGGTGTGACGCTCAGCATCGCCATCGCTCCCCACTCCCGCCTGGCTTGGTTGCTGATGATTCCCTATCTGCTCTGGAGTCCGGTCGGCACCCTGGTGACCTGGCAGATGCAACGGTTGAATCGCTGAACCGGATCAACGGTTCACGATGGGCTTACGCGATTCTTGTTGATCGCTACACTACTGGTGTTGTCGGATTCAAATCATGCTGACCGGAGCTGAACTGCTGGCCAAGGTTAAGGAGCTCGGAGATGCTTCCAAATCGGAGCTGGTGCGTGAGTGCGGGTATGTGAGCGCCAAGAAGGATGGTAGTGAGCGCCTCAATTTCACCGCTTTCTATGAAGCCCTCCTCGAGGCGAAAGGCATGAGCCTGGGCTCCGGCGGCGGCAAGGCGGGCGGCAAGGGTGGCCGCAAACTCAGCTACGTCGCCACCGTGCAGTTCAACGGCAACCTGCTGGTCGGTAAGGCCTACACCGCCCAGCTCGGTCTGCAGCCAGGCGACGAATTTGAGATCAAGCTTGGTCGCAAGCAGATCAAGCTGATCCCAGCCGGTTCAGTCGAGGAGGACTGATCTCCGGCACTGGCCGGATCGCCCTGGCCAGCCAGCAGCCCGAACTGCACCCCCCGGTTCGGGCCGCTTCAACCCAGATACCACCGCAGCAGGGCCAGCAGCTGGCCGGCCGGGCCGTGGCCGCTGATCAGTTCCCCGCCGATGGCGGCCGCAAACCCGAGCATGGCCACACGGCCATTCAGCCGTTCCACCCGTGCCAACGCCACGGTGTTCCAGGGTCTGCGGGTGGTGAGGCCTTCGCCGAACCGTTCCATCGGTTCATAGACAAAGGCCTGACTGCTTGCCGGCCCAGCTGTTGTGGGCCTTTCAGGTTGCGGGGACTGCTTCACGCCGACTCCATTCTGCGATTGCCGCCGATGAGCCTATGGGCAGCTGTTGCCGCGTTGCGGTCGCCCCAGGGCCCGGCCCTGGCCGCGGCGATGCGAGGGTTTGACGTGAGCGACGGGATGCCGATCTGCTTGTTCAGCTGCAGTTTCTGGTGATGGGCCACAACCACCATCGAGATCAGGCATCAGCATCTCGCCCGCGTGATGCGGCAGGTGCTTTCCGTTGGAGCATCGCCCTCAACGCCGGCCTCACGGCGCTGCAGCTGCTGGTTGGTGCTGCTTTCGGCTCGCTGGCCCTGATCGGCGACGCGCTCCACAACGCCGGCGATGTGGTTGGACTGCTGTTCGGATGGGGCGCAGAGCGGCTCAGTCGTCAGCCCCCACGTGGTCGTTTCACCTACGGCTTCGGCCGCAGCACGCAGATCGTGGCGCTGATCAACGGCGTGTTGATCTGCGGTGCTGGCCTTGTGGTTGTGACAGAGGCGATCCAGCGGTTGCACAGCCCCGTGCCCCTGACCGCCGGTCCGGTGGCCTGGGCGGCGGCGCTGGGGATCGCGATCAACGTGGGCTCAGCCCGTCTGTTCGGCAGTGCTCACAACCATGACCTCAACCAGCGAGCGGCGGTGCTGCATCTGCTCACCGATGCGGCTGTGTCGCTGGCGGTGCTGATCAGCGCCCTGGTGGTTGGCTTCACCGGATGGCTCTGGCTCGACGCCACCACGGCCATCGGCGTGGGAGGCGCCGTGATCTGGAGCGCCGTCGGTCTGTTGCGCGAAGCCATAGCCCTCAATCTCGATGCCGTGCCGCGCCATGTGGACCTTGGGCGCGTTGAGGCGGATCTGCTGGCCTTGCCAGGGGTCATCCGGGTGGAGGACCTGCACGTCTGGGCGGTCAGCACCTCCCGTACTGCTCTCACGGCCCATCTGGTGCTGGCTCCGGCCTGGTTTGCAGATCCGGCCAGCAGCACCGATTCCCTGATCGCCAAGGCCCGCCTTGCGCTTGCCCTCCATGGGATCAGCGACACCACCTTGCAAGTGGAGGAGAGCCACGATCACTGAGGGCCGTCAGTTCGCCCACGCCCGTTCGCTGCAGTTGTTCCAGCCCCAACGGCCAGCAGGTGGTTGGCCGTCTGCATGGCTTCCTCGTCCCACCTGGCCCGGTGCTTGGCTTCGTTCTGGCGGCAAGCCGCCACCAGATCACGGCTGATCGCTTGCGGTCGCAGCCGGGTCTGCATCGCCGCAAGGCCCGTCCCCAGCCCATCGGGCCGGCTGGAATCCCGCTGTTATTCGGCCAGTGGCGGTAGGGAGGGGTGACGTGACCCCCTTTATCGGTCCAGGCCTTATGAGAGTGGTTGGTCATGGTCATGCTGCAGCTCCGTGTTGAGCTGCCTCCAGGGGCGTCAGCCCCTGGAGGGCCGAATGCGGCCTGAGGGTGTTGTACTCCCAGCGCCAGCGATC
>CAMDLO010000029.1 GCA_945901765.1 Cyanobium sp. NIES-981 | reverse complement strand
TGGGCCTGAGGCTGGCCGCAACCACGGCGGCCAGTCGCTCCAGCTCGCCATCCCCGGTGTGGGGATTGCCCAGCACGGCCTTGAGATGGTGGCGGCCGCGGTAGAGCGGACGGGACAGCATCAGCTCAGCATCGAGCAGGCGCTGGCGGGTGTGCAGGCTCCAGGCCTCCGCCCGGGCGGCATCCGCCTCGACCGGTGTGAAGGCCAGCAGATGGAGCGGGCCGGACAGACAGGCCAGACCCGGGATCGGCGCGAGCAGCCTCTGCAGGCGGCGGCGGCGGGACAAGGCACCCTCCAGCAGGTTGTCGATGCCATCAAGGCCCAGCTGGCGCAACCCAAGCCACAGCTTCAGCACTTCGGCGGGCCTGCTGCCCTGCAGACCCTGCTCGCCACCATGGCCGCCGCCCCAGCTCGGTTCCATGTAGGGCAGCCCGGTGCCAAAAGCCTCGGCCAGGGCCTGGGGGCGGGCCAGCAGCAGCAGGGAGGAAGTCTTGGTGATGCCCAGCAGTTTCTGGGGATTCAGGGTGAGGGAATCCGCCCGCTCCAGGCCGGCCAGCCGCTGCCGGTGCCGCGCCGTGAGCCCGAACACCGCACCGATGGCACCATCCACGTGCAGCCAGACCTGCGCCCGGCTGCACTGGTCGGCAATCGCGGCGAGGGGGTCGATGGCCCCGCGCACCGTGGTGCCGGCCGTGGCCACAACGGCGATCACCGGCAGACCAGCCGCCGCCAGGTGATCGAGTTCGGCCGCCAGCTGATCCGGATCCATGCCGCCGTCGGCAGCCGTGGGTACAGCCCGCAGGGCGCTGGGGGGCAGCCCCATCACGGCCAGGGCCTTGCCAACCGAGACATGGGCATCGGCGCTGGCCAGCACCACCGCATCCTGACAAGAGGCGAGCTGACGCTGCTGCCGCGCCGTGACCAGAGCCATCAGGTTGGACAGACTGCCGCCGCTGGCAGGGACGCCGCCGCTGCCCGGGGGCAGGCCAAGCCGTTCGGCCAGCCAGGCCACCAGACTGCGCTCCAGCCTGCTGAGGCTGGGGGAGAGCTCCTCCGCCAGCAGGTTGTTGTTCAACCCGGCGCAGATCAGATCACCCACGATCGAAGCGCCGAGGGCCGGTGGGTCGAGGTGGGCGATGGCACCGGGATGACCGGGGTTGTAGGCCCCTGCCATCACCAGATCAAGATCGGCGAGCAGGCGACCCGGGGACAGACCAACCTGTTCGGGCTCCACCGCCGGCAGCAGGCTCAGGCCCGGCAGGGGCGGGCGCGACGTGGCACTGCCCAGCCAGTGAGTGAGCCGGGCAGAGGCCTGCTCAAGGAAGGCCTGAAGCGCGCCATCCCGTTGATCGGGACAGGGAAACGGTGAGAGTGGGACGTCGGCCTGCTGGGCCTGGGGCGCAGTTGCCAACGGCGGTTGCATGCACTGGCCCATTCTCACCTGCCGGCCGCTCGCTACCGCCCACAATCGGCAGCAGCTCGGCACAACGCGCATCGGCATGACGGGTCATGCGGAACAGGGCCGCGAAGCCCCGTGGAGCGATCAAGGCCGGCTTCGGTTCTGGATGCTGCGGTTGCTGCGGCTGGCGGAGCAGGTGGGCGAAACCGGAGAGATCCCAGTCGCAGCAGTTGTTCTCGATGAGCGAGGCCGTTGTGTCGGCTGGGGCAGCAACCGGCGCCACCGCCACAACGAACCGCTTGGCCATGCCGAACTGACGGCGATGGCGCAGGCGGCGCGGTTGCTCGGTGACTGGCGGCTCAACCGCTGCACCTTGCTGGTGACACTCGAGCCCTGCGGCATGTGTGCCGGTGCAGCGATTCAGGGCCGGATCGGCCGGGTGGTGTACGCCGCCGTGGATCCGAAACGGGGTGCGTTGGGGGGATGCCTGGACCTGGCCGCCCATCCCAGTGCCCATCACCGCATGCAGGTGGTGGGTGGCCTGGAGAAGGAAGCGGCCCGCCAGCAACTGGAACGGTGGTTCAAACGGCAGCGGCTGAAGGCGGCGGACCAGCGCAAGCAGCTCAGCGCGGAACGACTCAGACCGATGCCGCCACCGCCGCCTGAGACGCCGACGGACGGAAAGCGGGCAATTCGCTCTCAAACAGGTTGAGCAACCTGTCGACATTTTCGGCGCGGCTGTTGTAACCCATCAGGCCGATGCGCCAGACCTTGCCGGCCAGCGCTCCGAGGCCGCCACCCACCTCGATGCCGAAGGTGTTGAGCAGGTGCAGGCTGAAGGCCTTGCCATCCACACCTTCAGGGATGCGCACCGTGGTGAGGGTCGGCAGCCGCAGATGGTCGGGAGCGTGCAGGGTGAGCCCCAGTCGCTCCAGACCGGCCCAGAGGCGCTCAGCGTTGCTGCGGTGCCGCTGCCAGACACTCTCCAGGCCTTCGTCGGCCAGAAGGCGCAGAGCCTCGCGCATGCCGAAGTTCATGTTGACCGGAGCCGTGTGGTGGTACACACGGTCGCTGCCCCAGTACTGGTTGAGCAGGGAGACGTCGAGATACCAGTTGGGCACTTTGTCCGGGCGAGCGGCCAGCTTGGCCTCTGCTCGCGGCCCCATGGTGAAGGGGCCCAGTCCGGGGGGGCAGCTCAACCCTTTCTGGCTGCAGCTGTAGGCCAGGTCGACCATCCACTCGTCGAGGCGCACGGGCACGGCCCCGAGCGAAGTGACGGTATCGAGCAGCAACAGGCAGTCGTAGCGCCGACAGAGTTCGCCGATGCCCTCCATCGGCTGCAGGATGCCGGTGGATGTTTCCGCGTGCACCATCGCCAGCACCGCCGGGCGGTGATGCTCCAGAGCTGCTTCGATCTCAGCCAGGCTGAAGGCTTCGCCCCAGGGACGCTCGATCGTCACGACCTCGGCGCGGTAGCGGCCGGCCATGTCGGCCAGGCGGAGACCGAAGTAGCCCTTCACCGCCACCAGCACCTTGTCGCCGGGTTCGATGGTGTTGGCCAGGGTGGCCTCCATGGCGGCGCTGCCGGTGCCGCTCATCGGGATGGTGAGGCGGTTGTCGGTCTGCCACACGTAGCGGAGCAGCTCCTGCACTTCACCCATCAGCTCGACGTACAGAGGGTCGAGATGGCCGATCGGGGTGCGCGCCAGAGCCTGCAACACCGTGGGATGGGCATTGGAGGGTCCAGGACCGAGCAGAAGCCTGTCCGGCGTGGCGATCGGCCCGAGCTGAGTGCGGTGGGTGTTGTCGACGGAGAACTGGGCGGACAAGGTGCCGGGACCGGGGGACGGAAATGAGGTGTGAGCCTACGCAGAGGCCGGCGTGGCACGGGGCCGGGCGCCAGGGAGGTCAGCGATTGCGGGCGTCAGAAGCGGCCAGGCCGCGGCAGAGGTGATCGAACGGAGCACGCACCACGGCGGTGAGGGCGGGGCCATCGGCGATCGCCGCCTGGGCCAGGAGCTCACAGACCACATCGCCCAGCAGGGCGATGCTGCGCACAGTCGGACCCGTTGGCACACCCAGGCTCTTGTACGTGTCGTCCAGGCCGTTGAGCACCCGCTCGTTGAGGATGGAGGTGTCGCCGGCGATCAGGGCGTAACTGGCGTAGCGGAGGAAATAGTCCATGTCCCGCAGGCACGCCGAGAGGCGGCGGGTGGTGTAGGCGTTGCCGCCAGGCAGGATCAGCTCGGGATCGGCCAGCCAGAGACGCTGGGAAGCTTCCCGCACGATCGCAGCGGCCTCACGGTTGATCAGCTCCACGGCGGCAAGACGCAGCTCCGATTCGGAGAGGTAGTCCTGCACGCGATCGATGGCGTCACGGTCGAGGTAGCGGCCGAGCTGGTCATAACGACCGATCAGACCGGTGATGGCATCCCGCATGGTGGAGTGTGGAGCGCTCTAGCCTGGCTGGGAACGTAGCACTCACGATCCGTGAAAACCCAGACCAGAGGTGGGTTCTGGCGGATCTGACAGAAACGGTTACGCAAGGACACCGCAGCGGGGCCGGGGCGCGAGGCGGTTGTTTTGTTACTCCTGATACAAAAAGGCCCCCTGCCGGTCCGTACGGTCCCGCCCATCCGCCGCCGGTGCGGCCCCTCATTCGTTGATCGACATGGCCAAGACAGCCCAGGACGTCCTCCGTCTGATCCAGGACGAGGGCATCGAGCTGATCGACCTCAAATTCGTGGATCTCCACGGCAAGTGGCAGCACCTGACGGTGCACCGGGATCTGGTGGATGCCGATGCCTTCACCGATGGCGTGGCCTTCGACGGCTCCTCGATCCGCGGCTGGAAGGCGATCAACGAATCGGACATGGCGATGGTGCCGGACCCGAACACCGCCTGGATCGACCCCTTCTACAGCCATAAGACCCTCAGCCTGATCTGCTCGATTCAGGAGCCCCGCAGCGGCCAGCCCTACGGCCGCTGCCCGCGGGCCCTGGCCATGAAGGCGCTCGCCTATCTCGAAGGCAGCGGCATCGCTGACACCGCCTACTTCGGCCCCGAGCCTGAGTTTTTCGTCTTCGACGATGTGCGCTACAGCTCAGGCAACGGCAGCAGCTTCTACAGCGTTGATTCGATCGAGGCCCCCTGGAACACGGCCCGCCTGGAGGAGGGCGGCAACCTGGCCTACAAGATTCAGCTGAAGGAGGGCTATTTCCCGGTCTCTCCCAACGACACGCTTCAGGACATGCGCACGGAGATGATCCTCACCATGGCCTCACTTGGCGTGCCGATCGAGAAGCACCATCATGAGGTCGCTACAGCCCAGCACGAGCTCGGCATGAAATTTGCCGAGCTGATCAGCGCGGCCGATAACGTGATGATTTACAAGTACGTGGTGCGCAATGTGGCGCGCAAGTACGGCAAGACAGCCACCTTCATGCCCAAGCCCGTGTTCGCGGACAACGGCAGCGGCATGCATGTGCACCAGAGCCTCTGGAAGGGAGGCCAGCCGCTGTTCTTTGGCGAGGGCACCTATGCGAATCTGTCGCAGACAGCCCGGTGGTACATCGGCGGCCTGCTGAAGCACGCCCCGAGCTTCCTGGCCTTCACCAACCCCACCACCAACAGCTACAAACGCCTGGTGCCGGGCTTCGAAGCGCCCGTGAACCTGGTGTACTCCCAGGGCAACCGGTCGGCTGCCGTGCGCATCCCGCTCACCGGACCGAATCCCAAGGCCAAGCGCCTGGAGTTCCGCTCCGGCGATGCCCTCTCCAACCCTTACCTGGGCTTCGCGGCGATGCTGATGGCCGGCATCGATGGGATCAAGAACCAGATCGATCCGGGCGACGGCACCGACGTTGACCTGTTTGAACTTTCGGCCGAGGAGCTGGCGCGGATCGATACGGTTCCCGCCTCCCTCAACGGCTCACTGGAAGCGCTCGACGCCGACAAGCACTACCTGATGGAAGGGGGTGTGTTCAGCGAAGACTTCATCAACAATTGGATCTCAATGAAGTATGAGGAGGTGCAGCAACTGCGCCAGCGGCCCCACCCCCACGAATTCAGCATGTACTTCGACGCCTAGATTTTGCGTTTCATCGCCCTCTGCCCCCTCTCAGAAGTGGACCTTTTACTAGGTTATTAGATCCACTTCTGTACTTGCAGGGGCTAGACAGGGGGCTAGAACGGGGGCTAGACAGGGGTGCAGAGCGGCTCTTGTCGGTGGTCCGAGGCAAATCCATCTCGATCGCTCCGAGGGGGTCTTGTTGCCGCCAGTACGAGGGGCGGGAGGGGTTTTGGTTCGAGAAGAACGTGGCGCCTCAGCACCGGCTCTGGCCGGAGGCATTCCCTGAGTCCTTCATTCGAGAGAGGTGCCTGGACGCCTTCGGCAGGCCCGCCAGCACCAAACACGTCGCCTTGGAGTATTGCCACCGTCGGCGCAACGAGATTCAGCGGCAGATCGACGGCCTGAAGGACGGCCCTCGTGATCTAGCCCCTGATGATGTGGACAGCATCGCGGCCGCTTTCGCGAATCGCACCGCCATGGCCTTGCGGGATGAGGTGCCTCTCCAAAGGCTTCCGGTGGAGACCCTGGTTCGTCTGAGGCAGAGCCTCCCGCTCTGGCAGGAGCATGAGCGAAGGGCTCCCGTTGACCGCATGATCGAGGCGGTTGAGGAGGGGGGCGATCTCGTTGATGCCCTGAACGAGACCTACGAGGTGTGGGCCAGTGGAGCCCTGAGCGGATTAGATCGGCCCACGATGGATGCCGTGGCAGTCGCCTTTGACGAAGCACTCAGCACCTCAGGAATCTTGCTGGAGCCTCAAACGAGAAAGACGGTGGAGGCGGCTTACGCCAGCAAGCTCGCCCACTGGGGCAGCTCTGCGGGAGAGGCTCAAGAGAAAGGCCAGACAAAGGCACCAAAACCCAAAGGCGCCAGCAAGATCATCACCATTGAGGCCCTGTGTGAGCTCTCGCTGGCTGAGGATTGGCACGGGCCGACCACGATCCCAGGCGTCCGCAATGCCCTGAACAAACTCATGGCATGGGCCGCAAACGCCCATGGCATCACGCTCCTTGCCTCAATCCAGCAGGAGAACATGAAGGAATATGCCCTCCTCCTGCGCAAGAGCCAGCCAAAGTCAGCCAGGAAAGATCTCTCCTATCTGAGTTCGATCTTTCAATGCGGCATTGATTTTGATTTGCTGCCAGGACCTAATCCCTGTGAAGGCATCCCCAAGATCAAGCGAAGCGAGCGCAAACGCGTTGCTAAGACAGTAGAGAGCAACAAGACCCTTTCCCTTGAACAATTGCAGAGCATCGACGCTTTGATGGAAACTGATCAGCAATACGACCTCTATCTGTTGCAGCGGTTCACCGGGGCCCGCCAACAGGAAGTAGCGGGGCTGCGCCATTGCGACTTCACAGAGAAGGGTGGGATCAAGTGCATCGCCATTGAGGCTCACGAGGAGAGGGGGCTTGGCGTCGATGGTCAGACAAGCGGGATCAAAACCCTTCAGAGTCTGCGCTTTATTCCCCTGCCATCACTCTTGCATCCACTCTGGAACAGGCTTAAAGGAGTTTCAAAGGGTCCATGCTTTCCCAAACAAGACAATGAGCGGAGATATGGCGAGAACTATCGCTCCCGCTTCCACGACAAGACCAAACGAAGAGGGCTTCCATCTGGAACCCACAGCCTCCGAGAAACCTTAATTCAGACGCTGACAGCAAATGATGTTAGGGAGTACACCATTCGGTGCATCACTGGCAAAGCGATGCCGATGTCTGATTATGTCCACGCTGACATTCCAAAAATGGCAGAGGCTCTTGAGCTGTATTCGCGCCTCATGCCCCTTGCAAAGCATCTACGCTAGAAAGGCATATAAATCAGGTCTCCTGCTGGCACCTCTCGAACTTCATTTGAATCGCTATGAGCAATTCGAACAAGCCCTTCATTAATTGCCGCGACGGTCCAGCCCGTACTCACGCCATCGTTGTCGGTCTTCAGATCTACTGTATCACCAACGACAAGCGAGGTAATCAGAGCTGGATCCAAGAAGATCTTTAAATCCACTTCCTGGGTTTGTATGGCATTATTTAAGATAGAACCATCAAAGCTTGCAGTGAACTTTTCTCGGTTACTGTCCGGGGTAGCTGCACCGTCCCTACTGTCCGCACCTACCGTGGAATAGCTATCCATGGAGTCCGCGGACAGAAGATCAGCAGAGGTGGGAACGTATCGAGCCACAAGAGCGCGATCCTTCCCTTCGTTTTGGATCCTCTTCCGCACGAGGCCTCTTTGTGCGAGTTGATCCAAGAGACGGCGAGCGGCTCTGGAGGTGTCCGCTCCTCGGAGTTCCATGAGGGAGGCGAGGAGGTCGGCGGAGATCCCTTGGCGACCTTCAGTTGATTCCCACACCTCTTCGACGTGCTCCAGCGCAGAGGCCTGCCGATCGTTGAGAGCTCCAACGGCTCTCTGGCGCTCCTCTTCTCGGAGGAGAGCGTCTCCATCTCCTCGGCAGAGCCAACGACCTTCCTCGGAGAGCTCCAGCAAGAACTTCTCAGGAGCACCTCCTCGGCCTTCCGTGGAGAGCATCCGCTTGCCTGATAGGGGACTTTGCTGGCCTCCCTCTGGAGCCTCCAACCTTTGGAGGTGGAGGATCTGAGAGCAAGCGGCAGGCAGAGCCGTGGATCCACGAGAGGCGAGGGAGGCGCTCTCGTTGCGAGAGCTCTTGTTGCTGTGGTGGATCACCACGATCGAGGCGCCAGAGGAGCCCAGAGCCTCTTGGAGATCGGCCAGAGGCTCGGCGATCTCTGCATCCCTCTCGGAGAGGCCCAAAGGAGCAACACACCGCGCATAGGAGTCGATCACCACGAGGAGGCCCGGATGTCTCTTGGCGTAGGAGGCGATCCTCTCGATCCCTTCCGAATCAAGAGCCAAAGGAGCGCCGGAATGGAACAGGCCGACAATCGGCTCCAAGAGCCTCCGCTCCTCGCTCACCAGGCCGACCCTCTGGAGCATCCGCCCCCAATCGCTCTGAGGTTGGTCGGAGCCAACGATCAAGACCGGCGGACACTCCCCATGGAACTTCCTCCCGAGGAAGGCCTCGCCTCGGTGCCACGAGGAGATCGCCTCCAGCAAGAGGGAGGTCTTGCCCACTTTCGGCAGAGCCACTACGAGGTTGACGGCCTCTCGCATGAGGAGACCCTCCCAGAGCCAAGGGGTAGGAGTGAAGTCGAGAAGGTCACCAGCTCCGAGCGCCTCTGCTGGAGCTGAGAGGTTCCTCCTTGCCTGCCAAAGGAGTTTGGTGAGCTCTCCATCTCGGAGGGGGAGGTCAAGCTCTGAGGCCCCCTCCCTCAACACTGGCAAGCGGTCCAAGGAGGGAATGGACGGATCTCCCATGAGCGCCTCTGCCCTCTCGCGCATGAGATCCATCCGCTCTCGGAGGGGGAGCGCTCGGATGTTCCTTGGCGCCTTTGTGTCGGCGGAGTCCGTGGACTGGTTAGGTGCGGACGGTAAGGACGGTGCAGACGGTGCGGCGGTGTAACGGGAGGGAGTGTCCGCACCTAACGGAGGCCGGTAGCCGTAGCTCTTGGCGAGGTGGATCAGAGAGCCGAGCCCGAGACCTTCCTCCCGATCGCTTGAGAAGGTCTGCCACTTGGCGCGACACTCCTCCTCGTTGAAGGCCTCGCCCATCCCTCGGCTCCAAGAGATCCAAGCGGAGAGGAGCTCCTCGCTCGTGCCATGGAGACCCATCCCCACCCTGAGCCAATCGAGATAGGAGGTGAAGTCAGGCGGAGGGAGGAAGGCCAGAGCCTCCCGAGCCTTTGCCACCTCCTGAGCGTCTCCTCTTGCTGCTGAGGAGCTGGAGCTCTTCCTCGCTGGAGCCTCTGGCAGCGGCGGGAGGAGCTCCACCAGCGCGGCGAGGTCGTAGCGCTTGCCGCTCTCGGAATGGATGCGGCAGCGCTCTCCCGTGGCGGGATGGAGGCCGCCGGGAGCTCTCATCACACGAGAGGGATCCTTGATTGAGCGATCCACTCCAGCCTCTGGAGCCACCTCCTCCACGGCAGCGATGAGCCGCTCTTGTGCCTTCCTCCATGCCTGAGGCGAGAGCGAGCTGCCATCCTTGGCACAGCACCAGTAAAGGTGGAGCGATCGGTGAGCGGTCCAGACCGTGAAGGTGGGCGAGGGAAGGCCGAGGAGCTCTGGCAGCGCCTCTTGGGCCTCTAGCGGGAGGCCTCCATCGGCCTCCGCAAACAGAGCCACCCCCTCGGTGATCTCGGCCGCCTTTGCTCCGCCGGGGTTTGGGCGGATGCCGAGCGCATAGCGGCGATAGAGCGGCATGGAGAGGAGCCTCTCCGCCCCTTGTCTGCCGGCCTCGTCGAGCTTGAGCTTGTGGGCTCCTTTTTCGCTGCCGGGGCCATCCTTGGGAGGGAACACAAGAGCGTCCACGGAGTCCGCAGACCTTCCGAGGAGCTGGAGGAAGTGATCCACCTCGCTCCAGTCGATCAAGGGCTCAGCCATGGAGCACCTCCTCGGAGCGATGAGCGGCGGCTCGCTGCCGCTTCCATCTCGCTTGAGAGTTCTTGAAGAGCCGAGCCTCCTCTTCGTTGAGGAGGTTCCGCCGGTCAGTGCACCGAGCCACGCCAGCAGAGGTGGTCACAAGCGCCGAGGTCTCCCCCGTGGCGGTGATCCATCCGCTCCTCCAGCGGTCGCCGCAATAGAGCCGGCATGGAGCGTTGAGCGTCAGCCCAGAGGGGGTCCACACGGGACCGAGAAGTCGCTCGGAGTCTGGAGTCTCGGCCGGCGGCTCCTTGCTGCAGGCCGATAGAATGGAGCCGTCGAGGGGGTTGCCAGAGATGGCACCCACCCGCGATAATTCGTCTGTCATCACATTTCAGGAGTTAAGGGGTTGGACCCTTCTCTCCTTCAGAACCCCCTTCAGTTGCGAGCTGGAGGGGGTTCCTCTTTGTAGGAGAGTTGAGCCGTTGTAACGCGGCGGATCTGCTGGCTCTAGGGCACAGGGGGAGGAGGTCAGCGCCTCACGGGAGGTGCCTTTGAGACCACTCCCTCCCCCTTCAGGTCACCCAGCCACTCGCTCAAGCTCGCCCTGATGAGCTCAGACTGGTTGAGTCCGAGCTCTTTGCATGAGCGGCGGATAGCCACCATCTCGTCGATGTTAGGCCTAAAGCTGATAGCTGGGAGTCCCATAGGGGGGAGATGTCATACGCCACGCCTCAACACTAGCGCGAGTTCTTTAAATCCGCGCATGAAAAAAGGGCGAGGTGCCCACTCCCCGCCCCGTTAACCACACGAGAAAACCACTAGGAGATGAGCCCCGTGGCGGTTACAGTCTAGCGTTGATCTTCCGTCCGATGAGATCCTCCCAATCGGGAGTGTAGGGCTCAGCCATTGTGTGGAGGTTGGCTCAGTTGGCACTCCTTGGCGATGCTGGCAATGCCCATCCTCCCCAGCCTCTCGACTGAGCCGCCGTTCCATTGTGGGGACTTCCAGAGATCCTCCAGAGGTCGCCTGTCATACGTACCGCCAGCAGAGCGGGCGGCTTGCTGGAGCTCGCCCGGCTGGAGGCGGCGGCCGGCGATCGGTTGCACTTGACCGTTGATTGGATTGTTCATTCGTCCATGAGAGAGATGTCTTTGTTGAACTCCGCGGTTTGAGAGGCCACCTTCTGCCTTTGGAGCTTGGTGGCGAGCTTGAGGCGCTCCTCTGCCGAGGCGAGCTGAGCCTCCAGCTCCCCTCGCCGCGCGTTCTCCCGCCAGAGCTCGGTTCGTTTGTGGAGGAGGTGCTCCTCCAGCTCTGAGAGGGAGCTCAACCGCAGGCGGAGCATGAGTTCAGCCTCAAAGTTCTTGAGGCGATAGAACGCCACCCGCTCAGCCTCTCGGCAGGAGATGTAGCACAGCGGAGAGGGATTGGTTGCTACTCTCATTGGCTCAATCCGTTATCTTTCGTAGATTATAGCTTCCCGTGTATGACGATTAAGCTCCTTGCTTTGTGGGGAGGATCGAAACTTTCCAGGCTGGAATGGTCTTCGCCTTGAGAGCGGGTGCTGAGCAGGAGGCCGATCTCATCGGCCGGGTTACTGCTCCGGAGGAGCTCAGTCCCAGATGTCCTTGAGGTGGTGGCTCTGGAGCCTCGTGTAGATCCGCGTTGAGGAGATGGCCCTGTGCCCCAGATAATCTTGAATGCGCCTCGTATCGGTTCCCTTGGCGGCCAAGTGGTGCCCGCATGAATGGCGGAGCATGTGGGCATGAACGCCACGATCCGGGAGCGCCTGATCGCCAGCACGTTCCACCATCCGCGAGAAGCTGACCGACGCCCATGGGCCTCCACGTTCGGAGAGGAAGACGTGACGCGTGCCGGCGGTCTGATCCCGCTTAACGGCTCTCAGGGCTCGCAACACGTCGCCGTCGAGGTGGTGGGTGTTGCTCTCTCCGTTCTTGGAGCGTCGGATCAGCACGGTGCCGCGCTCAAGGTCCACGTCGTTCCATTCCATGCCGACCACCTCCGAGGCTCTCAGCCCGTGGCGGTAGGCCATGCGGACGGCGAGCCAATCGCGCTTCGCCCATCGGTTCTTCTTGACGACTCGCTCCAGGGCTTCCAGCTCCGCCTTGGTGAGGAAGTCGTAGGCCTTCCTGCTGGACTGTTCAACCTTCGCGCCTTGGGACGGCTTGCCAGAGGGTGCCTTGACCTTGGTGCTCACTGATCCGGGGGCGGAAGACTGTTCAACCTTCGCCCATAAGTTGAACAGTTGTCAAGAGAGTGCAATAGTATGCCCATACTGGAGCCGGCTCGCCTCATGCTCGGAATACCTCCTCTCGGCGGTCTGGAGCTGAAGGCCTTGAGAGGTTTCAAGGAAGAGCGCGTCGGACAGGAGGCGAGGAGAAGCCTCAACCTTTGCCCACCGTGTAGCAGGCAATACGTTCCGCTTCCTTGACTCTTAAAAGGCGACTCTCTGCCATTGAGAGCTCGAACTTCGCGTCTTGCCTTAATCGAAGATCAGCCACCTCCATCCTTGATCGATCCTTTGCAGCATTATCCACAGACTCAGAGGACAGCTCATAAGACTCTTTGGCGTTTATAACTTGCAGCTCTGCTGCTCCTGTTTGCTGCTTTGCTTGTTTGCATGCTTCAGATTGAGAACATCCCGTAAACAAGAAACGAGCTCCACAAGCAGATAGAAATACCTTGGAGAGGCGCCAGCAGTTCTTAGAGGTGCGGGAGGCAGTGATCCCCCCTCTCGTGACTGGAGAGCTTGCGGAAGAATGCGAGGAATCCATGTCAGCTATGCTGTGCGGTCAGTGCAAGAACCGATTTAGTCTATGCCTATTTTCCGAATAGTTGGCCGGCAGCCTAGGTGCAGCAAGACTGGCCGGATCAACTGTTGCGATGCCCCCTATTTGGCACTTCTACCCATGAAAAGCCAGACAGGACGAACAAACAAAGATCGACGCAGGGGGTGAACCCAAAGAACTATTTAGGACAAATAACGTCTGCAATGTGATGAGCCCTTGATGACGGCGGAATTGGAAACCAATTCCCCGTGGTTGGCGGCTGGCCTGAGTGATATACAGTCATGCTATACATCCACGACTTGCAATCAATATTGATCCTGCTTGTCCCCGAACTCCTATCGGCAGGGTCAGAGAAATAAGTAACCACCGATCTCACGAATCCGTTTTGCTTGATGCTGTTGTAGTCAAGCATCAGGACATCATCAGGCTTATAAAGAGGTATGGTTATCCATTGAGGACGAGAGTGAACGGGCAGCCAAGATGCAAGGAGAAAGATGAGTAGCAATACGGGCATAACCTGCGTGTGCCGTCTTATTGGCTGATTCTATACTGATCAGAAACGAGGCAGCTCGATGGCGCCCTCCGGCAATTGCCGCTTCCACTGGCTCAACTGGATCGAATGGATGCCGTAGTCGGCGGCGTTCACCTGGATCGTCATGCGGCCACTGATCGCCTCCATGGCGACCTTGGCCTTGAACTCGGGACTGTGGGTGCGGCGCTTGCTCATGGGTGGGAGCCCCGTTCAGGGGCGGTGCCCCGCCTCAGAGGTTAACGATGGGGGCTGTCCAGGAAAGCCAGTCAAGATGAGACAGTCTATAAGTCTTAGCGCCCAGTACACTACAATTGAGGAAATGGTTTAGCAATCTCGGCTTCTAGGCATAATATGGAACTCTTTGTGGCTCTCGCGTTGATTGCAGTTTCAGCATTTTTGGTAGGCAAAGCGCGAAATAGAATACAGAGCTACAGAAGAAAAGAAGAGCAAAAAAGGGAGCGAAAAGAGGAAAAGAAATTAGAGTTGCTGCGCCAAAAAGAAGAAAAGAAATTAGAGTTGTTGCGCCAGAAAGAAGAAATGATCATACTAAAACAGACGCAAAAGAGTGAAGCAAGAAACAGAAAGCTCCGGATGTGGATACAAGATACAATAGAAGATTGGAGCAAGGAAGGCATTGGGTTAATTCAAAGTCATAAGCATGCACTTGCGATGGAAAAGAAGAAGCTTACAAAAGTCAGTCCGTATGGAATAGTAGACGATGAAGAGTGGATTGTCGAGGGCTTGCCTATCTTTGTTGAATCAGTATTGATGCCATCGCTGGAGCAACGGCTCAAAGCTGACCATGAAGTAGAAGATATAAACAAAATTGACTGCTTCATGGACGAAGAATGGCGAAAAGCGAAAGATCTATTTATTTATAGTGGGCGAGTGAGATGGCTAGAGAATCAAGACTATTCCCCTTGTCTAAGTAATATGCTTGAGATGATCGAGAGAGAAGACTTTGAACTGTCACTAAGCATGAGACTTGAGGAGGAAGTCTCTACTTGGTGCAAAGAGCATATTGAGCGAGCTATTCAGAATCTAAGTTCCAATGCATCTATTGAAAACCTGAGTGGGACTGAGTACGAAGATTACTGCAGAGAAATCCTTGTCAAGCATGACTGGGAAGTCAGCAATACAAAAGCAAGTGGTGATCAGGGAGTTGACCTAATTGCGGCCCTAGAAACGTTCAGGGTTTGCATACAATGCAAGCGATCCCTATCACCAGTAGGAAATTCGGCAGTTCAGGAAGTCACCGCTGGTAAGCTTTACTGGCATGGCACTCATGCTGTTGTAGTAACCAACGCAGGGTTTACAAAGTCTGCACAAGATCTAGCTAGGTCAACAGGAGTCTTGTTAATGAGCCACGAAGAACTTCAAGACCTAGAAAAAAAGCTGAAATAAATCTTGTGTTCAGTTCTTCGACTTTCTTGAGTTGCCACCACAAAGAGACTCGCAGGGAATACCATCCCTATCACGATCCAACTTTGTATTTCCAGCCCTGCAAGACTTCATTGCCTCTTCGCAAGTCTTGAATGATTTGCAGGACTGAGCAACTGCTGAGAGTGGGGAGCTTGCAAAGAACATAATTGCGATGAACGCAAGCGATCTAAGCATAGTCACCCACCCTTAATTTAAGACTCTTAGTCTACCGCGTCTTCCCCCCACGGGCAGGCATTAGGCAACTGGGAATGGTCATCCTTGGGCCATGGGATTTCAACATAAGACCCTCACCGCAGCCCTGAGCCCCTGCCGTTGCAAACAACTGGAAAGCAGCTTTCGGTCATGGCCTCCTTCTCCGTGTTCTTCGATGGCCCGATCGACTTCGGGATTCAACCCGTAGACGCCATCGACGCCGCCCACGCAGTCGAGATCACATCAGGGATCCACGGTGGCTCGCGCTTCTCTGCCGTGCCCTCTAAGAAGCTGGAGGGGTGCGACAAGCACAGGCTGCTGAGGGCTTGGATCCGCGCAGACGGGCAGCAAAAGACGAGGCGGTAGGAGCTGGTAAGGGCAGGCCCCAGGGAGGCGCGGCGGCGATTAGCACGCCCCATCACGCCACCTCCGCGTTGATCGCTTCGCGGGCGTGGGCCAGCGAGTAGGCGTACCAGGCCTCCCCCCAGCGATCAGGAACCACCAGCCAGGCGTAGGTGCCATCGAGGGTCAGCACGGGGCCGGACAGGCGCTGGATGGTGTGGCGCTTGTGCCGGTAGCCGCCAGGGTTGTCGGTGGTGCGGTGCATCACGCCACCTCCTGAGCATTGGGGAGGGCTCTGATGGCCTGCGCCACGGTCAGCTCCAGCAGCTCACTGGCCAGCGGATCGGTCAAATCCACGGCGGCCGGATCTATCCAGGCAGGACGTGCAGCGGCACTGCGGGTTAGCAGCGTGGCTTCAGGGTCGGTGACGTCACAGAGAGTTTCAGCACTGAGGCCAGTTCCGAACCGTAACTGGCGAGCAGCTAAGAACATGCGCAATAATGAAACAGCCGCCTCTCTTTGCTATGCATCGTTTGTTAGTTGCAACAGCCATACTAGGCGCTTCAGTCGTAGTCGGAGGCCCTGCTGAAGCTAAATCAATTTGGCTAAAGTGCGGGGAACAAGTGATAAACCTAGACAGCACAAGGGAAAGATTTTCCTTAAAAAGTATACAACTTAACGGCAAGGGCGAGGTTAGAGATATGGTTTACCAGGGGGCAGCAATGTTTAGCCCTGAACAGATTAACTTTGAATTTCAGTGGTCGATAGACAGGAATGGCGGTGGCATTAAAAGTGCTTACGCAATAAACAGAAAAACACTTAGATACACCAACACCTCCTATGGAAAGCATGTGATAGACATCGGGACTGGTCCCATTATTAGGGACTGGAAGATAATAGAGTCAAAAGACAATCCCAAAATTGGTCAATGCTCAATAATGAAAACCCCGCCCACAGCGGGCAACAAAATCTGAGCAGAGCGAATCACGCGCTGCAGTTGAGCAACTAGGCGCCTGAGCGACAAGGCGCCTGACTGACTAGGCGGCTAGTTAGTTGCTATAACATTGACCGACATCAGAGAATGATCAAACCATCTGAACATCAAGCCATGCGTCATTTGATAGTCGCTGCAACCATTCTAATAAGCTCGCCCGCGTTCGCCGATCGGCTGAGGTGCATCACACCGCCTGGATCACCTGCCGGCACTGCACGGTGGTCGCCAAATGGGAGAATAATTGAGGAGTACCTTATAACGAGCGACGGCAACCGCTACACCTGCGGACCAGAGATTAACCAAAACAACTCGCCGCGACGGGTTGGCAATAAACGCTACTACAAACAAATCTGTGGCCCCCTGACCATTGTTAAAGAGGAGACTTATCGGCCCTGTACCTTTGAAGAGAGGGCAGGAATAAGCAGTGGATGGGATCTTGATTATGGTCTTGACGGATTCAACTCCAGTATAATGTGTACCTTAAATCTAAACATTACTTCCGATACTCGCTATGAATTGAGAGATAGAAATAGCCAGAAGTTTCATCTCAACACCGAATATGGATTTAATGGTTTTGATGGAAGTATGTTCCAGCTTTTAGGTGGATCCAAGCCTAGAGATGTGTGCACCAACAACGCAAAAAGAGAGTTTTATACAAAAAGATGGCACGTTGGAGGTAAAACAATCTGGCTAACAAGGGTGACTGAGTATCAGGCAGAGGAGATTAATCAGCCGTCACTCTGAGGCGCCACTAGCATCATCTGCTGGGGGTGGGCTGGCTTGCTCCAGCAGGGCCACCCGCTGCTCCAGTGCTGCTAGGGCTGCTGCCAGCATTAAAAGGCTGCTGGGCGTTACGCAATGCCAGGCGGCCAGCTCAGCTCCCAAAAACTGCTAGAAAGGTGGCTAGAAGGGGGGCTAGAAGGGGGGCTAGAGGAGTTTTGAAACCGCCCTGACATATCCAAGACTGACTGCAGCAACTGCGCCAGCGGCCCCACCCCCACGAGTTCAGCATGTACTTCGACGCCTGATCCGATCAGCATCCAAAGGCAGCGGTACCGGAATCGGCATGGTTCCACCGCTGCCGGTTGAGATGGGCGTCATGCTGTGAGGCTGCGGGCTGCGCCGGGCTTGAACCAGCACGGCCCCCAACACCCAGCACGGCCCCCAACACAAGCGATCGGCCCTGGCAGATCAAGCTGGCGACCGATCAGGGGCGCAGCAGCCAGGCGATCACCAGCCCAAGGGTGATCCAGCGCAGCCCCTGCCAGAACAGGCGGCCAAATCGCTCCGGTGGATGCAGCTCCCGCGGCAGGGGATCAAGCAGGCGCTGAGCGACCGCCAGGCGCTGGCGCTGGCGCCGGCCCGCGACCCCGCCGCTGTGCACGGCGAAGGCGGCCTGGGTGAACACGGCATCAAGGCGATGCAGCAGGCGAACGGGCTGGTGCGGTGGCCGCCGGAGCCGGTTTCGGGTCACTGAGGCACAGGCGTGAGCGTTGCCAGCCAGGATGGCCCAATCCCAGCAGCCCAGTCCAGTGGAGGCACCTCTGAACCCGCCATCCGCACCACCGGGGAAGAGCAGTCAGCCAGCAGGCCTCCAGCCTGGGGCCAGTCAGCCCTCGCTATGGCCGGCAGGGGCGGCGGATCTGGCGGAGGCGCTGCAGCGCCAGCTCAGCATCAGCGACCGCGACTGGCATGCCCTCAAAGGGCAGCGAAGCCGCCGCGGCGCGGAGCAGCTGGCGGCAGCCCTGGCCGTGCTGCTCAGCGGCGATGCCCCCCATCAACGGGCCCCCACCCAGGCACGGCGCGATGCGATCGCCTTGGTGGAACATGCCCTCAGCTGGTTGCGGGCTGAGATCAGCGACCCGGGCTGCCCGAGCCACCACCGGCCAGAGCAGGTAACCGGTAGCGCCCCTGCCCGGGCGGACGGCTGACCGCGAGCTGCAGCCTGTTGCCCCGGCCGCTCCAGCGCACGTCATCGAAACAGTGGTGGATCAGGAACAGGCCTCGGCCCCCGAGGGCATCGAGGCGCTCCGGCAGGCTGGCCTGACGGGTCTCCACCGGCACGCCGGGCCCTTCATCCTGCACCTGCCAGATCAGCCAGCGGGGCGTTTCAATCCTGCGGATCCGCAGGCACTTGGCGGGATCGCCGCCATTGCCGTGGCGCACCGCGTTCACCAAGGCCTCCTGGAGCCCGAGTTGAAGCCGGGCGTGCAGTTGCAGGCAGGCGACCGGTTCGAGCAACAGTTCAACCAGCGGGCTGAGCTGCAGCGTGGAGGGGGTGATGAAATCTGACCAGCGCAGCGTCATGCAGACGGCTCTTCAGCGGTCAACTCGACCTTAGGCCGGCAGAGGCGCTCAGCGCTGGATGCGCTGCCGCAGGGCCGGATGGTTGAGCAGGGCATCCATCAGACGGACGCCCCGCAGCTGATTGACCAGGGGCATGTGCCCTTCAGGTGCGTCCATCCGCCAGTCGAAGGAGGCGGGATAACGCGTCCACTGGTTACCGCTCTTCCATCCCAGCTTCGGCCAGAGCTGCTCCCAGCGGCCATTGCAGGCGGCCAGCAACCGACCCTGCACGGAAAACCCGAAGCGGCCGCGGGAGTAGCAGACCCAGAGGCGGTCGAGGCTCTCCAGATCTGCCGGCGGCATCGCCGGCACCTCGCTGTAGTACACGTAACCACGACGCACAGCCTCCTCCCCGGCCAGCTGCCGCAGGATGGCGCTGGTGAGGCGGTCTGCAGCCTCGAACTGCTGCAACGCCAGCAGGCGCTGCAGAGGGGCGTAGGCGATCGAGCAGGCACTGGGGGTGGCGAGCCAGCCCTCGGGATAGGCGGCGTCATGGGCGTCTCGGAAGGCCCCTTCCACGCCGACAAGCAGCTGGATCAGGCAGCCCGGGGCCCAGTCGTCAGCGGTGGCGTCGCAACGCACCAACACATCGGGGATCAAGGGCCGCAATGCCTCGGCCTGCTGCTCGAGCTGGGCCAGCAGCGAGCGGCGCTGGCGCGTGCTGGCGGCCTGGAAACGTTCCAGCAGGGCCTCTGGAGTGGCTGTTGCGGTGACCGGAGGACCGGAGAGCATGGAGAACCGGGCCGTACGAACCAGCGCTGGCCCACTATGTCAGGCGCCTGCGACGGGGCCGTGGCTTGGTTGCCCAGCCCTAGAGTCACTTTTTTACAGACGCGATGGGCGCCGCCATTCAGTTCTTCCGGGGGGTGGACGAGCCGGTCGTGCCCGACATCCGACTGACCCGTTCCCGCGACGGACGCACCGGTCAGGCCTTCTTCGTGTTCGAGGAACCGGAGGCCCTGGCACCGGAGGCGATGGGCGACATCACCGGCATGTTCCTGGTTGACACGGAGGGGGAACTGGTGACCCGCGAGGTGAAGGCCCGGTTTGTGAACGGCAAGGCCAGCGCCCTGGAAGCCACCTACACCTGGAAGAGCCAGGCGGACTTCGAGCGGTTCATGCGCTTCGCCGAGCGCTATGCCGAAAGCCATGACCTGGGCTTCTCCGGCAACCAGGCTGAGGCGGACGACAACGAGGACTGAAACCTTGACCTTCGGCCGATGGCTGGGACTGGCAGGGCTGATCGCGGCCTTGATGCTGCTCTGGAGCCTGCGCCAGAGCCTGATTCTGGTGTTTGCGGCGATCGTGCTGGCCATGGCCCTCTGCACCCTGGTGGGTGTGGTGCGTCGGCGTCTGGGCTGCGGCCGCGGCATCGCCCTGGCGCTGTCGCTGCTGCTGCTGGTGCTGGTGGTGGCCGTGATCGGCACGGCGATCATTCCCGCCTTCGTGGAGCAGTTCGGGGAACTGATCAGCAAGCTGCCGGCAGCGGCCAATGCGCTGATTGATCTGCTGCGGGATTGGATGGGCAGGGCCACGCGAGCGTTGTACGGCTCGGGTGCCGGCGAACTCGCCTGGTTGCGCGATGGCCTGATCAAGGGCGGTGAGGCTCCCAACCTGGGGGGAGGGGCGCTGCGGCTGCTGGGCCTGGCCGGCGGAGTCGGCACAGGCCTTGTGCAGCTGCTGTTCGTGATCGCCGTAGCCCTGATGGTGGCGATCCAGCCCGAGCACTACCGCGAGGTGGCCGTGCTGCTGGTGCCTTCGTTCTACCGGCGACGGTTCCGCAACGTGCTGATCGCCTGCGGCGAGGCCCTGAGCGCGTGGATGGCGGGCGTGCTGATCAGCTCGATCTGTGTGGGTGCCCTGGCGGCGATCGGTCTCTCGCTGCTGGGAGTGAAGCTCGTGGCTGCCAACGCTGTGCTGGCGGGGGTGCTCAACGTGATTCCCAATGTCGGCCCGACCCTCAGCACGGTCTTCCCGATGTCGGTGGCTCTGCTGGAATCACCCTGGAAAGCCCTGGCGGTGCTGGTGCTGTATGTCGCCGTGCAGAACCTGGAGAGCTATCTGATCACCCCTTCGGTGATGCATCACCAGCTGCGGTTGCTGCCGGGGCTGACCCTCACCGCCCAGCTGGTATCCACCCTGATCTTCGGGCCGCTGGGCCTGCTGCTGGCCCTGCCCCTGGCGGTATGCCTGCAGGTGATCGTGCGGGAGGTGCTGATTCAAGACATCCTCGATCCCTGGAAACGCCTGCGGAGCAGCCGACCATGAGACCGCCAGGCGGAGCGCAGATCGGCAGTCGCAGCCTGCTCGGTGCGCTGGCCCTGGTGGTGCTCGGTCTGTTGGCCTGGGAGCTGCGCTGGGTGCTGCTGATCCTGTTCGGTGCGGTGGTGCTGGCTGTCGCCCTGGATGAGCCCACCACGCTGCTGATGCGGCGCTGCCGGCTGAAGCGCCCCGCGGCACTGCTGCTGGTGCTGCTGCTGCTGATCGGCCTGGGCCTGGGCCTGGCCCAGGTGCTGTTGCCGGAGCTGGCGGAACAGGTGCGGCAACTCGGCCTGCTGATTCCGGCTGTGGCTGCACGGCTGGCGGAACTGAGTGCCCGGGTGAACTGGCTGCCCGACCTGAATACCAGTGTGTCCAGCCTGGGCAACTGGGAGAAACTGCAGCCGATCGGCGGCCAGCTGCTCGGCCTGGCCGGCGGTGCCGCCAACAGCACGGTGCAGCTGCTGCTGATGGCCCTGCTGGCGGTGCTGTTCAGCCTGGATCCCACCAGCCATCGCCAGCTGGTGATCGCCCTCACCCCTCGCTTCTGGCGCCGGCGCATGGAGGCCCTGCTGGATGAGTGCCGCGAAGCGCTCGGCGGCTGGCTGGCGGGCATGACGCTGTCAGCGATCACGGTTTTCCTGCTCACCTGGGGAGGATTGGCGCTGCTCGGAGTGCCTCTCGCCCTGCTCAGCGCCCTGGTGTGCGGGCTGCTCACCTTTGTGCCGACCATCGGCCCCACGGCCGCCACCCTGCTGCCGTTGGCGGTGGCCCTGCTGGTCTCCCCCGCCACGGTGCTGAAGGTGCTGGTGCTGCGGTTGGTGCTGCAGAACGGTGAAGCCTTTCTGCTGACGCCGCTGCTGCTGCGGCGCACTGTCAATCTGTTGCCCACCGTGGCCCTGATGGCACAGCTCAGTCTGGGGGCGCTGCTGGGGCTGCCTGGGTTGCTGCTGGCCCTGCCGCTGGTGGTGGTGCTGCAGGTGATCTGTGAGGAGGTGATTGTGCGGGAAATGATGGATCGCTGGGGCTGAACCCTGCCGAGCGCGGATTCCTGCTGCACGCAACAACCCGGCCTGGATCAGCGTGGATCAGCGATATCGCCTGCAGAGACTGGGCTGGAGCGCCAGCACCGCCACAGCGAGGGGGTGGCTGCGCAGCAGGAAGATCAGTGCCGTGACGGTGGGATGGTCAAACAGCAGCTGCAGATCGTCGCGGATATCCCAGAGCGCCAGAACGGCCAGCGACAGGGGCAGCCAGAGGAGACTCCGGCTCGAACGGGTGCGCAGACCATCGCCATCGGACTGGATCATCGGCGCGACAGCAGCGGCAGCAGGGTGGGCGCAATGCTGATGCTCGACCAAGCGCCGACGAGGATGCCGATGCTCAACGCCACCGCGAACCAGAACAGCGTGCTGCCGCCAAACAGAATCAGGGCCATCAGGGGCAGCAGGGTTGTCAGGCTGGTGTAGACGGAACGGGTGAGGGTGGCCTGCACAGCCGCATCGGCCTGATCGGCGAGGGTCTGCCCCTGCAGTGACTTTCGCTTCTCGCGGATGCGATCAAAGATCACCACCGTGTCGTTGACCGAATAACCGGCGATGGTGAGCAGGGCCACCGCAAACAGACTGTTCACCTCCACTCCGGCCAGCAGTCCGAGCCAGGCGAACACCCCACAGGTGATCAGCACGTCGTGGGCGAGCGCGAGCAGCGCCAGCACGGCGTAGATCCTGTCGTAGCGGAAGGTGATGTAGAGGGCGATGCCGACGAAACTGACAAGCAGGGAGATCAGGCTGGAGCGCAGCAGCTGACCTCCGAGGGTGGGACCGATGGTCTCCACCGAGAGCCCGCCGCTGGCCAGGTCTCCGACGCTGGAGCGCAGCTGCTCGACCAGCACCTGACCCTGGCCAGCGGTGAGCGTGGGCAGGCGCAGGGTCACCTGGCGGCCGCTGTCCAGCAGCTGGGCCGTCACCCCGCGCAGATCCGGAGGAGCCGCCTGACCATCGCCTGGGAGGTTGACCGCGCGCACGGCCTGCTCCAGCTGCGACACGGTGAGGGGGGCACAACCGCCGGCTCCGCAGGAGCGGGTGAGCTCGATCTGGGTGCCGCCGGTGAAATCGAGGCCGGGGCGCAGGGGGGAGCCGATCGCCGGTGCCAGTGTGCTGGCGACCAGACCGACCACACTGAGCACCAGGGCCAGGCCGGAGAGGGCCCAGACCAGGCGCCGGTGGCGATTCACCCGAAACGTGAGCAGGGAGGAGAAGGAAGGCATCGGGTCAGCGCGTCAGACCGGCGTGGGCAGTTCGGCCCTGGACAGGAAGTAGGCGGGGCGGCGCAGGCCCGGGTAACTCATCAGCAACCGCAGCAGCGTGCGGGTGCAGGTGAGCGCACTGAAGAGACTCAGCAGCACGCCGATGCCGAGGGTGACCGCAAAACCCTTCACGAAGCCGGTGCCGAGGATGAACAGGGCCACACAGCTGATCAGGGTGGTGAGCTGCCCATCCAGGATTGAGGAGAAGGCCAGGGAGAAGCCCGTGTCAATCGAGCGGATCAGGGTGTTGCCATCCCTGAGTTCCTCCTTGATCCGCTCAAAGATCAGCACGTTGGCATCCACCGCCATGCCGAGGGAAAGGATGAAACCGGCGATGCCAGGCAGGGTGAGGGTGACCGGGATCAGGGCGTACACCGCCAGATTGAACAGGGCATAGAGGCTGAGGGCCAACACGGCCACCACTCCGGCGAGGCGGTAGGTGAGCACCATGAACACGGCGACCAAGGCCAGCCCGGAGAGAGCAGCCACCAGGCTCGTGCGCACATTCTCAGCCCCCAGGGAGGGGCCGACCGTGCGCACCTCCAGCACCTCCACCGGCAAGGGGAGGGAGCCACCGCGCAGCTGCACCTCCAGCTCCCGTGATTCCTCCGCCGTGAAGTTGCCGGTGATGCTGGCCGAGCCACCGGTGATGCCGGCGGCGCGAAACTCAGGGCCGACACTGGCTTCGCTGATGGAGCGTCCATCAAGCACGATGCCCAGCAGGCGCGGGGTGCCGGCGATTGACTGGGTGAGCCGGGCGAAGGCCTCGCCGCCGGGGCGGGTGAAGGAGAGAGTCACCTCCCAGCCGCTGCCGCTCTGCTGCTGCTGACGCCCGGCGGTGGTGAGGTCCTTGCCGGTGAGCGCTGCCGGCTCATAAAGATCGACGATGCGTCGATTCACGGTCTCCAGCAACAGGCGCAGCTGCTCGGCCTCATCGGCGCCGGCCGGCACCGTGACACCGAGCTCGCGCAACGAACGGGCGAGGTCTTCCGCTTTGAAGGATGGAGCCGGAGGCTGGTCGGATGGAGCAGCGGTGCGCGCCTGCTTGCTGGCCAGCACAGCCTGGGCCTGACGCTTGAGGGCGAGCAGACCGCGCATCTGCTGTTCGGTGCCAGGCTTCTGGGCCCGGAATTCCAGCAGTGCCGTGGTGCCCAGCACCCGGGCGGCGCGACTGGGATCCTGCTCACCGGGCAATTGCAGCACCAGCTGGTCGGTTCCGACCGTCTGAAGGGTGGATTCGGCCACGCCCAGGCCGTTGATGCGCCGATCGAGCACCTCCTTCACCGCTTCGAGCTGCTCCCGCTCCACGCGGGTGATGCTGCCGGCAGGCTGAACCTGAAGGGTGAGCTGGCTGCCACCACGCAGGTCCAGCCCAAGCTGGAGCGGGAACTGCACCAGCAGCACCCCGGCGGCGATCGCCAGGGCAAGGATCAGGGCGAACCACCCCTGTTGACGCGCCATCAGGTTGCTCTCATCGTTCGAAGTCGGTCGCCGTCAGACCTGGCCGGCCTTGAGGGCCTGGGCCGCCGCCACGATCTGGTGGGGCTGAATGATCGTCAGGTTTTCCAGAGTGCCGTTGTACGGGGTGGGAATGTCCTGGGAGGACAGGCGCACCGGGCGGGCATCAAGGTCATCGAAGCACTGCTCGGTGATCAAGGCCATCAGCTCGGCACCGATCCCGCCGGTCTTCATGCATTCCTCGACGATCAGCACCTTGTGGGTCTTGCGGATCGAAGCCCGGATCGTCTCCATGTCGAAGGGCTTGAGGCTCACCAGATCGATCAACTCCACATCGACACCTTCCCCCTCCAGTTGCTGCACGGCCTTGAGGCAGTGGTGACGCATGCGCGAGTAGGTGAGCACGGTCACATCCTTGCCCTGCCGCACCACCTCAGCCTGATCGAGTGCGCAGATGTAGTCGCCTTCAGGGATGTCTTCGGAGAGGTTGTACAGCAGCACATGCTCGAAGAACAGCACGGGGTTGTTGTCGCGGATGGCGGCCTTCATCAGGCCCTTGGCATTGGTGGGGGTGCTGACGGCCACGATCTTGATGCCTGGCACCGCATGGAAATAGGCCTCGAGGCGTTGGCTGTGCTCAGCGCCGAGCTGGCGGCCCACCCCACCGGGGCCACGCACCACGGCCGGGATGGTGAAGTTGCCACCGCTGGTGTAGCGCAACATCCCCATGTTGTTGGAGATCTGGTTGAAGGCGAGCAGCAGGAAGCCCATGTTCATGCCTTCAACAATCGGCCGCAGGCCGGTCATGGCCGCACCCACGGCCATGCCGGTAAAGCCGTTTTCAGCGATCGGCGTGTCGAGAACGCGCAGCTCGCCGTACTTCTCGTAGAGGTCCTTGGTGACCTTGTAGGAACCGCCGTACTGGCCCACGTCCTCCCCCATCACGCAGACGTAGGGATCACGGGCCATCTCTTCGTCGATGGCCTCGCGGAGGGCGTTGAACAGCAGCGTTTCAGCCACGCGTGACAGGCACCATGGCCCGCCAACCTATCTCAGCCGCCGGCGGCGAAGGTGCTGAGGATCAGCACGGAGAGCAGCATCCCCGGCAGCAGCAGGGTGACCAGCAGACCCAGGTCGTGAAGCGTCATGGCCAGACCCTAGGTCGATTCGGGCTCATTGGCTGGCTCCGGTGTCGATCCAGGCACCAGGCTGCGCAGGAACACCAGGGCAAGGCCCAGGGCGATGAAGGCGAAGCTGAAGGTGGCCAGGAAGGCCATGCCCACGATCAGGGTCTTCAGGGCCGTGGCGATGCTCTGGGCGATCGACGAGCTGTAGTGGGGCGGATGCAGGGCGTAATGGAGGGCCACCCGGCGGCTGAGCCCCAGGCTCAGCCAGGCCAGCAGGGCGGCGGTGAGGGCACCGGAGAGAAAACTGAGCGGCCCCTTGCGGCGCGGTGGCGCGCCGCTGTCGCCGATGGCTGGCGGGCTGGGGGGAGGGGTGTCGGTCACGGCTCCAGTGTGACGCCGCCGGAACGGCAGGTGCAGCACCAGCTCTCGAATCCAGCCGTCGCCAGGGCTGGTGCCAGCGCAGCCTGGGCATCCCTGGCCTGATCCAGGCTGCGGAACAGGGCGAAGAGGCTCGGCCCCGATCCGCTCATCGCCACCGCCAGCGGCTGGGACAGCCCGCCCAGCAGGGCCAGGCCGTCGCGCACGCTGGCCTGCTCCGGCTCGACCACGGCCTGGAGATCGTTGCGCAGCGGCGGCAGGGGGCCGCTGGCGGCGAGGGCGCGCAGCAGGGGGCCTTGCCGGAGCGCCTGGCGACGCTGCTCGAAAGCACTCTCGCCGTCGAGGTAGGACGCTCCATTGCGCTCGCGGCAGCGGCCGTAGGCCCAGGGGGTGCTGACGCTGGCCTGGGGGTGCTTGAGCAGCAGCACCGCCAGCGGAGGGGAGGCCGGCGGCACCGGCTCGAGCACCTCCCCCCGGCCGAAACAGAGCTGGGTGCCGCCTGCCAGGCAGAACGGCATGTCCGAACCGAGCCGGGCAGCCAGGTGCTGCAGCTCCGCCGTGGTCAGATCCAGCCCCCACAGCGCATTCAGGCCCACCAGGGCAGCCGCGCCATTGCTGGAGCCGCCGGCCAGGCCGGCACCGACAGGAATGCGTTTGTCGAGCACGATCCGCGCCCCCAGCTCCGGCAGCGCCGCCCGCTCGCGCAGCAGCTCCGCCGCGCGCACGATCAGGTTGCTGCCGTCGGTGGGCAGGTCGGGATGGTTGGTCTGCAGTGTGATCCGGCCATCGGCCGTGGGGCTGAGGCGCAGCTGATCGCAGAGATCGATCGTCTGCATCACCATCGCCAGCTCGTGGAAGTGATCGGGCCGCAGCCCCAGCACCTCCAGATGCAGGTTGATCTTGGCCGGCGCGGCGACGCGGAGCTCAGGCATCGGTGACCGGTTGATGGGGGGTGAGGCGATTCAAGCCCGCCGCGAGCGCCACCCAGGCGGCCGGGCCGAGCTCCTGGGGGCGCTGCTGCAGGTCGATGCCGGAGGCGGCAGCCAGATCCGCCAATGCCTCAGCGGGCGCCAGGCCGGCGAGGGTGTTGCGCAGCATCTTGCGCCGGGCTGCAAAGCAGCGGCGCAGCAGCTGCTCCACCCGGCGCGCCAGGGCCGGATCCAGCCGCCGCTCCAGCGGCAGCGGTTCGATGCTGATCACCTCCGACTGCACCTTCGGCGCTGGTTGGAAACAGCGTGGCGGCACCGGGCAGACCAGGCGGCACTCGCCCAGCAGCTGCAGGCGCACACTCAGGGCGGAGTAGGCACTGCTGCCAGGGCTGCAGCGGATCCGCTCCCCCACCTCCTGCTGCACCAGCAGCACGAGGCGGCGGTAGACGGTGGGGGCGGGCCGGTCAAGGCGGCCGACCAGCCGCTCCAGCAGCGGACCGGTGATGTTATAAGGGATGTTCGCCACCACCTTGTCGGCCGGGGGAAGGGGCACCTCCAGGGCATCGCCGGCCACCAGCGTGAAGCGGGGGTCGGCGGCGAACCGCTGCTGCAGACCCGCCAGCAGATCCCGGTCGAGCTCCACGGCCGCCAGGGCGGCGAGCGGGCTGCGCAGCAGCCGCTCGGTCAGGGCACCGCGGCCAGGACCGATCTCCAGCACCCGCTCATCGTTCTGCAGTGCCGCTGCCGTCACGATCCGCTCCAGCACGGTCTGGTCCACCAGCCAGTGCTGACCGAAGCGCTTGCGTGCCCGGTGGGCGGCAAAAGTCATGGAAGGACGGCCGGAGTCCTCCAGATTGCCTGGCGCCGCTAGACGGGAGCCAGGACTGACCCCGGAGGGGACGGCGATGGTGGGTTCTGTTGATCGATGGCGGTGGGCGGGCAGCGCGGGCAGGGGCCTGCTGCTGCTGGGGGTGCTCAGCGGCGGGGCGGCCCTGGCCGGCAGCGCCACGGCCGAATCGATCTGGAATCAGGCCGACGCCCTCGCGCAGGCCCGCCAGCAGGTGCCACCCGGGGCAACGGTGACCCGCGAAGTCTGCAGCGAGATCGAGGTGGGCATGAGCCCCCGCTACCGCTGCAGCGTGGAGTGGCAGCCTGCAGCCGCCGCCTCAGAAGCCAACCCGGATCCAGCGAACGGCACCGCGCCGGGGCGGTAGGGGCACGAGTGCAACCACGAAGTCCAGCGGTCGCAGGGCGTCGGCGGGGTGGAGGGCGAGCCAGCACCGCCAGGCCCGGTCGAGGCGTCGCCGCTGGCCGCGCTGCAGGGCGCCCGCGCCCCAGCCATCCAGGCCGCTGCGGCGCCCCTTCACCTCCACCAGCAGCAGCCGCTGCTGCTTTTCGAGCACCAGGTCGAGTTCGCCCCAGCGGCAGTGCCAGTTGCGGGCCCGCAGCTGCCAGCCGCGGCTGCGCAGCAACCGCAGGGTCCGCTGTTCAGCCCAACCGCCTGCCAAACGTGGATGTACCAAGAGCCTGGGCCCGCGCCGCCTGCCTAGGGTTGCCCCATCGTCCTGCGGCCGATCTGCCGATGCCTCGCCCTTCGCGCACCCTGGCACCGCTTCTGCGCCCCCTGCTGCTGCCGTTGCTGCTGCTGCCGCTGCTGCTACCATTGCTGCTGCTGCTACTGCTTTCGCTGCTGCTGCTGCTGCTGGCATCTGCCCCCTGCTGCGCTGGCTGCCGCATGGCAGACGTGACGGCCACCAGGACTGCCGCCTGCATCACGCCGCGGGCCGCCATGATGACAGAGACATCGGGGGGGTCTGGAGAGAAGAAGAGCAGGCGCACGCTCACGGCGTAGGAGCCCCACAACATGGCAGACACCAGCAGCGCCAGCTTGGGCAGCAGGGACGGGGGCTGCGTGGGCGACTCCGCAGCCTCCTCGAGAACCTCGTCAGTCGGCGGCGAGGGGCGGCGCCCTCGCCTG
>CAMDLO010000028.1 GCA_945901765.1 Cyanobium sp. NIES-981 | reverse complement strand
TTAATCTTCGCTCTATATTCGGTTTCTGTTGTTATGAACATGAGCCGAGTGGAGTTGCGGACAATGTCTTGTTGCGGTCCAAGTAGAATGCCCATACAGTCGATTCGCCTAATCCATAGCAGCGATCGCAAGCTAGGCTGGCTAGCTGGGCTACTACACCGATTGCTTCTAAAAGCGCCTTGGCTTCTTTCTTTCCAGACACAAAAGTTGTCCGAATAGAAGAACCTACGACCCAGGTGAGGCGCGTCTGCTTTAACTCGCCATCGCCATCCTCGCATGCAACTAGAAGATTAGCTTCACTGGGATCAGTCAAGAAATGAGATCTCCAAAGTGATATGTCGTCACTCCTGAGGTCAATGCGAAGACGCATAGCTCCTGAGTTGTATATAATCTCCGCTCCTTCTCCTGCTTGCTTTATTAAGTGTATGATCTGCTCGGGCTGCTGGAACGTCATGTTCATGAAAAGATGAGGTAAAGACAAATACGGAGACTTCTTTGCTTATCAGAATGATATCGAATGGTCCAACAGAATAATCTATGCCCTCAAATAGTAGTGCGCAAATGCTATAGCAGATGGCATGCATTCTTGCCTGAGCTGCACTTGCTAGCTGCATTATTGTTTTATAAACTGCAGCTTCAAGCCCTAGCCTTCAAAAGAAAGGGCTCCCACATGGGGAGCCCGAGAATGTAAAAATCCGTTATATGCAATCAAACTAGGGCGTTGATTGCATAGTCCAAGTAGTTATTGGCTTCAGTGGCTGGCTCACCAGAAAGTCCATGATTGGCTTTAATATAATTGAGGGCTTCTACGTACCACGAAGGAGACAGCTCAAAGGCACGGTTGATTTCATCAATGCCAGCAATCAGATACTCATCCATCGGCCCAGTGCCACCAGCTACGAGGCAATACGTAACCATTCTCAGGTAGTAGCCGATATCACGGCTGCATTTTGCTTTGCCACGGGCATCAGCAGCGTAGTTGGCACCCTGCATCTGGGTGGTGTAAGGGAACTTGCTGTAAACGGCTTGTGCAGCACCATTGACAAGACTGTCCGCATTCGCTGTTAATCCCTTTGCTGCTGCGAGGGCGCTCTTTGCACGGTTGTATCGACCGAATGCCGAGTTGATCTCAGTGTTGCTCAGAAAGCGGCCTTGGGAATCAGCTGCTGAAACAGCTTCGGTGAGAGGGGTCTTCATGGGAGTACCTGACAAAAAAATTACTTTGTGCTTAAAATTTAGGCTACTGCCGCAGCGGCACGATCGAAGTAGGTGCCGATCTCGCTCATCAGTGCAGAGCAGTCGCCGGCGGTAATGCCGTTGCGATCATTTGCGATCGAGATGGCGGATTCTTTCATCTTACGGACGCCTTCTGCGACGGAAGCGCCGGGCACGCCGAGGGCTAGGTAGGTCTCGCGCAGGCCGTTCAGGCAGCGGTCTTCCAGCACGGAGGAGTCGCCGGTGAACACGGCGTACGTGACGTAGCGGAGGATGATCTCCATGTCGCGCAGGCAAGCAGCCATGCGGCGGCTGGTGTAGGCGTTGCCACCCGGGGCTGTCAGGGCAGGTTGGGCCTCGAAGAGACTGCGGGCAGCGTTGGTGACGATGCTAGACGCGTTCGAGGTGATGCGGTTCACGGCATCCATACGCTTGTTGCTCTCGGCCACCATGGCGCCGAGGGCGTCTAGCTGACCGGCGTTGATGAATTCGCCACGGGCATCAGCCTGGGCGACCACCTTTGTGAAGGCGTCAAACATTGGGGGGAGGCTCCTGTTCTCGACTGGGTCAGAGAAGGGTGAAGAGGGGAATGTGAGCCCTGCCGGCAGCGGCAGCTACCAGGGGATCAAGGCACCAAATCGAGCGAGCAGGCCGAAGACCGCCTCACCGCTTGGCCCAGATATTGTTGGCCCTATCTATGGCCCCTATCAGCAGCGCTTAACAAACAGTCATTGGCAGGCTCAGATCGCCTGCGCTGCAAGGCCTCTACAGGATGAAAGCTGGTTGCGAAACAGCCCGAAGCGGATGTCTTGGGAGCCTTGTGTGCCCCACAGAACAGCGCGAGAGGTAGCACGCACCCTTCCCCGCCTGTCCCCGATCCCTCCTGTCCAGCGCGCAGCCATAAAAAAGCCCCCTGCAAGAGGGGGGCGAGGCCACGATCGGGGCCTTGTCCCGCTTACTTCTTCTGGCCAGCCTTGGCCGGAGCCGCAGCCTTGGGGGCATTGGTGTCGATGCCACCGCTGACGTGAACGCCGGTGATCTTGCCACCCATGCGCTGCACCATGCGCATGGTTTCGTTCATCCGGGTGTAAGGCACGTTTATGACCACATCCGCCGTGCGGGCGTAGTCGTTGTTGGCGATGACAGTCACGGCGAATGTCACCTGACGGTCATTGCTGAAGCTGGTGCCGCGGTTGCCTGCAGAAACCTTCATCGGAGCTACGGGGGTAACGGGGAAAGAAGGATCCGGTCAGTTGACCGGAGTGACACTGGCGACCCGGCCGCCTTCGCGGTGGATTTGCTGCTGGTACTCGAGCAGCTTGTTGAAGGAGATGAAGCGCACGCGATTGCTGCGCTTGTGCAGGCGGAAGTTGTTGAACCCGGTGATCTCCACCCGGAAGGTGCGGCCCTCTTCGCCGGAACCCACACCCTGACGGGTGACGCCATCGCTGGCGACCTTGCGGAAACCGGCGGCCTTGGAGCCCGGAGCCACAACGGGCATGGGCTGCTCGGCATGCACCGCGGGATTCAGGCGGGACTGGTTCTTGAGGATGTTGCCCTTGACGGAGGCGGCGGCACCGCGGGCCAGTTGCAGCATGTAGGAGAACTGCAGACCCTGCTGACCCACGGAGTAATTCCAGCCGTGGAGATAGGGCACACCCTCTCCACCGAAACGATCCTGATACTCGGCGCTGTCGAGATAGGAATCGATCTCGGCGTCGTAGCCCTGCTCCTGCAGGATGGTGAAGTGGTGCAGCATCTCTGCCTTGTTCTGGGGCGCGCGGCCCAGCAGGTGCTTGAAGTTGAGCTCGATGAAGCGGTAGGGATTGCTGCTCTCGAAGAAGCGCTTGCGATACAGACCGATCTTGGCCACCTGACGCACGAGCTCGCGCACGCTCAGGTAGCCGCGCTTGAACAGTGATTCCGGACCTTCAAGCCGCTCACTGGCCATCACGTACTGGTTGCCGAGAACCTGCTGATACACAGCACGGATCACAGGTGCTTTGTCGTCCGACGAGGCGGACATCCAGTTTTCGTTGACGCGGTTGTTGGCGTAACGCTCGATGCCCAGGTAGGCAGCGTTGGCGAGAGTTATGGGACTTCAGGGGCGGGCTTGCGGGCCAGGGGAGGAGCAGGGCAGCACCGAGGGAGATGCCGCACCGAGGGGCAACCTGCGCTGTTGGTGCCAGAGCCGGATCCTATGGGGCCCATTTGCCGCCGAACACGGGCTTTCAGAAACGTTACAAAAAGCAGGTCTGGCGCCTGGGCCCTGCGCCGATACCATCTGCCCAAATCCAATTGGCCCGAGGGATGTCAGCTGCGTCTTCCGCTTCGCTGCAGCAACGGATCAGCGAGCAGCTTCAGGCCCTCAGCCAGGTGGGCGAAACCCTCACGCTACGGCTGCTGGAGCTGGAGGAGCGGCTAGCGAGCCTGGAAGAGCAGATCGGTGAGCTGGGCGCCAACCCAGACGACGACCCCGCACACCTGGAATCGAATGCAATCTTGGCCCATACCGAAGAGCGCATCGCCCGCCTAGAGGAGCTGTTGAACGAGCAGCACCGCAGCGCCCAGGTGCACCCCTTCCCGCCCAGGAGCGAAGAGCCTGAGCTGGAGTTGGAGCTGAACCCCTTCCCAGACGAAGAGGAACAGCCCTTTATGGATGAGCTGAGCGCCTGAATCAGCCGGCCGACCCGGTGCTCAGCATGGCCCCGGCGGTGGTCACCAGCACCCGCACCAGTTCCAGGGCACCCACGCCAGCCAGGGCCAGCCAGAGGGTCTGCGCAAACTTGGGGGGCTGACCGCCAACCCAGGCAGGAGACATCTGACCGCCGCTGAACTGGGCACCACCACCGGCATAGGGGTTGGCGGGAGCACGCTTGGCGCTGATCTCACGCCAGTAGGCGTCATAGCGGTGAGCCTTCTGGTTGAAGGGCAGTTGAGCCTTGGCATGGCCGGCCAGCACCCGGGAGCGCTGATAGGGCACTTCATCGGTGCCGAACGCGTCCATGTATTCGGGCGATTCGAGCAGGGCATCCACAAAGCCCTCAAGCCCCTGGTTGGCGATCACGATCGACCAGGCGATGCGTTCCTGATTGCCGTGCACCTCACGGCCCAGCACCCGGCCCACCACCTGCTCCACCACGCGGTAGTTGCTGTTGCAGCGATAGAAGCCCTCGCGGAATTTGCGGGAGAGCAGCAGGCCGCGCACGAACTCCCGCACGCTGATATCGCCGTTGCGCAGCTGCATCTCGAGCATCGGCTCGCGATCCACCTTGAAGGCGTGGAAGAAGATCTGGCGGTAGGCCTGTTCGATCTGCTCATCCACGCTCACCTAGGGACGTGGAGCTTCGTCGCTGCCGATGGCGAAGTTGTTCACCCGGGCGTTCTGGGTGATGGGCCGGGTGGCCAGCAGCGGCAGTGCCATGGGATGGGAAGAAATCGGAGCCGAACTTACGGTTTTCCTGTACGCCTCCCATGCGAGGCCGCCAACAACTCACACAGCTTCACCATGCCGTGAAGCTGTGTGAAGCCAGGCCCTCTCAGGCGGCCAGCCACTCAGCCGGCAGCTCCTGGCTGTAATCCTCGGTGCGCTCGAATTCGAAGGGCCCGGCCAAGGAACCCCAGAGTTGCTCGTGGCTGGTGGGATCGTGGCCGCGGTCGATCGTGCGCATGCCACGCTCCGTGAGCTCGAAGCTGCTCACCAGATAGGAGAGCGCTCCCTTGCGCTCCACCATGCAGCGGCAGCCAGGTTCGACCTCGCCACTGAAGCCCGCCGAGGTTTCGCGAACCACGTAGGCGCAGCCCTCCAGGGAACGCAGATCTTCTGCGGTGATGGCCGCGCGCTTGGCTGGGTCGTCCACGGCCCCCCAGAAGCGCTGATCCTCATGCAGGGCCTGGTTGTGAATGATCAGCCCCTCGCCCTGCTGTTCTGCCCGCAGCACCCGGATGCGATAAGGGGCCGCCGGGTTGATGGCGTACGACTGCTCCAACAGCAGCGAGCCCGACTCCAGCTGCGGCAGCGGCCGGAACTTCACCAGGATGTGGGCGTAGAGCGGCGGGTTCTCGAATGCCTGGGCCTGATTGCTGTACCCGGCGCACAGCATCCGCACGAGGCGGGAGAGTGAACTGCTCATGGTCTGGGAGGGCTCGTCGGGGAGGGGCTCATAGACCCAGAAGACGGAGGCGGAATTCGGCCACCTGCCTGGCCATCTCCGGATTCTCCTTCAGAAACGGATGATCGCTGACCCGCTCCAGAATCAGGGGCAGCTTGGCCTCGTTCTCCAGTCCATGCTCCGGATCGGAGAGGCTGTGCTCCTTCCAGGCCTCATCAAAGGTCTGGGCGAAGCTGTCGGCGTTGTTGAAGATCTGATCCCTGAGGATCGGATCGGGCCTGTCTCCCATCGACACCGGTCGATCCATCAGCGCTTCTGTGTGATCCGCGCACTGCATCATCTCATCGGGGAGGACCGGTCGGTCTTCCGCACTAGGGAGAATCGCCTCTGCGGCCCGTTCTTCGTCCTACATAGGAATCAGCCGGAATCAGGCCCTTGAAGATCACCCATTGCTGAGACCAACATCTGCTCTGCCTCAGTTCCGAGGAGGTGGCCCTGCTTGTGGATCTGTGTCACGCCGCTGCCATCTCCGGACATCTCTCCTTCCGGAAGGCCCAGCAGCGTCGGCTGCAGGGCTTCATGGCCGATGTCCAGACCTCCCTGTTTCCCACGGCGCAGTCGGTCTGGCAGCGGGAGAGGCAGAAACAACAGACTTAAGCCCCTAGAGGAGGCCCCCGTCTGGAGGGAAGCTTGGAAGGAGGCAATGCCAGGACCCAGATTTGAACTGGGGACACGGCGATTTTCAGTCGCCTGCTCTACCAACTGAGCTATCCCGGCTCGCCGGTGGGAGTCGCTCGCCACGGCTTGCTGATCTTAGATCACGGTCTGCCCGCGTCGGTTCACCGGGGTGCGGGCCAGGCAGATCAGGCCGCTGACCCGCCAGCCTTGGCTGTTGAGGGCTGCTGCCGCCGCGCAGGCGGTGGCACCCGTGGTGAGGATGTCATCCACCAGCCATACCCTGCGTCTCGGCTGGTGAAGGGGACGCAGGGCCGTGAAGGAGCCGCGTTGGTTCTCCCAGCGGAGTTCACGGCCGAGCCGGTGCTGTCCAAGCACCGGTCTGCTGCGGATCAGGCACCGGACCTCCAGCGGCCAGTGCAACCGCAGACTGAGCTGGCGCGCGAGCAGGGCCGGCAGTGGGTTGGTGGACTGCTTTTTCCAGCTGGGGATCGGTACCAACAGACCCGGGCTCAGAGGCTGAAGCCGCTGCAACAGGCCGGGCAGCAGAGCCAGCAGCCGGGGGGGCTGGGGGTCTGCCGCAGCGCCAGAACCTGCTGGCGAATGGGGCCGTTGTAGGAAGCGGCGGCCCACCAGGGGAGTGGGGTGAGACCCTGCAGCCCTGCCGGGGGCAAGGCGCAGGGGTCAGACGTTTGCTCGGGCTTCAGCAGCCAATCCAGCGGTAGCAGCCCCAGGAGCCAGTGCGGTGATGGCTGGGGAAGCGTGGCCATGCCAGAGGGAGAGTCTGCCCTCAGGGTTGCCACGCTGACGGTGCATCCGCTGGCCTGGAATCACTCCCGCGGCAAGGCCCTCAACATGGCCACCAGGGTGCGATGGGCATCTTCGCTGTCGGTGAGGGTGTGGTCAAAGGGCACCTGCACCAGGCTGCCATCCACCTCCAGTTCCATGGCATCCGGTTGAATCGCCAGCATCCGCGCCTCACGGGCCGTGCTCACCGCGGCGTAGTGCCTGGCGTAGGCCAGCACAGCCTCGGGGTGATCCTCGTTCATGTGCTTGCAGATCCGATCGCTCACTGCCGGTGTGATGGGGTCGGCCGCCATCGCGCTTTCCAAAGGGGTTGGCTGGATTCTGGTGGGTCGGCTCAGGCGGCGGCGAAGCGCTGCCAGAGCAGCCAGCCCAGTCGCACGGCGCTGAAGCCCACGTAGCCGGTCAGCACCACGAAAAGGGTCATCGACACCCAGGTGCGCAGCTGATCGTTCATCGCGGGGAGGGGAGGGCGGATGCGGCCAGTCTGGCCATGCCAAGGGCGGCGCTGCAGCGGGGCCGGTTGAGCACCGGGATGCCCAGCTTCCGTTCTCTCAGCCGTCGCCACTGCGGGTTCACGGCACCGCCGCCGAGGCTGATCACCCGCTGGACCGGCGGCGCTCCCAGGGCTGCCAGCCTGCGCCAGCCCGCCGCTTCAATCGCTGCCAGACCCTCCAGCAGCCCCTGCAGGTACAGCGCATCGCTCACAGGTCGTGGCTCGAGGATGGGTGCAAGCGCCGGGTCCTCCACCGGAAAGCGTTCCCCGGGGGCAGGCAGGGGGCGCAGCTGAAGGCCGCTGGGTCGTTCCGGATCGATCTGCCGGCTCAGCTCGACGAGTTGCGCGTCGTTGAAGAAACGACGCAGCAGGCCACCGCCGGCATTGGAGGCCCCTCCCACCAGCCAGCGTCCACCGATGCGGTGAGAACTCACTCCCGCAGCGCTGATCGGGGCGGTGTGCCATTGCTTCAGCACCAGTGTTGTGCCAAGCACCGTCACCCCATCGTGGTCCCCGGGCTGGGCGGCGAGCACGGCCGCATTGGCATCGGTGCTGCCTGCCACGACCAGGCAATCCGCGGGTAGCCCGATGCTGGCTGCGGCTTCAGCGCCAAGCGGGCCCAGCACGGTGCCACTGGGCCGGATCTGCGGCAAAGCATCGCGCCAGACCTGGTCGGCGATGCTGCCCTGCCAGCGTTGCTGCTCCAGGTCCCAGCCGAGACGGATGTTGTTGCCCTCTTCGCCCCAGCGCCAATCCCCCAGCAGCCAGCCCATCAGCCAATCGGCCTGATGCCGCAGCAGCCAGGGTCCGGCCTGGCCGGTGCCCGCCGCCAGCTCCAGCAGCGTCAGTGCCCTGGCCAGGCTGCCGCTGGCGCTTGCCGCCGGGCCCGACCCGGCCAATGCTGCCGCCTTTGGTGCCTGGTCGAGGCATGCCTGGTGGTACGGCAGCGCCTGGCCAATGCTTCCCGAACCCAGCGTGCCATCGTTGCGGCAGAGCAGCAGGGTGCCGGAGGTGCCATCCACGGCAAGCGCTCGGATGCGGCCGCGCCAGCCAGCTGGCAGCCGCTGAACCAGGGCCATCAGTCCTTCCCTCCAGCCCTGTGGTTCATTGAACTCACGCGGGTAGGGGCCGGTTTCCTCTGCCAGTGGTTGCTCGGCTCCGGGATCTGCCGCCGTCACGAGCGCCAGCCGCATGCCGCTGCTGCCCAGGTCGATGCCGAGAGCCAGGGGGGTGGTGTCCATCGTCAATGGACGCTGGCCTCGCAGGGATCAGGATTGCAGGCGGTCGGCGCTGGCCTGCTGCAGCGTGGCGGCGATCGTGTCGACGTTCTCCCAGGGCAGATTCAGATCGCCGCGGCCGAAGTGCCCGTAGGCGGCCACATCCTGGTAGAAGCGTCCGCCGCGCTGCTGGGGCAGCTGGCGCAGCTGGAAGGTGTCGATGATGGCCCCGGGGCGCAGATCGAAATGGTCTTGCACCAGGGTTGTGAGGTCGGCGTTGCTGATCACGCCGGTGCCGAAGCTCTCCACCAGGATGCTCACCGGACGGGCCACCCCGATGGCGTAGCTCAGCTGCACTTCCGCTTTGCGGGCCAGGCCAGCCGCCACCAGGGCCTTGGCCACATAGCGGGCGGCATAGGCGGCGGAGCGGTCCACCTTGGTGGGGTCCTTGCCGGAGAAGGCGCCACCGCCGTGGCGGGCATAGCCGCCGTAGGTGTCGACGATGATCTTGCGGCCTGTGAGACCGGCGTCTCCCTGGGGGCCACCCACCACAAACTTACCGGTGGGATTCACCAGAAAACGGGTGTCGGCCTGGCTGGGCTTGAGGTTCAGATCGGCGGTAGCCGGCTCAACCACCTGGCTCCAGAGGTCGGCAGCGATGCGCTCCCGCATCGCCTTCTCTTCACTCACTGAGGAGCCATCCGCCAGGGGGATCTCGGCGGTGTGCTGGGTCGAGATCAGGATCGTGTCGATCGCCACCGGTCTGTCGTCTTCATACACCACACTCACCTGGGTCTTGCCGTCGGGGAGCAGGTAGGCGAGGGCACCGTTGTGGCGCACCTCTGCCAGCCGCCTGGCCAGCCGGTGGGCCAGGCTGATCGGCAGCGGCATGAGCTCGGGAGTCTCGTCACAGGCGTAGCCGAACATGATGCCCTGATCTCCCGCCCCCACCAGATCGAGGGGGTCCCCAGCGTGGTCATCGGCTTCGTTCACCCCTTGCGCGATGTCAGGGGATTGCTGGTCGAGGGCCACCAGTACCGCGCAGCTGTGGGCATCAAACCCCCCGGCTCTGGCGCCGCTGTACCCGATTTGCTCGATCACGCCGCGCACGAGGGCGTTGAAGTCGACCCGTGCCGTGGTGGTCACCTCACCGGTGATCAGGCACAACCCGGTGTTCACCACCGTTTCGCAGGCCACGCGTGAAGCCGGATCCTGGCTGAGCAAGGCATCCAGAACCGCATCGCTCACCTGGTCACAGATCTTGTCCGGGTGTCCTTCAGTCACCGATTCGGACGTGAAGACGTAACGGCTCGGCATCCCAGGTCAGTGAGAAGGGGCAACTCACCTTATGCCCGGCAGATCAACTGGATCGGCTTTCCCGATATGCAGGATCGGCTTTAACTGGGCTCTTGAGGGCGGTGCCGAGATGGGATCGCTGTTCGTCCGGGCCATGGGGCGAGCTTCAGTTCACGCCAGTGGTGCAGTTGCAGATAGCTGGGATCAAGCGGTGGGTGCTGGCTCCAGGCGGCTGTGTAGCCCAGGATCACCGCCACGCCGGCCTCCCGGGCCATGTGCAGGTCACTGTTGGCATCACCGATGAGGGCACAGGCCGTGGCGGGGACCGCCAGCTCTCGGCAGAGGGCATGGACGGCGGCGGGGTCGGGCTTGCGTGGGGTGTGGTCAGCGCTCCAGCAGGCCTGGAAGCGCTGGCTGATCCCCTCGCTGTGCAGAAAAGCCGCAATCCCTTCCCTCTGATCGTTGCTGATCACGGCGCAGCGCAGGCCGGCTGCCGCCAGCTCCGCGAGCAGCCCGTGCAGGCCTGCGGTCGCGATCGGCCTGTGCCTGCTGCCCTGGCCGTGCAGTCCGTCGGAGGCTGAGAAGACGGCTTCTGCCAGGGCCAAGGCCTCCGGCCAGCCCAGACCCAGCTGGGCCAGCACGGTGGCGGTGGAGATCAGATTGTGTTCCCGGCTGGCGACGGCAGTGGTGCCGGCGGGGTTGACCCCGTTCACCTCCAGACCGTAAGCGCGGCGCAGCAGCTCAACGAGTTCGCCGGCTGCTGCATCCGCCAGTTGCGGATGCCGCTCCTGCAGCAGGCGTCGGCAATGAAAAACCCTGGCCTCGGCCAGGGCATGGAGCATGGGCTCGCTGATTGACAAGGTGCCGTCCTTGTCAAAGAGCACGGCCCGGATCGGTTGATCGTCCGGACCGATTGGCTGGCCTCGCAGCAGCAGTCGTACCACGACAGGTGTTCAGTCGACGGTAACGCCCATGGGCTCTTGATCTTCGGCCTGCTCCAGCAACATCTGCTTGTATCGGGCTGCCATCTCTTCCGCCCGGTCAAACACTTTCTGGGGGTCGGTGAGCATGTCGCCGGGTTCGGGCTCCAGAGCCTTGGTGGAAAGAGAGATCCGGCCGCGTTCGGCGTCGAGATCGATGATCATCACCTTCATCTGATCGTTCACATTGAGCACCGTGTGCGGCGTCTCGATGTGCTCGTGGCTGATTTCCGAGATGTGCAGCAGACCGCTCACGCCACCGATGTCGATGAAGGCGCCGTAAGGCTTGATGCCGCGCACCGTGCCCAGCACCACTTCGCCCACCTCGAGGCGATTCATCTTGCGCTCCACCAGAGCCCGGCGATGGCTGAGAACCAGGCGGTTGCGTTCCTCATCAACCTCCAGGAACTTGAGAGGCAGGAAATCAGCCACCAACTCTTCCTTGGCTTTGCGGGTGCTGATGTGGCTGCCCGGGATGAAGCCGCGCAGACCTTCCACCCGCACAAGGGCACCACCGCGGTTGGTGGCAAACACTTCGCTGTAGATCGTTGCGTCTTCTTTCTGGAGCTGGCGCACGCGCTCCCAGGCCCGTTGGTATTCGATGCGCCGGATCGAAAGGGTGAGCTGGCCGTCTTCGTTCTCCTCGCTGAGGATGAAGAACTCACGCACCTCCCCGGGCTCCAGCACATCGCTGAGACCTTCGACCCGGTTGATCGACACCTCCTGAAGAGGCATGAAGGCCGCTGTCTTGGCGCCGATGTCAATCATTGCCCCCTTGGGTTCAAGGGCAAAGACGGTGCCATTCACCACATCGCCGGGCTTGAAGTTGTAGTCGTACTTGCTCAGCAGTGATGCGAATTCATCCAGCGTGAAGCCAACGCCATCCATATCGCGGCTGCTGGCACGGCTGCTCGGGTCGTCTGCCGTCGGGACCTCTTCCGGGATGTCGAGGTCGAGTGCCGCCTCTGAGGCGAGATCCAGATCGACCTCAGTGCTGACGATCTCGGAAGGGGTTACGGTCATGGAAATGTGGCGGACTGCCGGAGGCAGGACGATGGAGTCGGCGATGGCACCCGCCAGTGCGCACACGCCGAATCAATCACTCTATCAAGCAGCCAGCCCCTTGACTGGAGTATTCAGCCGCAGCGCGGCGATCAGGGCAGTACTGCCAGCACGGGTTGCTCCGTCGGGCTTTCCGCGCGACGGTGCAAGCCCTCCAACGTGGCGACGAAGTCGCTGACGCTCTGGAATTGCCGATACACCGAGGCGAAACGGACATAGGCCACCTCGCTCATGCCGCGCAGTTGATCAAGCACCATTTCGCCGATCTCACTGCTGCGCACCTCCCTGCCGCTTCGCTGCTGCAGCACCAGTTCCAGTTCATCCACCACGGCTTCCAGTCTGGCCGGTTCCAGCCCGGTCTTCTCGCAGGCTCGCAGCAGACCGTGCAGCAGCTTGGATCGATTGAAGGTTTCGCGGGCGCCAGTCCGCTTCACAACAGTGATGGGAACGGTTTCGACCCGCTCATAGGTGGTGAAGCGGAAATCACAGTTCAGGCATTCCCGCCGCCGCCGCACACTCCTCCCCCCATCTGCCGATCGTGACTCAAGCACCCGGCTATCGGTGTGTTGGCAGGAGGGGCACTGCACGCCCGAACTTACGAATGTTCTCGACGGAGTTTAAGCAGACACACATCAGCTGAAAAGGGCCTGAGGCCCAGGTCGTGACATGGGGTGGCTCTGCCCAGGTCGACCAGACCATCAAAAAGCCCCTGCAGGGCAGGGGCTTGAGAGTTCAGGACTGGCTCATTTGCCGATCTTCGGGGGATCGCGGAAGGCGATAGCAAAGAACAGGGTGGAAATGGCCAGAGCCAGGATCAGGATGTAAGCAAAGCTCTCCATGGATTTTGCTCCTGCTCAGCTGAGGGTGGAGCCTGCGGGAGGGACGTAGCCCTCCGGTAGGCGGCGGGTGGACTTGTCACCCAGTTTCTGGAACAGACCGAATTCGACCTGTTCGCCGAGGTCCGGATCAATACCGGCGAACACGTCGCGGTAAAGAGTTCGGGCGCCGTGCCAGATGTGACCGAAGAAGAACAGCAGGGCAAAGGTGGCATGGCCGAAGGTGAACCAACCGCGCGGGGAACTGCGGAAGGTGCCGTCGGAGTGGTACGTCTCACGGTCGAATTCGAAGGCTTCACCAAGCTGAGCCTTGCGGGCCAGGCGCTTCACCTCGGCTGGATCGGTGAAGGTCTTGCCGTTCAGAGCGCCGCCATAGACGGTGGCTGTGACGCCGGTCTGCTCAAAGGAGTACTTGGCTTCAGCACGGCGGAAGGGGATGTCAGCCCGGACGATTCCGTCCTGGTCCTGGAGCACCACCGGGAAGTTCTCGAAGAAGTTCGGCAGGCGCCGGACTTCCAGATCCCGACCATCCTTGTCTGTAAAGGAAATGTGACCAAGCCAGCCGGTGGGCAGTCCATCGCCGTTCACCATGGGACCAACGCGGAACAGGCCACCTTTGGCTGGGCTGTTGCCGACGTAGTCATAGAAAGCCAGCTTCTCGGGGATGGAGGCGTAGGCCTGCTCCTTGCTGGCGCCGTTCTCAAGGGCCGTCTGAACGCGACGGTTGATTTCAGCCTTGAAGTAACCCTGATCCCACTGGTAACGGGTCGGTCCAAACAGCTCGACCGGGGTTGCTGCAGCTCCGTACCACATGGTGCCTGCCACAACGAAAGCCGCAAAGAAGACAGCGGCGATCGCCGAAGCCAGAACGGTTTCGATGTTTCCCATCCGCAGCGCCTTGTAGAGGCGCTCCGGCGGACGGGTGGTGATGTGAAAGATGCCGGCAATGATGCCGACGATGCCGGCGGCGATGTGGTGAGCGACGATGCCTCCGGGGTTGAAGGGATTGAACCCCTCAGGACCCCAGGAGGGCTGCACAGGCTCGAGGTGTCCCCCAAGTCCGTAGGCATCGCTGACCCACATGCCGGGGCCGAACACACCAGTCAGGTGGAAGGCGCCGAAACCGAAACAGGCCAGGCCCGCCAGGAGCAGGTGGATGCCAAAGATCTTGGGCAGATCCAGAGCCGGTTCCCCGGTGCGTGGGTCCTGCCAGATCTCCAGATCCCAGTAGGTCCAGTGCCAGATGGCGGCCAGGAAGAGCAGGCCGCTGAGAATGATGTGGGCTGCGGCGACGCCTTCAAAGCTCCAGAAGCCAGGGTCAACACCGGTTTCGCCGGTGATGCTCCAGCCTCCCCAGCTGCCGGTCACGCCAAGGCGGGCCATGAAGGGCATCACAAACATGCCCTGGCGCCACATCGGGTTGAGCACCTGGTCGGAAGGATCGAAGATCGCGAGCTCGTAAAGCGCCATCGAGCCGGCCCAGCCGGCCACCAGCGCGGTGTGCATGAGGTGCACGGCGAGCAATCGGCCCGGGTCGTTGATCACGACCGTGTGCACCCGATACCAGGGCAATCCCATGGGAGATGTTCTGGGGAGGGTTGGGCGATCGTAAGGGTGCACTGGCACAAGCGGCGGGCCAGGTAACGGAGCGCAACGGCCCGGCCCAGAATGTGCGCAGCCGCTCTCCCCTGCCGTGCCCGTGATCCGATTCGTGCGTGAGGGTCTGGACGTGGAGTGCTATCCAGGGGAAAACCTGCGCGAGGTGGCACTGCGGGCGGGCGTGCAGCTCTATGGACTGAAGGGTGCGCTCGGAAACTGCGGGGGCTGCGGCCAGTGCATCACCTGCTTTGTGGAGATCCCGGAGGGCTGTTCGGAGCAGGCCCTCAGTACGCGCACTCCGGTGGAGGAGCAGCGGCTGCGACGTCGTCCTCAGCAGTGGCGTCTGGCCTGTCAGGCCTTGATCCAGCAATCCCTGCTGGTGATCACCAGGCCTCAGGTGGGGCTGGCTGACCGGGAGAACCAGATCGTTGCGGCGCTTGCCCGGCCCCTGCCGGCCGGCCCCACCGCCTGGCCGACCCCTCCTCGCCAGGCCGATCAGGACGACGATGCGCCTGGTCAGCCGACTGGGGCTGCTGAGGCGCCCACCACAACGGCCGATGAAGGTGATGAACCTGCCCCATCCGGGCGGTGATACCCTCCACCCAAAGCATTGCTTCGCCCAGGATCAGCCATGGAAACCAATGACCTCGGCTTTGTCGCCAGCCTGATGTTCGTTTTGGTTCCCACGGTTTTTCTGATCGTTCTCTATATCCAGACCAGCAGCCGACAGGGCGGTTGAGTCCTGAGCCGAGAGCCTGGATCGCTCTCTCGGCTGCTTCAACCTCTGGCGCCATCGGGTCCCGGGCTCAGCGGCGCCCCTCCGGCTCTCGAACCAGCAGAACCGGAGCGGGAGCATGAACACGGATGTAATCGCTGACTGAGCTGCCGAGCAGGCGATCGAGGTCCACCAGTGCCTTGGCAACAACCGGGCGACGGTCCTGGGAGGCGATCACCAGCAGATCGGCATTCAGATCACCGGCAGCTGCGCAAACCGTGCGGCCGATGTCGGCCCCTGTGCGGTGCTCCCCTTTCATCTCCACCCCGAAGGAGCGAGCGCGCTGGACCGCCTTCTCGAGCACCTCATCTGCCGGCGATTTGCCACCTCTGGACGGTGTGATGTCCTGCCGGCTCACATGCACGCCGATCAGGGCGCCGCCCGGTATCTCCCGCACCAGTTCGCAGGCCAGCCGAATCGCGTCGTCGCCGACTCCCGTACCGTCCACGGTCACCATCACCCGATTGATGTGACGGACGTAAAGGTCGTCGCGCACCAGGAGCATCGGCCTGGTGGAGAGCTGAAACACGTATTGACTGGCGCTGTTGCCGAGGATGGACTGCAGCCTGTTCAGGCCCCTCGACCCCATCACGATCAGATCGGCATTCAGTTCCTCGGCGACCCTGAGCACCGTTTGCTTGGTGTCGCCCTGGCGGATGATCGTGTTGACTTCGGAGGGATCGAGCGAGAGGCGTTCGACAGCCGCAGCCAGGATGCCCGCCGCGATCTGCCAGTGCTGCTGCACGACCTCGCCGGATTGTTCAGGCACCACATGCAGCAGATTCACCCGGGCCTGACGCACCACCGGGATGTCGCGCAGCATGCGCACCATCTCCTCCACATGGCCCTTGCCGGAATCGGCGATCAGAACATTGCGGAACACAGGCCCTCCAGCAGTCGTTCCGGCAGCCTATGGCGGTTCTTTGATGCCCGTCATCCGCCCGTGCAGACCGTGACTGAGTGTGGTGAATCCTGAGGGAGGCGACTGGTTGCTGCGGCGTCGGGTGCTGCCGCAGCACACCGATCACGCCGGCGTGATGTGGCACGGCGCCTATCTGGCCTGGCTTGAGGAGGCTCGCGTCGAAGCGCTCGCCGCTGCAGGGCTGGCCTACGGCGATCTCTCGGCCCGCGGGCTGGAGCTGCCCGTGGTCAGTCTTGGTGTGGATTACCGCCGTGCCCTGTTCCATGGCGAGCTGGTGGAGCTGCGCAGTCAGGTGCTCCCCCGCCGCGGTGTGCGGTTGCCCTGGCTCAGCCGGTTCGTGCGGGCCGATGGATGTCTTGCCGCGGAGGCCCGGGTGGAACTGGTGCTGTTGGCCAGTCCGCCGGGCGGCGGTGCTGCGCGCGTTCTGCAGCGCCACTGGCCGCAGGAGCTGCAGAACGCGGTGGAGCGGCTTGCCCGGGGACCGCAGTAAGATCAGTACAGATGTACTGCCCATATGGCTGATGTTGGGCGCGGCGCCCAATCCACGCCCCTGTTTCTGGATGTGAGCCGCTCTGACGACGCGTCTTCTCGGTCTTGGGATCAGGAGCGGCGTCTCTGGTGGTTGCTCTGGTCAGCCTGTCCAGGCGTCGGCTGGGTGCGGTTGTGTCAACTGGAGCAACGCTTCGGCACCCTGGCTGAGGCCTGGTGCGCGCCGCTGGAGTCTCTGAAGCGGCTTGGCGGGGTCGGTGAGGGGTGGTGTGCGGGTGTGGCTGCCCATCGCAGGCGCTGGGGCCCGGCGCCGCTGTCATCCTGGGCCGAGCACGTGCGCCGGGGGCGAGGGCTGCTCGTGCCCGGAGATCCTGCATGGCCTCCGTCTCTGGCCGGCCTGGAGCGCCCTCCGCTGGTGCTGCACTGGGCAGGCCTTGGCAGCAGCTGGCCCCTGCTGGCCCGTCGCCAGGCCGTTGCCGTCGTTGGCACCCGCCGGCCGTCGCGCCAGGGGTTGGCGATGGCGGATGCCTTGGGTGCGGCCCTCGCCCAGGCTGGATGGCCTGTGCTGAGCGGCTTGGCGGATGGTATTGATGCCGCTGCCCACCGCGGCTGTCTTCGTGCCAGCGGCCGGCCGATCGCGGTGCTGGGTACGCCCCTGGAGCGGGTGTATCCGAGCCATCACCAGGGGCTGCAGGCTGCGGTGCGGCGGCAGGGGCTGCTGATCAGTGAGCAGCCACCTGGCGGTGGCGTCTGTGCGGGCCACTTCGCTGCTCGCAACCGGCTGTTGGTGTCCCTGGCCAGGGCTGTGGTGTTGGTGGAGTGTCCGGAGCGCAGCGGTGCTCTCCATTCGGCCCGGCTGGCCTGGGAGCAGCAGCTGCCTCTCTGGGTGGTGCCCGGCGATGCGGCACGGCTCTCCGCCCGCGGCAGCAACGGCTGGCTGGCCAAGGGGGCTTCCCTGTTGCTGGAGCCGGCAGACCTGATCCGCCAACTGGGTGAGGGGCCGCTGGCGGCAGCGGCGGGGGGGGGACGGTCCGCAGGCGTTGCTGGGGATGCCGAGCTGCTCCAGGCGCTGGGCGGGGGGGCTTCGCTTGAGCAGCTCTGCCAGGTTCTCCACAGCCCGGCTGCGCAGCTGGCGCCCAGGCTGCTGGCCCTCGAACTGGCTGGGGCGATCCGGGCTGAGCCCGGTCTGCACTGGCGGCCTCTCTAACCTCGGGGCAGAGCATTCAGCACGATTGGTCAGAGAGCAGCCCATCGGTGCGGCCCTTGCTGGGCCGCACTCCCCTGCAGCCGTTGCCGATGTGTTGTCAGACGGCCCGGATCAGGCCTGCCAGAGCGTCTGTGGTTCCGATCTGCTGCGGTGGCGTCGCCTGCAGCTGGACCAGGGCGGCCGCAGCGTCGATCTGGATTGGTTGCTGCGGGAGGAGGCCGGTCTGGACTGGGCGACCCTGCAGCGCCTGCGCCTCGATCCTGGCCGTTCTGTACGCCTGCTTACAGGCCTTGGGCACCTGCAGACGCTCTGGCGCCGTCATTGCCTCCAGCACGAGCCGCTGCAGTATCTGGTCGGACGCTGTCCCTGGCGCGATCTGGAGCTGGATGTCGCCCCAGGGGTGCTGATCCCACGCCAGGAGACCGAACAGCTTGTGGCGCTGGCTCAGGAGTGCGTCGGTGCCGATCCACCGCGCTGCTGGGCCGATCTGGGTACGGGATCAGGTTGTCTTGCGGCGGCCCTGGCCCGGCTCTGGCCTGATGCGCTGGGCTTTGGTGTGGACCGCAGCGCCCGCGCGCTCCGCCAGGCCCAGAGCAACCTGCAGCGCTGGGCGCCTGCTCAACGGGTGCACCTGCTGGCGGGCGACTGGTGGGCTCCGCTCCAATCCTGGTGGGGCAGGCTGGAGGTGGTGGTGACCAATCCTCCCTACATTCCCACGGCCACATGGGCGGCTCTGGAGCCCGTTGTTCAGCGCCATGAGCCCCGCCTCGCACTCGATGGTGGAGCGGATGGTCTGGCGGCGATTCGTCTGATTGTCAGTGATGCGCCCCGCGCTCTCGCGCCGGGAGGGTGGCTGTTGCTGGAGCACCATCACGACCAGAGCGAGGCCGTGCAGGAGTTGTTTCAGGCGGCCGGCCTGGAGCAGATCAGCGCCCACCGCGATCTGGAAGGCAACGGGCGATTTGTTGTCGGCCGTTGTGCAGGAGGCGGGCGGCCTCGCCCTGAATTCCCCACACAGCCTGCGTCGCGCCATGGTTGAGCAGCTGGACCATGACCGTGGCGGCTATCCGGCCGGGGCAGCCGCTGCCGCGTTGGCTGATCTTCTCAGGGGTGGGGCGCTGGCGCTGATCCCCACCGACACGCTGCCGGCCGTTGCTGCTCTGCCCAGGTTCGCCGCCCGGATCTGGCACCTGAAGCAGCGCCCGGCGAACAAGCCCCTGATCCTGATGGCGGCCGATTTCGATCAGTTGCACCCGGTGCTGGGGGTGCCCTGGCGCCAGGAGTGGCTGGAGCTGGCCCGAATGGGTTGGCCTGGGGCACTCACTCTGGTGTTGCCTGCCAGAGGGGACTGGGTGGAGCACCTCCACCCAGGTGGCACGAGTCTTGGTCTGCGCATCCCGGCCTGCGCGCTCTGTCGCAGCCTGCTGCGTCTCACCGGCCCCCTGGCAACCACCAGTGCCAATCCGTCCGGCAGGCCCGCAGCCAGGGATGCCTGCGAGGCCCACAACTACTTTCCGGATCTGCCGCTGTTGGCCCCATTGCCCTGGTCGCCGGCCAGCGGCCAGGCCAGCACCGTGCTGGCCTGGCAAGAGTCGCCTCAGCACCGGTCCCAAGGGTCTCAGTCGTGCTGGCAAGTGGTGCGTGCCGGTGCTTTTCTGCCCTCACACCTGCAGGCCTGACTGCGGCGATGGCAGCCCTTCTTCTGACTCTGCTGATCACCATCGCGGGGTATGCCTGGCTGTTCGGGCCCATGATCGATATCGGCTTCGGGCTGCTTCGGGCCATCTGGTTGCTCTGGCTGCCCGTGCTGCTGGCGATCTGGCTGCTGGCGAATCACGACTCCTAGGGTGCGCTTCGCCCTGTTCAACGCCATGGGCCTCCCTGACCGCTGCCGGCTCCGGGCACTGCTGCTGGCCGTTGGCCTGGCGCTGACCAGCGGCGCTGCTGCGCCAGCTCTGGAGCCGGCTCCTCAGCCGGCGTTGCCGATGACGGCTCCCCGCCGTGCCGAGCTCAGGGGGGTGTGGCTCACGGCCAACGACATGCCCGTGCTCCGCGACAGGGAACGCATGCGCCAGACCGTGGCCGTGCTCGCTCGTCTGAACTTCAACACGCTCTATCCGGTGGTGTGGAACGGCGGCCTGGCCTACTACCCCAGCCAGGTGGTCGCCGAGCGCGGGATTCAGGACTTCAGCTTCCGGGGGTTGCAGGGTCAGGATGTGATCGGCGAGTTGATCGCCGAAGGGCGCCGGCAGGGCCTGCTGGTGATCCCCTGGTTCGAATTCGGTTTCATGGCTCCGCCTGATTCGGAGCTGGCCAGGCGCTACCGCGACTGGCTCACCCGCCGGCAGGACGGCGGACTGACGTCGATCAGCGCAGCCGGTGAGGTGGTGTGGCTCAATCCTTTCCGGCCGGAGGTGCAGCAGCTGATCACCGATCTGGTGCTGGAGGTGGTCGGGGTCTACGGGGCTGACGGTATTCAGTTCGACGACCACATGACCCTGCCCCGGGAGTTTGGCTATGACCCCTTCACCGTGGCTCTCTATCGCAAGGAAACGGGCAAGCAGCCACCGGCCAATCCGGCCGATGCGGCCTGGGTCAAGTGGAGGGCTGACAAGATCACCGCCTTCATGGATCGGCTCAGCAAGGCCGTCAGGGCCCGTCGACCGGGTGCGTTGATCTCCATCTCGCCGAACTATTACGACTTCGCCTACAAGCTGCAGCTTCAGGATTGGCGCAGCTGGGTGCGGCAGGGCATCGCTGATGAACTGCTCGTGCAGATCTATCGCCCGGACCTGGAGAGCTTCAGCCCCCATCTGGTTCGTCCTGAGGTGCAGGAGGCGCGTCAGCGCATTCCCACGGCCATCGCGATCATGAGCGGTCAGCGCAACCGCCCCACCCCCTTGCCCCTGCTGCAGCAGAAAGTGGCGACGACCCGCCAGGCCGGTCTCGGGGTGGCTTTTTTCTACCTGGAAAGCCTCTGGGCGCTGGGCCCGGAACCGGCTGATCAGCGGCAGGCGCTGCTGCAGCGGTGGTTCTCCGCTCCCGCCTCCCGCGTCGTTGCCGGAGCATCAGGCTCCCAGCCTTCCGTCGCTCCAGTCGCTCCAGTCGGTCCAATTGGACCAGCCGCTCCAGTCGCTCCGGTGCGGTCGCCGCTGCAACTGCCGGCCCTGCCACCGCTGGGGCCCGCCGCACGACCAGCTCCTCTGCCCCCTCTGCCGTGACCGCGGCTCCGCCTTGGCGGCAGAGCCTGGAAGCCGGCTAACGGATTTGAACCGATGGCCTTCGCTTTACAAAAGCGCTGCTCTACCGCTGAGCTAAGCCGGCACTGGCGTAACGCCAATGGGAGCTTATCGCTGAACCGGCAGCCCGAGAGCCCAGAGCAGCAGCTGGGTGCGGTTGCCGCACCCGGTTTTGGCCAGCAAGCTGGAGATGTGGCTTTCCACTGTGCGCGGGCTGACCACGAGCCGCGCGGCGATGCCGCGGTTGCTGAGTCCATGTCGCAACTCCGCCAGCACCCGTGCTTCGGCAGCGGTGATCTCACAGGCGGGGCAGAACATGGTCGGCAGGGCGTCCGACGTACAGGGTTGCCACAGCTGCGACACGGCCTTGGATTCAGACGCCCAAGGCGGTCTCCCTGTCGGTGGTGGAGTCGGCAGCGGGCGTTGCAACGGCCTCAGGGGCGGCGTCGCCGGCCTGATCATTGCCCAGTGGATCCTGGTCTGAATCCGTTGCGGCTGCCGCCGCTCCGGTCTCGGCCAGAGGCCGGGTGCGCCGGATCGGCAGGTTGGCCACCAGGGCCGTGACCCGGTCTTCGGTGGCCAGGCTCACGTCGCCGCCCTCCACGTCGATCTCCACGTAGCGGCTCACCACCTCCAGGATCTCGCGCCGCATCTGCTCCAGCAGTTCGGGATTGAGGTCACTGCGGTCGTGGGCGAGCACGAGCTGCAGGCGTTGGCGGGCCATGCCCGCACTGGCGGCCTGACGGCCCAGCAGTTTGTTGATCAGGTCTCGCAGGGTCATCGGCTCAGAAGATCTTGGTGTTCATCAGCCGGCCGATCCGGGCCCGCAGCCCCTGCCGTTCCTTGCTGGGGTCGATCAGGGGGACCTCCTCGCCCAACAGTCGGCGAGCCACATTGGTGTAGGCCCGGGCGGCAGGCGACTGGCTGCTGTTCAGGGTGAGGGGTTCACCGCGGTTGGTGCTGACGATCACCTGTTCATCCTCCAGCACCAGCCCCAGCAGGGGCAGGGCGAGGATGTCGGTCACATCATCAACCGACAACATGTCCTGGTTGGCCATCATGCGTGGCCGCACCCGGTTGAGCACCAGCTGAATCGGTTTGACGTTCTCACTGTTGAGCAGCCCGATCACCCGGTCGGCGTCGCGTACGGCCGAGACTTCCGGAGTGGTGACGATGATCGCTTCGCGGGCTGCGGCCATCGCATTGCGGAACCCCCCCTCGATGCCGGCCGGGGCATCGATGAGCACGTAGTCATGCGCTTCGCCGAGCAGCGCCGCAATCCGCTCCATGTCTTCCGGGGTCAGCCACTCGAGCATGCGGGGGTTGCCGGCGGGCAGCAGGGCGAGGTTGGGCTCCTGCTTGTGCTTCACCAGCGCCTGCTCCAGGCGGCAGCTGCCGGCCAGCACCTCCTGGGCGGTGTAGACGATGCGGTTCTCCAGGCCCAGGAGCAGGTCGAGATTGCGCAGACCGAAGTCCGCATCCAGAACGGCGGTACGGGCCCCCTGTCTGGCCAGGGCGATGCCCAGGTTGGCGGTGAGGGTGGTTTTACCCACGCCTCCCTTGCCCGAACAGATCAGGATGAAACGACTGGACGCGGCTGACACGGCTTGGCCCGAGGTCGGGGCAGGTTAAGGCCAAAACGGCATCCGGGGGCTTACAACTGGGCCCGAGCCACCCGAGCTGCAGCCGTGCGTCACACCCACCAACGCCTGATGGTGATGCCCGATGACGGGGCTGCCGCTGTGGTCGAGCTGATCGACCGGGCCACCCAGCAGCTGCGCCTCAAGCAGTTCAAGCTGCAGAGCCCCCAGATCCTTGATGCACTGCAACGCGCCCAGGGCCGGGGGGTCCGGCTGAGGGTGATGCTGAATCCCCACACGTCCGGGGGCGATCGCTGGAATGACGACACCTTCAACCAGCTCAAGGACTGGGGAATCGAGGTGGCCTGGGCGAGCGAGGCCTTCCCGGTCACCCACGAGAAGTCGCTGGTGGTCGACCGGGATGCAGCGTTGATCGCCACGTTCAACCTTGCAGACAAATATTTCACAGAAACTCGCGATTACGGCGTGGTGAGTGAAAACCCTTCCGTGGTTGCTCAGGTGATCGCCGGATTTGAGGCTGACTGGAATCGTGAGTCCTTTCAGCCCGATCTGGATGTCGGTCTGGTGTGGAGCAGCCGGCACAGCCGTGGACAGATGGCGCGCATCATTGACATCGCTGAGAGCACTCTCTGGATTCAGCATCCGAAATTTGTCGATGCGGTGATCCTGGAGCGGATCATTGCAGCCAGGGAGAGGGGCGTGAAGGTGAGATTTCTCTGCGGCGGCAAGCACGGTATTTCCGATTGGGATATCTATGACACGTTCTCATCGCTGCGCATTATGGAGCGCTTTGGCGTGAAGGTGCGCCGTCAGAAGCATCTCAAGCTCCATGCCAAGCTCATCCTGGTGGATGATCACTATGCGCAGACCGGCTCCATGAATATCGATCGCAGTGCCTTTGACCTGCGCCGGGAGCTGGGTATCGAATCGGATTCGCCGGATGTGGTGAAACGACTTCGCCAGACCTTTGAAATCGACTGGGACCAGGCCAGTGCCTATCAGGCGCCTGATCCCCTCGATCCCTCTCTGCATGAGGAGGGTGAGCTGCCGCCCGATCCCCATTTTGTGCATGACTGATCCCACGCCTTCATCCCCGGCGCAGCTGGCGCCGCCGCCGGGTTTACGGGAGCTGTTCTTCGGCATGCTGCAGGTGGCTCTCTCGGCCTTCGGCGGGGGGTTATCGGCCTGGAGTCAGCGGATCGTGGTGGAGCAGCGCCGCTGGATGAGCAATGAGCAGTTCCTCACCGGCCTGACGGTGGCGCGCCTGTTTCCTGGGCCCAATCAGATCAATATGGCCGTTTACATCGGTGCCGAATTTCATGGCCTTGTCGGGGCTGTCGCGGCTCTCTCGGGCATGCTGCTGGTGCCGTTCAGCCTGTTGATGGCCTTCGGCCTGATCTATTTTCAGATTCACGCCTTGCCGGCTGTGGATCGCCTGCTTGCCGGTGTTGTGGCGGCGGCCGCCGGGATGGCCCTATCGATGGGATTCAAGATTCTTGATCAATACTGGAAAGATGCTGTGGCTCTGCTGCTCGCAGCCGCTGTGTTTCTGGCTCTGAGCTTTTTCCACGCCCGCCTCGTGCCAGTGGTGCTGATCAGCGGCCCCCTGGCCATGATCTGGTACTGGCCCCGTTCGGCGGTTCGCCCCAGACCATGACCGGCAGCCCTCTGCTGATGGTCGCCTGTCGACCCGAATCCCTTTCCGATCTGGGCCGGTTGGTTCAAGTGATCGGCCAGTTTCTCGGGTTATCACTGTTTTCATTGGGCGGTGGCAACACCTTGCTGGCGGAGTATCACCATCTGGCTGTGGAGCAATACTGCTGGCTCACGGCCAGGCAGTTTGCTGATCTCTACGCCTTGGCCGAAGCGGCGCCGGGGCCCAGTTCCATGATCGTCGGCCTGCTTGGATTGGGGGCAGCCTGGCGGGAGGGGCCTGGCTGGGCCCTGCTCAGTGCGGTGGCCGCCGAGCTGGCGATTCTGTTGCCATCCACACTGCTGATGGTGGTGGCCTGCCTGAGCTGGAAACGGCTGGAGACCTCGCCGGCGCGGATGGCCTTCGAGCGGGCCATGGGACCAATCACATTGGGCATTTTGTTCGCGGTCGGGCTCAAGATCCTGCGCACCGCCGATACGGACCCCGCTGGTGTGGTTGTGTCGATCCTGGTCTGTGTGCTGATGCTGCGCACCCGGATCTCTCCCCTCTGGTTCATGGCCGCGGCAGGGATGCTGGGTGGATTGGGCTGGATCAACCGCTGACGTTCTCCTGCAGGGGCCAGATCGGCGGAGCCGGTCGCAGCGCAATGGCGCCGTTGATCAGCAGCGCCTGTTCGGCCAGTCCGGCCGGCGGCAGCTCATCGGGCCCCCTCGCCACCGCTGTGGCAATGCGCAGCTGCAGCGGGCGCAGCTGCAGGGCCACGATGCTCGCGCCTGCGTCGCCGTGGCACCCTGCATGGGCCGTGCCCCGCAGCCGGCCCCACACCAGCACGTGCCCCCCGGCACTGACCCGGGCGCCGGGGTTGACATCGCCGAGCACCAGGAGCGTGCCCTCCACTTCGAGGTGGTCACCGGCGCGCAGGGTGCCCTGGTGGAGAGTGAGCTTGCTGGCAGCGGCCGCCATGGCCACCTCGGGTAGAGGGGCCGAGCAGGGAATCCCCAGGGCGGCTGCCGCCACCCTGGACTTGGGATCGCGGCTGTTCAGACCCACCAACGCCACCCCATGGTCCGCCAGCCTTTCGGCCACAGCCCGCAGGGCGCGCACATCCAGCCTCCAGGCGCCGCTGACGAGGACCACAGCGGCCGGAAGGGGGCCGTGGTCCCGCAAAGCCGCCTGCTGGAGGGCGCGTTCCACCTGCTCCCAGGCCGATGCCCCCCGGCTGGGTTCCGTCAGCACCACCCACCCAGGTGAGCCGCCCCACGCCGCGCCATGCACCTCTGCACCCATGCCAGTCGCCTGCATCAAGGGCTGATCAACCGCCGCAACTTAGGGGCCACCTCCGCGGGATGGATCAACCAGGCCAGTTCCAGGGGCTCCGCCAGGCTGCGCACGAGGGCCGAACGCTGTTCCAGTGCCTGCAGCCGCTGGCCATCCCACAGCCGCAGGCCTCCCTCATAAGCGTGGTAGCCCCGGCTCCGCCGCTGTTGCAGTCCGCAGGTCAGCTCGGCACAGAAACCCTCTGCTTCCGCCAGACGGCGAGCCTGGGCCAGCAGCTCCAGCCGTTGCGATGGGGGTAGATCAGACACGGCCGTCGCCTTGAGCAGCCGCCTGTCGAGCAGCCGTCGGCACAGCTCCGCCAGATCGGTCGGCCCGTCCTCAAGCCAGCGCATCAGGTGATATCCCGTGCGGATGTCGTCGTTGGCGAGGAAGGTCTGCAGGTCGAGCTCCTGAGGAGTCCACAGCCATCGGCTCATGACCGGGTCGGCCCAGACCAGCCCCGGACCCAGCCGGCGCGCCAGGGCGATCGTCTGCCTCAGCAGCCAGTTGCACACCACGTTGAGCCGGTGGTTGTACACACTGCGATACATCAGGTTGCGCACCACCAAGTAGTGCTCGACTGCCATCAAGCCTTTCGGATGAATGGCCAGAGATCCATCCGGTGCCAGGGTCAGCGCGGCCAGGATCCGCTCCAGATCCAGCTGCCCGAAGCAGGCACCGGTGCTGTGGCTGTCCCGCAGCAGGTAGTCGAGCCGGTCGCAGTCCAGCTGACTGCTCACCAGGGCCGCTATCGCTCTGCAGGGATGGCCTCGGCCGGTGAGCATGGCGGCCACGGTCTCGGCGCTGCCGGGGGCCAGGGTCTCCAGGGGGTCCCGCAGGGCAGGGTGCTCCTGGATCAGCCGGGCTGACCAGGTCTCGTGCTTGAGCCCGAACATCTCCTCGCCGGTGTGGCTGAGCGGGCCATGGCCCACGTCATGCAGCAGGGCGGCTGCGTACAGCACACCGCGATGCTCCCAGAGCTGGTCGTGGTGCCGCCGCAACTGCTGCAGAGCCTGCCGTGCCAGTTCCAGCACCCCCAGCGAGTGGGTGAAGCGGCTCGATTCCGCTCCGTGGAATGTGAGGAAGGCGGGCCCCAGCTGACGGATCCGCCGCAGGCGCTGGAACGGCGCCGTGTCGATCAGAGCCATGGCCAGAGCCTCGGCCGGATCCCGCTGGCTGAGACTGATTGCCCCATGCAGGGGGTCGTGATAGGTGCGCTCTCCCATCAATCAATCGGTTCCAGAGCTGTTGAGCGGAGGCGAGGGGCTTGCCATGCCTGTGCTGGCGCCGGGTAACTCCAGAGCGAGCATCCTGGCGGCCTGGTCGAGCCAGACGTCGCCATCCCCGCCTGGATTGAGGGGCTCCGGTGCCGGCAGCGGCAGATCCGGCTCGATCCCCAGGTTCTGGATATCCCGACCGCTGGGCGTCAGATAGCGGGCCACGGTGACGGCCAGGCCGCTGCTGTCACTGAGGGAGAGCAGACTCTGGATCAGTCCCTTGCCATAGGTGCGGCTGCCGGCCAGACGGCTGCGCCCGTCGTCCTGCAGTGCACCCGCCAGGATTTCGCTGGCGGAGGCCGTCCCGCCATTCACCAGCGTCAGGATCGGACCGTCGTAGAGCAGCCCGGCGCCGGACTGCTGCGGCGAGCTGAGCCCCTCCCGGTCTTCCGTCTCGACGATCGGCGCCCTGTCGAGCAGGCTGTCGGCCACGGCCAGGCCGGCGCTGACCAGGCCACCAGAGTTGTTGCGCAGATCCAGCACCAGTCCTTCGATGCCCTGGGCCAGAAGATCCTGCAGGGCTTCCTTCACCTGCTGCGGGACGGGGTCGGCGAACTGGGTGATGCGCAGATAGCCAAGGGTGTGCCCCTCCAGCCGCAGCCGCCGGCTGCGCACAGGGCGCAGATCCACCTGCCGGCGCTCCAGTTCCACCTCCCGGCTTTGCCCCCGGCTGTCGACCAGGTCCAGCACCACCGTGCTGCCGCTCGGCCCCCGCAAGGCCGCTGCGGTCTGATCCAGGCCCAGTTCCCTGGTGGAGAGGCCGTTCACCCGCTGCACGGCCGTGCCGCTGCCGATGCCGGCCTCGGCAGCGGGGGAGCCGTCGAGGGGAGCGATCACAACCACCTGTTGGTCGTCGGCCCGCAGCCCGAGCTGGAGGCCCACGCCGCTCACCGTCCCCTGGGTGCTGGAGCGCAGCGCCGTGTACTCCTCCGGCCGCAGCAGACGGGTGTACGGGTCACCCAGAGGCAAGAGCATCGCGTCGATGGCGTCGTAGGCGTCGGCGGAACTGTGGATTGGCTTCTCCAGCGCCTTCTGACGCAGTCGGCGCCAGTGCACCTGCTCGAAACGTGCAGGATCCACGTAACTCCGGTTCACCAGCCGCCACACCTCCACCACGAGCTGCTGGGGGTCGCTGAGCGCGTTCGCCGGCAATGGCGAGGCCAGCAGCCACAACCCGCTCAGCAGCAGGCACAGGGCAGCGCGCAGCAGCCGACCACTGGTGGGAGAGGGCGCAGACGGGGGGGTTGGCCGGGGGGCAGGGCGCACGGCGCTCACGCTTGTCTCGAGGCAGTGCGTAGACTCTCGCAACCCATCCATCCAGCTGCATGGCGAACACTCCTGCTGGCAATCCCGGGGGCCCCGCCAACCCGGTCTACAACTGGTTCGAGGAGCGCCTTGAGATCCAGGCCATTGCCGACGACATCTCGGCCAAGTACGTGCCACCCCACGTCAACATCTTTTATTGCCTCGGTGGCATCACCCTGGTCTGCTTCCTGATCCAGTTCGCGACTGGCTTCGCGATGACCTTTTATTACAAGCCCACTGTGGCAGAGGCTTATGCCTCTGTTCAGTATCTGATGACCGACGTCAGCTTTGGTTGGCTGATCAGGTCTGTGCATCGTTGGAGTGCCTCCATGATGGTGCTGATGCTGATTCTTCACGTTTTCCGTGTCTACCTCACCGGCGGTTTCAAGCGGCCCCGTGAGCTCACCTGGGTTACCGGTGTGACCATGGCTGTCATCACGGTGAGCTTCGGTGTCACCGGGTATTCCCTTCCCTGGGACCAAGTCGGTTACTGGGCTGTGAAGATCGTGAGCGGCGTCCCCGCTGCAGTTCCTGTTGTGGGCGACTTCATGGTGGAACTTCTCCGCGGCGGAGAGAGTGTGGGCCAGTCAACTCTGACCCGTTTCTACAGCCTGCATACGTTCGTGATGCCGTGGTTGCTTGCGGTCTTCATGCTCATGCACTTCCTGATGATCCGCAAGCAAGGCATCTCCGGTCCCTTGTGACCCTTATTGGTTCGGGCCGTCTCAATTATCAATTTTGATCGCGCCCATCCTTTCTTCAAATTTTTGAACCTCCAGCTGTCCTAGAGTTCCTTCAACGGCTTTAGACCCATGCACATCCTCAAAAAGCCCGACCTCAGCGATCCTGCCCTGCGCGCCAAACTCGCCAAGGGCATGGGTCACAACTACTACGGTGAACCGGCCTGGCCGAACGATCTTCTCTACATGTTCCCGGTGGTCATTCTCGGGACCATTGGTTGCATCGTCGGTCTGGCAGTGCTAGACCCGGCGATGTTGGCTGATAAGGCTGATCCCTTTGCGACTCCGCTTGAGATCTTGCCCGAATGGTACCTCTATCCTGTCTTTCAGATTCTGAGGGTGGTGCCGAACAAGTTGCTTGGTATTGCTCTTCAGACCATGATTCCTCTTGGTCTGATGCTGGTTCCATTCATTGAAAGCTTCAATAAATTTCAGAA